>CAXUNW010000001.1:0-50468 GCA_964252505.1 uncultured Acidobacteriaceae bacterium
GAAGGTTGGGGTGGTGTGGGCAGGGGGAGAGTGGAACCCTGGACGGTCCATTCCGATGGCCGCGCTTCGTCCGCTTCTGTCGATGCCGGGTGCGGTGTTCTGGAGCCTGCAGGGCGGCGATGCGCGGCGGGAGGCGACCGCGGGGCTGCGGGATGCCGTAGCCCTCTGCGGGGATGGGCTACCGGCGCTCGCGGCGATGATCGCCAACATGGACGTGGTGGTGACCGTGGATACGCTGGCGGCGCACCTTGCCGGAGCCTTGGGTAAGCCGGTCCTGGTGATGCTGGAGAGGGCGGCCGACTGGCGTTGGATGGAGCAGGGGAAGGAGACGGCGTGGTACCCGACGATGCATCTGGTTCGGCAGGAGAGCGCGGGCGACTGGGCGGGCGTCGTGGCGAGGGTTGGCGAAGAACTGAGGGCGTTGACGGCATGACGGCCTGGGACGGGTTCGATGTTTATCTGTTCGACATCGATGGGACGCTGCTGAACTGCAGGGACGCGGTGCATTATTTTGCTTTTTGCGAGGCGCTGAGCGTCCTTGCGGGGCGGCCGATGAACCTGGATGGTGTGGTGACCCACGGCAACACGGACGGCGGCATCCTGCGCGATGCGCTGCTGCTGGCGGGAGTTCCGGAGGCGTCATGGCGGCCTGAGATGGCGGCGGCACAGGCAGCGATGGGCGCGTTTGTGGAGAGACGGGTGGGGGAGTTCGACACAGAGCCGACGCCGCGGATCGCGGAGGTTCTGGACCATCTGAAAGGGCGCGGAGCGTTGCTGGGCGTGGCAACGGGCAACCTGGAACGAATTGGCCGGGCGAAGCTGGCGCGTGCCTGCATTCTGGATCGCTTTGCTTTCGGGGCGTATAGCGATGGCTACGAGACGCGTCGGGACGTTTTTGGGAACGCGCTTGCGATGGCAAGGGGGGCGTGCGGGGAGCGGGCGAGGGTGTGTGTTGCCGGGGACACGCCGGAGGATGTGCGGGCGGCGAAGGCCTGCGGGCTGCGCGTGATGGCGGTGGCTACGGGAATATTTCCCTATGAGGCGCTGCTGGCCGAGGAGCCGGACTGGTGTCTGCACACGTTTGCCGATGTGCTGGGCTAGAGCGCGGCCATGACAGCCTCAAACTGCAGGGCACGCTGGGTGGAGGTGTGCTCAGCGAGGATGCGTGCCCGCGCCCGCCGGCCGAGAGCGAGACGGTCAGCGTCCGAGAGGTTCTGCAGGAGATCGGCGACCTGCCGCGCAGAGTGGGCGATGAGGATCTCCTCGCCGGGAGTGAGAAAGGTGTCCAAGCCTGCCCAAGCGTCAGAGAGGATGGCGGCGCCGCATGCGGAGGCCTCAAAGAGGCGCACGGAGGGCGAGTAGCCAAGCTCGACCATCTCTGCACGGGTGAGATTGAGGGTGAGGCGGGAGGAGTTGTAGAAGGCTGGATGATCGGGGGGGGCGAGGTGTGCGAGGTGGTGGACGTTCGGCTGCCAGGTGGTTTCGGCCGGGTACATGGGCCCTGCGACGCGGAAGGTGTAGTCGGGGAGGAGCGCGGCGGGTGCGTTCAGGAGTTCGATCAGCTTCGGCTGGCGGTCCGGCGCATAGGTTCCGAGATAGCTGAGGTCACAGGCAAAGCGGGGCTGACTGGGCGCGGGGCGGTAGAGATCGGGATCGACTGAACAGAAGAAGGGGACGGCGCGGCGGGCACCGTAGGTCGTAGTGAGAACCTGGAGGGCGGGACCGCCAGAGAAGCTGAGGTAGGCGGCGAAGTGCGGGATGAGCGCGCCCGTGAGGTAGGCCGTGGCGCCATTGGCGGCAAGGGCCGCAAGCGTGATAGGGGTGTCGATGTCGTAGAAGAGGAGCGGGGCGGGGGTGTGCTCCAGCAAGGCTTCGGCGGCGGCGATGGCGTCGGGAAAGTAGGAGCCGATGACGATGGCATCCGCATCGGCGGCGAGCTTAATGAGGGCTGCGTGCTCAATCTGCCAGGAGGAATAGAGATGGAGAGAGCAGAAGGGTGGCGTGGGCAGATCGCGATTGTCGCGGTACCAGTCCACGTCCTTTTCAATGAAAAGGAGGGTGTGCCCGCGGGCGGCGAGAGCCTTGAGCAGGGAGCGGTAGGTGGTGGCGTGGCCGTTGCCCCAAGAGGAGGTGACGGTGAGGCCGAAGAAGACGATCTTCATGCGTGAGCTACCGTGGCGGGCGCGGAGGTGAGGCGCGCGGCGGTCTGTCGCCAGCCCGGGACGGTGTCCCAGTCCGCGAGGGTGGCCAGGGATTCGGTTTGGCGGGGGGCCGCGGAGCGGCGGCGTGCGGCGCACTGACGAAAGGCATAGTCGGCCTGGGCAGCGCGCTGGGCATAGGTGTGGTCACGCAGAGCCCGTGCGTAGAAGGCTTCGCCGATGCATGTGCGCGCGGCGGGGGTGTGGTCTGCGAGGGCGGCGGCGACCTCCTCCGCGGTGCGGGCGACGAGCACCTCGGAGCCAGGCTTGAAGCAGTCGGCCAGGCCGGGCCAGTCATCGCAGATCATGCAGGCGGCGGCGCCTGCTACCTCAAACACGCGAGTGGGCGGGGAGAAGCCAAAGTCCGCCATGGAGGCCCGGTTGATGTTGAGCACCATGCCGGCGGAGGCGTTGAGGCGGTTGTGGCCGGCGGTGGGGACGTGGCCGATGTACCGGACGTTGGTGGGCATGGGCTTATCGGACCAGCCCTCGCCGCCGAGCAGGAATCGCTGCTCTGGGCTCAGAGCCGCGGCCCGGAAGAAGAGCTCATCGACGCGGGCTTCGCGGTCCGGGAGGCGGTTGCCGAGGAAGGCGAGGTCGCAGGCGAGGGAGGGGTCGGGGGCGACCGGATGATGTGTGTCTGGATCGAGGCCGTTGTACATGCTGTAGTAGGCGCGAGCCCCGAACTCGAGGAAGCCCTGCCGGGCGAGCGGGCCGCCGCCATAGGTGAGGATGGCGTCGTAGAGGCGGGTGGAGCGGGCGAGGGCATCGGTGGCGGGTGCGGCCCGCATGCGGCCGATGGTGGCGGGGGCATCGACATCCCAGATGAAGGTCATGGCCGAGGGGGAGCATGCCTGGGGGATGCGGGCTTCGAGCGCAGCGTCGTCGCAGCCGATGCCGGAGTGTTTGACGACGATGTCGGCCTGCGCGGCGAGGGCCACCATGCGGTCGAGATCGCGTCCTCCGTCGACGTGGGCGGGCTGGTAGACGATGGAGTCGACGAAGGAGAGGTCGACGTTGTCACGGTGTTGCTGGCGGCTGTAGGCGTCGGGCTCGGCGAAGGTGATGTGGTAGCCGAGGCGGGAGAGGTATTTGTAACAGCCGCGGTAGTAGGTGGCGGCGCCGTTCCAGTAGGAGGAGACGATTGAGGAGCCGAAGGCAAAGATCTTCATGAGAGGACCTCCAGGCAGACCTGGGTAAGCTGCTGCGCGCGGTGCAGGCAGGTGTGGCGGTCAAGAACGGTGGCAAGCCCCTGGGCGGCCTGTTGCAAGGCGGCGCGAGGGTCTTCGAGAATTTCCTGCATCTGCTCGCGCATGGCGGCGCCCGTGGGGACGAAGCGAAGATCTCCGGGGCGGAAGAGCTCCTCGGTATCCTGCCAAGGCGCGGAGAGCAGAGGGATGCCGCAGGCGAGGGCCTCAAAGACGCGGATGGTGGGGATGCCGGTCATGAGTGCGGTGTACTGCTGCCGGGGGATGTGCAGGGTGAGGCGCGAGCGGGCGTAAACGGTGGGAGCCTCGAGGTTTGGCAGGTAGCCGCCATAGGCGGTGTGCGCGTGTTGCAGCGCGTGGAGTCCGTCTGCGGGATAGCGGACGCCGAAGATCCTGCACGTGCCGTGGAAGGCGGTTGCAGGCTCCACCAGATACTCGCGGATCTCGTCGGCGCGTTCGCCCTCGCCCCAGTTGCCGATCCAGACGAGGTCCTGCTCGACAGGCTGGTTCGGGAAGGGCCGAAACACAGTGGTGTCGGCGGCCTCGTGGAGGGTCCAGACGCGCCGCAGACCGAAGCGGTCGAGGTAGATCTGGCGCAGTGTTTCGCCAAAGGCAAGGATGCCGTCGAAGGATTCCAGCCCGAGTGTGGCGAAGCTGGCGGGAGAGGACGAGGCGCGATGATGAGTGTCATGGAACAGCAGTTTGAAGTGGAGCTTCCTGCGCAGGTGGAGGAGCAGATGTGCTAGGGCGGGCGGGTTCCACTCATGAAGGATGACGATTTGCGCGCCCTGCAGGCGCTCTTGCCAGAGAGAGGCGTCGTCGAGGTCCAGCTCGGCAGGAGCGTAGGTTTGGAGGTCGAGCTCCGGGTAGGTCTGTTTGAAGGCATCAAGGGACTGGCGGCCCTTTGGCTCGGTCAGAAGATTGTCGAACGACCACCCGGTGGCCGGTTCGAAGGCGGTGACGGCATGGTTAAGGCTATGCAGCGCACGTAGCAGGCCGCGAAGAAAATGGGCGTTGCCGTTGTTCCAATCCGAGCGCAGGCTGTGAGCAAAATAGGCGATGCGCAGCTCAGGCATGTGCGAGCTCGGACTCCTGCTCCATGGCGACGGTGGTGACCAGTTTGTTGTAGAGGGCGAGGTAGCCTTCGGCCATGGCGTGGGCGCTGTAGCGACGGGCACGGAGGCGGGCGCGGCACTGCGCGCCACGGAGGCGGCGGGGGTTGCCGGCCAGGCTGCTCAGGATGTGTTGCAGAGAGCCTGCCGAGGTAAAGTACGACGCACCATCTTTCCAGACCTCACGGAAGGAAGGAATGTCGCGGGCGACGATGGCGCAGCCCTGCTCCGCGGCTTCGAGGGGCGCGAGGCCGAAGGGCTCGTAGACAGAGGTGGCGACGTAGACGGCGCTCTCTGAGAAAAGTGAGAGCAGGTCTGCGTGGGGGCGGGGTTCCAGCCAGATGAAGCCGTCCTTCGACTCGACGGCGAAGCGTTTCCCTCTGCCGGCCACCAGAAACGGCATGGGGGGTTCAACCTCGCTCAAAATGTCGAGCCCCTTCGCTTCATCCCAAAGGCGGCCCGCGGTGATGGCCTGCAGCCTGCGCGGTCTGGCGCTTGCTGTGCGTGGCGGAATGCCGTTGGCGATGACCTCGGGCACGGACCGCAGGCTAAAGAGCCTGGCGGTTGTGTCGGCCATCCAGCGGGTGGGCGCAACGACCATAGCGGCCTCGCGGAGACCGCGCTCCACGAGCGTGCGATAGGTTCTGAGCCAGGCCGGCGATGCGGTATGCTCGAGCCGCGCGAGGCCTTCCGGCCGAAGGGTCGACTCGGCCCAACTGAGGACGTCACTATGTGCGGTGACAAGGACGGGCAGCACATCGTTCATGCGGCCGAAACACATCTGGCTGGTGTGAAGGATGTCGGGGGCAAACTCGTTCATGACCCGCGCGAGGACGCTGCTGCCGACCTTCCAGGCACGGTCGTTGGAGGTCATCCACTCAAGTGGTGCGTCAGAGGCGCAGAAGCTGAAGCGCCCTGGGAAGGCGGTTGAGAAGACTGCCATGGTGGCAGCCTGATCGCAGGCAGGCTTCGGGCCGAAGCTGACCAGCGCCACAGAATGTCCGGCGTCTAAAAGGCCCCGCGCCAGGGTTGAGGTGAAAGACCAGACGCCACCCATCGTATCCGTGGTCAGCAGAACGCGCACGCTGGCTCCTGAACGGGGAAGTCGAGTTCGGCCAGTGATAAAGGACGTTCCGACTGTATGTCTGACCAGCCACGATCAGCAAATGACTGGAGGTAATGGGCGTGGGCTCTCTCCCAGGCGGCTTCATCCGGCTGCGCGCCAAAGGTTGTTACATATTCGGGGGAGCCGGGAAATGGGAACATAGGAACCGGCTCGGAGACCCAGACGCCCTGCGCTTTGAGGTTAGTCTGCCAGGCCGCGACAAGGGCTGCATCGTCTTCCGGCACTTTAATGAGGTTTGCCTGAACCCAGGGGATGCGCTGCCGGGCAAAGATAAGAAGCTCCGTAATGCGCTCGGTCGTGATGCGGCACTTTTTGTTCATGGCATCGCGGCCTTCATCGGTGATGCTTTCGACACCACACTCGAAGGAGACGCAGTGTGCCCGCGCGAGCAGCTCGATGGACTCTTCATCCCAGAGATCGATCCTGGTCTGAAAGCCGATGGACACAGGGCGTGTGGCGATTGCCTCCAGCAAGGCGCGTACCTGTTTGCCGACTCCGAAGATTTCATCGATAAAGTAAATATAGTCGACGCCGCGAGCGATGAGTTGGTCGATCTCCGCAAGAACTGCGGGTAGAGTCCGTTCGCGGTACTTGTTGCGGAAGAGCGTCTTGTTGCAGAAGGTGCAGGCGTAGGGGCATCCCCGGGCGAACTCCACCTCCGCGCCGTGGTGCAGGTGGTCCGCACCGTTTGCGGGAAAGATGTGATGAAGATGGTGGTGACGCTCAACGGCGTAGTCGGAGTAATCGAGAGTGCCCACAGCCCGCATATCGGTCTCGCCCAGGCCTGGAGTCGTGTGGAGGACTCCGTTGGAGTCTCGCCAGACGCATCCGGGAATCATCTCCCAGGGATGGGTGGCAAGCAGCGCCAGCGTCTGGTCGGGCTCTCCGCGAAGGACGATGGAAGCACCGGTTTTTTCCATAGTCGCCACCGGGGTCACCGAGCCGTGTGGCCCAATGACGACGACCTTCGAGGTGCGTTGCAGCGCGGCGATCCACTGCCGCGGGACCCGCAACTCCGGCTGCGGGCATCTCCAAAAGAGGTAGGACGGAGCGGTGGGGATGACTAAGAAGTCCTCGTGGAAGCCGTCCAGCCGCGCGACAACCTGCGCCGGGGTGAGTTGCTCCATCCATGCATCGACGAGCAGCACATCATGTCCCGCGGCACGCAGCATCTCTCGCGCGGAAAGGAGTTCGAGCGGAAAGTGCGGCTCCGCACAGCCGAAGTATGTGGAGCCCTGGAAGCTCCAGAAAGGATTGACGAGCGCGTATTTCAAGCCATCTCCTGACTGACAAGGTCGGCTTCTATGAGAGCGCCTCCAGCGGCCGCGGAGGTACGATGCAACGTGAGGAGTTCGCGATTTCGCTGCCAGAAGCGATAGACGGCCTGAAAGATGTCAGTCCGGGAGCGCCGGGGCAGCCAGCCTGTGTGTGCGGTGAGTCGACTGGTGTCCGAGATGTAAAGTGGCTGGTCCCCGGGCCGCACTTCGCTCGAACGCAAATGCGGGGCGATGCCGGTGAGCGCCTGGATGTGTTGAAGCGCATCGGCGACGCTGATCGAACGCTCCAGGCCGCCGCCCACATTGTAAATCTCCCCTGCGGTTGTGTCCCTCGCGACATGCGCCGCTTCCATTGCATCGACGAGATCATAGACATGAAGGATGTCGCGGACCTGGTAGCCGTCGCCGTAGATGGTGATGGGCCGGCGCTCCAGAACCGAATAGAGAAAGTGGGCGATCCAGCCCTGATCTTCCGTACCGAACTGGCGTGGGCCCGCGATGCAGGACATGCGGAAGACAACGGTAGGCAGGTTGTAAATACGTGCATAGTCGTGCACATACTGGTCGGCGGCGCCTTTAGAGCAGCCGTAGGGTGAGTGGAAGTCCAGGGGTTCGAGCTCACCGACACCGCCAAAGTTCTGGTCCTGGGCGCGATAGTGAGTACCTTCAAGGACTGTGGGCACGCCCCGCAGCGCGCCGTAGACCTTGTTGGTCGAGGTAAAGAGCAGAAAGGGGTTGTTGGCCGAACGGCGGGCAGCCTCAAGCACATTAAAGGTCCCAATGACGTTGATTTCAAGATCGTCCCGAGGCGCCTCTACGGATGTTGTGACTGCGACCTGCGCGGCAAGGTGATAGATCTCATCGACGTCTTCCGCGGCCCGTGCTACGTCAGACGGATTGCGGATGTCGCCAGGGACCCACTCCAGCCGCTCGCTGTCGGCAAGACTGCGCAGCCATGCCAAGTTATGTGCGACGCCGCATCTTGAGAGGTCGTCGAAGACGCGCACCCTTGTATCCGGCTGGCTCAGGAGCCTTTCGGCGAGGTTCGATCCGATGAACCCTGCACCGCCCGTAATGAGGATAGATCTGGCCGGCCGGGACCCGCTTTGTGTGGCACGGCTCATGCAGTCAACCCATATGCACTTAGTTCCTGCAACATGGTCTCCGCTTTATCTTCGGCCTTTTGGCCGGCGAGCCAGGCGGCAAGCTCGCGAAAGCCTTCTTCGTGCGTCACGGTGGGAGTGTAGCCCAGGAGCGCGTGGGCGCGTGTCAGGTCGGCGAAGCAGTGGCGGATATCGCCCGCGCGATACTTCTGCGTGATGACCGGGGTCAGCTCCGGTTTGCCGAGAGCCTCAGCGAGAATCTCCGCAACCCGGCGGATGCTGATGGGAACGCCCCCACCGACGTTGATCACCTGATCGTCGGCTGCGGGACTTTCCATGGCGAGAAGGTTGGCGCGTACGATGTCGTGCACGCTGACAAAGTCCCGCATCTGCTCGCCGTCTTCAAAGACCAGCGGATTCTGGTTGTTGATGAGCCGTGCGGCGAAGATGGCCGCTACGCCGGTATACGGGTTGGAGAGCGCCTGCCGCGTTCCGTAAATATTGTAGAAGCGCAGTGCCGTGACCGGGACGCCATAGGTGCGACCGTAGATCATGCAGAGCTCTTCCTGGTCGCGTTTTGAGAGCGCATAGATCGAGTTGATCTCGGAAGGCTTGTTCTCGGCTGTGGGCACGGGCAGAAGGAGCCCCTCGCATACGGTGCAGTGAAGGTCCCACACAGCGGCTTTCAGTTGCGCCACGGGGCGGACGGGCGGAAAGGCAGCCAGGCCGCACTGCCCGCAGCGATACTGACCCTCGCCATAGATGGACATAGAGGAAGCCACGATGATTTTCTCGATGGGTGTGTGATTATCAAGAATTGCTTGAAGCAGCTCCGCGGTGCCCTGCGTATTCACACTCATGTAGCGGGCGATCTCGTACATCGATTGACCCACGCCCACGGTCGCGGCGAAGTGGAAGATGACGTCCACGCCGTTCAGCACCTCGCGCAGACGATTCGGATCCCGCACGTCGCCGGCAACCAGCTCAACCTCTGGCGAGAGGTAATCGGGCCGGCCGTTTTGATGCACCTGGGGGGTTAGGTCATCGAGCACGCGGACCCTATGGCCGACAGCCAGAAGGCCATCTGCAAGATGGGACCCCACGAATCCGGCGCCCCCGGTAATCAGTATCTGCTTTGATCGGGAAGGAATCCTCATGCGATTTCAAGTGCCTCCTGAAGCTGAGAGTCAGACTGAACTGCTGGCGCGTAGCGGTCGACTGCCCAGGCGGCGAACTCTGCAAACTGACGATTGTCGCGGGGCGGGCTGGTGTGGTGATCCTCCAGCCCAAGATGCGCGGGCGTGAAGCAGAGGGTGAGGGCTACACGGAAGGGTGCAAGCATCTCCATTTGGCGATCGAACCACTCTGTAGCTCCGGGCCGGAATGAGTCTGCCCAGCTGAGCCCGGTCCGCAGGTACTGCACATGATGCTGCTGCATCCACTGGACGGCGTCATGGAGCCTGGGATCTTGAAAGTGAAACCATTGGCAGAAGCCGACGCTTCCATCTACAGGGAAGTGCCTGGCGGCGAGCTTTGGTTTGCCTTCGGAGTCGATCAGGCCAAGATAGTAGTGGCGATAGTAGGAGGAGCCTTCCGCCTCTTTGTGGCGGGTCTCCGCCGGCCAGGTGGGCGGCAGGTCGAAGAGAGAGTACCAGTGGATGCGTTCGGTGCGGCCCCGCAGCAGTTCCAGCGTGCGCTTGAACCCGAACTCCTGCACCTCCTGCGCGCCAAAGGAGGAGACACCAACCTCAGTCACCCAGACTGGCCGCCCGCTCACCGCTTCAGCCTCAGCGATGCGCTGGGGCCACTCTGCCAGCTGCCAGTGATTCCAGTCGAGAGGAAAGCCATGGACGGCGATGGCATCCACATAGTCCATGACGCCCTGCGCCGCCATGGTGCGCAGAAAGTCGCAGTCGCAGGAGGAGACGCCTCCAAGCACGATCTGCAGGTCTGGATTGACCCGTCGTATTGAGGTCGCGGCCTGTTTAACCATGTCTGCGAAGCGAAGCCATCCGGGATCGAGCTTGAAGTTCCAGTGAGACAGGTTGTTCGGTTCGTTCCAAAGCACGATCGCTTCCACCATGAAGGCAAACTCCGGGGACTGAACAACGCGTGAGGCAAGTTTGGTGAGTCTGGAATTGGGCGTTCAAGGAGGGTCGTCTCTCCAGTCCGCATCCATGTAGCTTTCTGGTTCAGAAGGCAAGTAGATGGTAAAGGTTGCACAGGCGCAAGGGGAAGTCAAACGAGGAGTCGCGATTGACGAGACGAGGATGCCGGAAAAGTGCTTGCGTGACATCATAGTATGTAGCGCAGGCGACATACCTTTTCGCTCCAGTGGCTAACCTCTGCCAACGGGCGGGCGTCTGAGTCTAGGGTGTCGGACTATGCGAGATGTCCAGCCCTTTTCAGCTTACCCAGAGCAGATCGCTGCGGAGGGCTGTGTTCGCCAGCGAACGAATTTGCCGCCGGATTGAGTCGATGGGGTGCCTGTTGTCCACGAACTATAAAACTGCCGTCGTCATCGGTGCGGGGCCTGCGGGCCTGACCGCCGCCCTCGAGTTTTGTCGCCGCTCCGCGATCCGTCCGATCGTTCTGGAGGCAAGTGATCGGATTGGAGGAATCTCCTGCACGATCCGCTACAAAGGCAACCGCATTGACATTGGAGGTCACCGCTTCTTTTCAAAGTCCGATCGTGTGATGGATTGGTGGACCAATTTAATGCCTGTCGAGAAGGAGCATTGCGACGAGGCGATCGACCTGCAGTACCAGAACCGGCGGACTACTGTGTTTGCCGCCAGTGGGGCATCTCCGCAGGATCCGGATGCGGTGATGCTTGTCCGTCCGCGCATTAGCCGCATCTTTTTTATGCGGTCCTTCTTCAACTACCCGCTCTCGTTGTCGGTGCCCACTCTTCGCCGTCTTGGTCTGCTTCGCACGATGCGTATCGGCGCCAGTTACGTACGTTCCAGGCTATTCAAGCGGACCCCGGAGAAGACGCTTGAAGACTTCTTAATCAACAGATTTGGCAGCGAGCTCTACCTCACTTTCTTTAAGAGCTATACGGAGAAGGTGTGGGGTGTGCCCTGCGAGTCCATCTCTGCAGCCTGGGGTGCGCAGCGAATCAAGGGCCTGTCGCTGCGCTCGGCAATCAGCCATTTCTTCAGCACCCTGTTTTCTCGGAAGACGAAGCAGAGTGGCGACATCCGCCAAAAAGATTCGGAAACCTCGCTTATAGAACGCTTCCTCTATCCGAAGTATGGGCCGGGCCAGCTCTGGGAGCTTGCCGCGCAGCGCATCGAGGAGCAGGGGGGTGAGGTGCGGTTGGGCTGGAAGGTTGTCGGGCTCAATCTCGGCGAGGGGCCCGACGGGCAGCCCCGTGTGGAGTCGGTGGAGGCGCGTACTCCGGAGGGGAAGCACGTAACCCTGGCGGGAGATTACTTCTTCTCTACAATGCCTGTGCGGGAGCTCATCCGCTCGATCCGCACGCCGATCCCAGACGACATACAAGAGGTCGCGGACGGCCTGGCATACCGCGATTTCATCACCGTCGGCATTCTAGTCGATCGGCTGCTACTCACAGCGCCTGACGGCTCGCTGTTGAAAGACACATGGATTTATATCCAGGAGCCTGACGTCCTGGTTGGGCGTCTCCAGATCTTCAACAACTGGAGTCCGCATCTAGTTGCCGACCCGAGCAAGGTATGGATTGGTCTTGAGTACTTCTGCTACGACACTGATCCGTTGTGGAAAATGGCGGACAATGACCTTGCGGCGTTTGCGATTCGGGAGATCGCCAGCATCGGCATCCTGGACCCGGCCGAGGTGCGTGACTCCTGCGTTTTCCGCATCCCAAAGGCGTATCCGGCGTACTTTGGGACCTATGCACGCTTCGACGAGATCGTGCGTTATATGGATCGGTACGAGAACCTGTTCCTTCTAGGCAGGAACGGAATGCACAAATATAACAACCAGGATCATTCCATGCTCACCGCGATGGTTGCAGTGGATAACATCCTCGCGGGAGTGATCGACAAGCAGAGTCTCTGGGAGATTAACACAGAGCAGGAGTATCACGAGGACA
Source organism: uncultured Acidobacteriaceae bacterium (assembly GCA_964252505.1). GTDB lineage: Bacteria > Acidobacteriota > Terriglobia > Terriglobales > Acidobacteriaceae > Edaphobacter. Next base: position 12,106 of record CAXUNW010000001.1, read on the forward strand.
AGGAGCAATCCCAGACGCCCCCTGCTTCTGAAAGCCAGCGAGCGGTTCCGGAAGAACTGAACGTATGAATGCAAGCCTCTCTCCGCGGCCAGTGGTCGACACCTCGGACGCAGTTGAGCAGCGTAACTGGACCGAAGTGGGGCAGGAGTGGTTCAACCGGTTTCCTGTGAAAGGCTTCGTTGCGCTCACAGCGCTTTATGTGATGGCGGCCGTGGTTCTCTCGTCATATAAGCTGCTCTGGCTGGACGAGTTGATTACCCTTCACATTGCGCGCCTTTCAAGCGCGGCTGCCATCTGGCATGCCCTGGCGGATGGCGCCGACCCTAATCCTCCGCTGACTCATCTTCTGGTGCATGCCTGTCGCAGCCTCTTCGGCGAGCATGAGATCGTCCTTCGCATGCCCGCGATCGCCGGCTACTGGCTCGGCATGCTCTCCCTATTTCTTTATCTTCGCCGCCGCATCAATCCCATATGGGCTCTCGCTGGAACCCTGATGTCCATGTCGATGGCTGCATTCGACTACAGCTACGAGAGCCGTTCTTACGCGCTCTTTTACGGCCTGACGATGCTTGGCTTCCTCGCATGGAGCCGAGCGGTCGATCCCGCTTCAAAGCACCCAGGCACAGCCCTTGCGCTAATGATCCTTGCACTCTCGGCCGGCGTTTCCACCAACTATTTCGCCATTCTCGCCTTCTTTCCGATTGTCGCGGGCGAGATCGTCCGTGCCACGCGCCGCACGCCTCAACGAGGGTTGTTCAAGGTTTGGCTTGGGATGGCTCTCGCCGCCACGCCTCTGCTTGCTTTCCGCACCATGATCGCAAACTCGATCGCGCAGTTCGCGCCATACGCGTGGAACAAGGTCTCCGTACGGCAGGTCTCAGACTGTTACATGGAGATGGTCGAGTACATTCTCTACCCAATTCTTACGGTCCTCCTGCTTGCTTTCGCAGGCCACCTGCTTGCCAGGCGTCCATCTCTGCCTGGTGATCCTCGCCCCACTCGCATAATGTCTTCGTGGGTCGCGTATGCACGCACCCACCATCCGGTTGCCAACCATGTGTTACCCCTGCATGAGGCGGTTGCTGTTGCTGTCCTGATGGCGTATCCCGTTCTCGGGTACGTCGTAGCCTCGATCTACGGAGGGATGCTTTCGTCCCGTTTCGTGATTCCGGTCTGCTTCGGGTTCGCAATTGCGGGCACGGTGGCAGCCTTTCGGGTCTTTGGTCATCTCCGCTTTGCAGCCATCTCCGTGGTACTGCTGTGTATGGCCTGGTTTGTCTCTCGTGAGTCGGTCGTTGGCTTCTGGTATGTGGAGCAAGAGCAATCGTTCTACAAGGTTGTGGACCACCTCACTGAAGCGGAGGCGGGTCTGTCCCCGACCTCTCCGATCGTGATCCCTGAACCGCTCCTTGCGCTCACCTTTCAGCATTACGCACCCCGCACGCTGGCGGCGCGCATCGTCTTTCCAGTGGACTTTCCTGCTATCCGTCTCTACCGGCGGGACGACTCGCCTGAAGAAAATCTTTGGGCAGGCCGGGGTTCACTGTACACGCTGCCAATCGTGTCGCTGGCCGAGTTCCAGCAGTCTGCCGGACGCTATGTCATTATCGGGACTGACGGAAACTGGCTTATCGAAGATCTGAAGAGACATCGAGTCCCCGTGGAGCGGCTCTCCATCAACACCCGCGCCGGGTCGATCGGCGGCTTCACCCCGCTTGATCGAAGCGTCCCGGTATATTTTTTATCTGGCGGGAACGAAGCCATGTCCAAGGCTCTTGAGCCTGCCCCCATTCCTTTTACTCGCGCGGCGACGCTTCCGAGCGCCCCGCTCAGCGCTGCGGAGGTGCCATGACGCGTCTGCTCTCCGCGCCCGCTCGGCGGTGGTGGATTCCGCTCGCTCTGGCAATCGGCGTGGGCTGTGCGTATGGAGCAAGCCAGTGGCTGCAGGCTGACCCTGTCGGAGTCGCCACCGGCAAGGCGGGCTATCAGGATGTGGATGCCTCAGTTTCGACGACCGGGAAGGTTGTGCCCGTGAACGAGTTCCAGGCGCGCGCCAGCTTCAGCGGAGTGGTCGAGAAGGTTTTCGTCCATGTTGGCGATCACGTGCAGCCAGGCCAGATGCTGGTCAAGATGAAAGATCCCTTTGCGGCCCAGCGTGTGGCCGCGGCTACAGTCGGTCTGCTGGCGGCGCAGGAGAATCGTGAGAACGTCAAGCGCGGAGGATCGCAGGAGGAACGCATCAACTCTGCCGCGGAGCGCAGGCATGCACAGTTGGAGCAGACTGCCGCAGCGAATGCACTTGCGAGTCTTCGGCAGCTTCAGCAGAGCGGGGCGGCCTCCCAAGCTGAGATCAACGGCGCGACGAAACGCCTGGAGGACGCCAATGCGACGGTCCAGATGCTCAATGACCGCAGCGAAAAAAGGTTCAGCTCCGGAGATCAGGCCACCTGGGCGATGCGCGTGGTAGACGCCCAAGCCTCCCTGCAGGCCGAGAAGACCAGCTTCGCCAATGCCAACATCACGTCGCCAATTGCAGGCACGGTGAACCTGATCCCCGTCTCGCCCAACGACTTTGTCAACGCGGGCACGGACCTCGTCCATATCGCGGATCCGAACCGGATCGAGATCCGCGCCTTCTTTGATGAGCCAGACATCGGCAAGCTGCACGTTGGCCAGCAGGTGAGCATTTTCTGGGAAGGCGCGATGGACAAGTCCTGGGTAGGCCACATCAAGTACGCTCCGCTGGCTGTCACCGTCTCCGGCAGACGCAACGTTGGTGACTGCACCATCGAGGTGGACGACCCACGCGGAGAGCTTCTTCCAAATACAAACGTCAACGTGTCGACCGTCTATGTGCGACGCAAGGGTGTTCTGACAATCCCCCGCGAAGCTTTGCACACGGATGGTCCTGCCACATACGTCTTTCGTGTCGTGGGGGACCGCCTGGTGCAGACCCCGGTTGAAGTGGGAGTCGTCAACCTCGACCGGGTGGAGGTCAAGAAAGGTTTTGGCGTTGACGACACATTTGCCTTGCATGCGGCGGACAACAGCGTGCTCAAGGACGGCTTGAAGATCAAGCCCCTGCAGCAAAAGGTTGCGGGCACTCCGTTTCCTGGCTTCACCTTCCGCCCGACAGCTCCGGGCGGGAGCAGCCTTTGATCCGGAAGTGCCAGCCCGGAACGCGGTGCGCGCTGTACCTGGCAGCTCTAACACCACTGTTCTGTGCAGCCCATGTTGTTCCTGCGCAGCTCTCCTTCCGATCCGCTGTCACGCTTGCCCTAAGCAACAATCCTCGCGTCAAGCTGGCGGACGACGACGTCCGCCATGCCCAGGCCGTGCTCGATGAAACCCATGACGTCTACATCCCACGTCTCTCGGCCACTGCGGGCCTTGGCGATGCGTATGGAATCACGCTCTCGGTTCCTACCATCTTCACCGTGGGCGCGCAGTCGCTCATCTTTAGCTACTCCCAGCGCAACTACATCCGCGCGGCCCGAGCCGACCTTGAGGCAGCAGAGGACAATCTCCAGGAGGTCCAGGACCAGGTCGTTGAGGAGACCGCGATCAGCTACATCTCACTTGCCCACGCGCAGCAGCTTCATGCGGTGCTCGCGGAACAGCAGGTGCAGGCCGCCGCCCTAGCGAAGATTGTCGAAGAGCGTGCGCGTGCCGGCCTTGAAAGCCCGCAGGCGGTGCGCTTCAGTTCCCGAACCCTCCTGCAGATTCGCTTGCAGAGTCTGCTCAACGAGGATGAGACGGCCAACCAGATTGAGCACTTGACGCAACTGACCGGCCTCCGTCTGCAGCATCTCGCCGCTCTTCCGGAGAGTATTCCTTCCGTGGCCCTCGCTCCCGCGGATCCCGCCTACCGTGAGCCGCCGTACCTGCTTTCGGTCGAAGCAAGCGCGCGCGCCAAGCTTGAGCGAGCCTTTGGGGACGCGCGCTTTGCCTGGCGGCCGCAGATCGGCTTCGAGGCCCAGTACGGCCGCATCAGCCCTATCGTCAACGTCTCCAGCTACTACAACATCCAGGGCAACTACAACACACTCTCGGGCGGCCTCGTCTTTCAATTGCCCTTTCTGGACGCGGGCCGGAAGGCGCGCGCCCGGCAGTCCGCGGCCGAAGCCTCGCACGCCTTCCACGATCTCGTCCGTCTGCGCGGCCAGCACGTCGAGGACGCTCTCCACCTGCAACACGGCTTGGCTGAGCTGCAGATCAGGCTCGAACTCGCCGAGATCGAGCAGTCGATTGCGCAGGACCAGCTCAAGAGCACCCTGATCGAGCTGCAGACCGGAGGCTATGCCGGGCCGCCGCGCCCCCCGCAGGAAGAGCAGAACGCCCGCATGCACGAGCGGCAGACGTACATCGATCTGCTGAACGCCCGGCTGGAGGTTCTGCGCCTCAACATCTCTCTTCTTCGCCAGATGGGCAAGCTCAAGGCATGGGCGCTGTCTGATCCTCACCCTCCCGCGCTCACGACCAGTCGTCCCTGAAAACTGCCTCCTGCGCACGGCGGCCTGCATCCAAAGCCAATGCGCTCGGCCCTTCGTCATCTCTCGCTTGCCAAGGTCCTCCCGATCAACAACCCGGTTCTTCCGGGCGATCATCCAGACCCTACCATCCTCCGCGTGGGCCACCAGTTCTGGGCCTCCGCCACCTCCGGCGAGTGGAGCCCGCAGTTTCCTCTCTTTCATTCCACCGATCTGCTCACCTGGACGCCAGCCGGAGCCATTTTTCCGACGCAGCCCACCTGGGCCCGCGGTGACTTCTGGGCGCCCGAGCTTGTGCAGGATCGCGGCCGCTTTGTGGCCTACTACGTTGCCCGCGCGCGCGCCAACAACCGGCTCACCATCGCCGCCGCCACCGCGGCCTTTCCCGGCGGCCCGTGGACCGACCATGGCCCCATCCTCGCCGAACCGGCCGGATCCATTGATCCGTGCTTTGCCCGCGATGAGCATGGCCACCCTTTCCTCATCTGGAAGACAGACGGTAACTCGCAAGGCAAGCCCACGCCCATTCGGGCTCAGCCACTCACCCCAGATCTGCTCCACCTTACCGGCAGCCCCACCACGTTGATCGTCAACGATCAACCCTGGGAGGCCGGCGTGGTCGAAGGTCCTTACATCCTCCGCCACGACCACCGCTTCTACCTCTTCTACGCCGGCAACGCCTGCTGCGGACGGGAGTGCAACTACGCGGAAGGCGTCGCGCGCGCAGACCATCTGCTTGGACCGTGGACCAAGTGCCCCGTCAACCCGATCATCGGGGCCAACGCCACGTGGCGATGCCCCGGGCACGGCACCGCCGTGCGTGGAGGCAAGGGACAGGACTACCTGCTTTACCACGCCTACCCGGCGACCGGCGACGTCTACGTGGGACGCGAGGCGCTGCTTGATGAAATCGTGTGGACCCCAGAGGGATGGCCGGCGGTCAACGCAGGACATGGCCCGCATGTCTCGTCCCCTGCATCGCCCATTGACCTGGTCGACGATTTTGTGGCGCCCACGCTCGGCAACTCCTGGCAGTGGCCGGTGAATACGCAACCGGCGTTTGCGACGGGCTCCACAGTCCACTCGTCGGGAGCGCTGGCGCTCGCCGTCCCCGCCGCCCGGCAATCCGCCATGGTTGCCGTACCTGCACCCGGGGCGCCTCGCTACACGGCCACCGTTACTCTCGCGGCCTCGTCGTGGGGCCACACCTTCCCGGAGCCGGCCCAGCCGGAATCACCAACCTACAACAAGCCCCCCGCCACCGCCTGGGCGGGTCTGGCGGTCATCGGCGACCCCTTCAACACCATGGGACTCGGCCTGCGCGAGGGTGTCCTCGAGCTTTGGAACCGCCATGGCGGCGCGCAGCATACCGCCTGGTCGCATGTGCTCAGCCCCGCCCCCGCCCGGATCGATCTTCGCGTCACCTCCACACCGGACGCGCAGCTGACCTTCTTCTACTCGCTGGATGGCGTCGCCTGGCTGCAGGCAGGGCCCGCGGTAACTGCTGCCCATCTGCCCGCATGGGATCGCGGCCTTCGCATCGGTCTGATGCTCGACGGCCCGGAGCGAACCGCTGCCATGTTCCAGCACTTCCAGCTCACCGCTCGATAAGCGGGCGCAGGATCGTGAACCGCCCGGATCGCGCCGCTAGAGCAGCGACCAGGCCTGCCATCCCGTGGCAGTGCTCCATCCAAGGTGACGTACTACACCCTGAAGGTCCACAACAAAGAGGTCGGTCTGCAGCGTTCCTTGCGCCAGCGCGGTGACCTGACGATCCGGCGCGAAGGTTGGACCGGCTTGCAGCAGGCTCCATCCGCCCCAGGGCGTGTCTCCCTGGAAGGGGATCGGGGTCGGCCAGCCTGCCGCCGCGATGCGCCCCGTCTGCGCATCCACCATGTACAGGACCAGCTCATCGCCTGCGGCGACACCGGACAACGAGCCACCTGCGCTGTTCTTGATGCCGGGAATCAGCGTCCGGTGGAACCAGCTTGTGTCCTGTGACCATCCCAGCTTGTTGACGGTGCCTGTGCCATCCACGCGAAGCATCAGCATGCCTAAACCTTTGCTCTGGTTCGGCTTCACGTACAGCTGGAAGGTCAGTCCCACATAGCGCCGTGACGCCGGCTCGGTAATCGGCGGGACCCCTCCGATAGACTGCCACGCTCCCCAGGTGGGCGAGCTGACCCCGCGCGAGGTATGGAAGTCCTGATCGGCCTGATTCGCGGCAAAGACCTCTACCACCGTCTCCACATGCGACATCACCAGCAGAGGTGTCTTTGGCGCCAGCGAAAGGCCGGGGAGCGGCGCCCAGGGGTAGGTCACCGAGTCGTTGTTCCAGGCAATGCTTTGCGCCGTCCCGTGCAGGTCGACCGCCGCCAGAATGACAATTCCGTACATGGCGATCGCCGACACCGGTGTGTCCGGCACGAACTGCCCCGCGCTGCTCACGGCGGTCCAGTTGCCCCATCCACCTGGCGGCCTCCATTGCAGCGTATAGATCATCCCATCGGTCCCGATGCCAAATAGGTCCTTCCTTTGCGGCGCTCCGGCAACCGCCACAAGCGGTGCCGTCTGCGAGAACGTCTGCTGCCCCAGGGGCAGCCATGCTCCGGAGATCCCGGTCGCCGTGCGCACGTTGCAGTACGCAAGTCCATCTTGCCCTACGCCAAATATCTCGACCGTCGCGGTATTACCCGGGATGGCCGTGGATGTGTAATCGCCTGCCAGACAGGTCAGTGGGGTGCTCTTGGTGAACAAGTTGGGCTGCAGGCGCACCGAGAAGACAGCGGAACTCTGCGTGGGGGCTCCGCACGAGGCCGGGGTGGCCGCGGTCAGGGAGATCGGGTCGGAAAGCTGCACCTCATTGCCCTGGGGCGACGCAAGGGGCGTAAACGGTGCGAGATAGACCCCTACAAGTCCGCGGCAGTCCGGCACACCTGCCGGCAGCGCCTTTCCGCCCACCAACTCGCCGGAGCTGCCAAAGACCCCCAGAATCGCGGTCTCTACCGACCCCATTGCGGTTCCCACCTGGGTAGCGGCCGTCAGCACGCTCGCTCCAAGCCCGGCGATCTCTGTGGATTGATCCTCCTGGCTGCTTCCGCCCAGGTTTACCACGGTGTACGTAGCAACCCCGCTCTCACCGGTGTCGAGCGCATACGGCCCGCTAACCCAGGGTCCAATGAAGCCTTGTCCCGCCTGCTGCGGAGTTCCAATCCAGAAGAACCCTGCATCGCTGACCCGGTTGCCGATAACCACCGTCACGATCAGCCATAGATCGTCCTGCCCGAACTGCCCCCGGCAGGTCTCCGAGGTAAAGCTTTCCATTCCAAAGGAATACATCGCCATGCATATGCCTCCGGCGCTTGCCGAGAAAAGTCTCTCACGAAGCGACGCGGCCACCGGCGCGAAAACGTCTACCGATTCATGACGTCGCGTCGGCCTCTACTGGGTTGTTCCGCCCAGAAAGAGCGTATCCGCCTTCCCACCCAGCACGCGGTAGAGGGCAAACTGTCGCTCCGTCTGCCCCCTTAGCTCAAACAGCAGACTTGCGCGGTTAGAGGCCTCGACGTCCACCACATCCACAAACCGCATCCAGGGCGTTCGGTCCAGGTGGGCCGCGTCGGTGATGCTGTGCATGGCTTCTCGCAGACCGTTGACGCCATCCTCCTGCGCCACCACCGTGACATAGCGCAAGGCCGCTCCTATCCCGGCAGTGTGCGCCGTGTAGATATAGGTCGGGGCCCCCCCATAGCTGAGAGTGAACCCCTTCACCTCTTCGTCGGTGAGCACTGTTCCCGGTGCCGGCGCGGTCGGGAATATCCTGGCGGCGGTACGGCGCTTTGCAGTTGCATGCTGCGCCGACGTTCTGGCTCCCGCGGCGGGTTTGGCCGATGTCGCCGGAGGTGCCGTGGGGGGAGCTGCCGTAGTGACCTGTTGCTGCGTCGCCGCATCCGCCGCCACATGGTTCCTCCGTAATACGGGCGCGCTTCCGTTCGATGTATCCTGCGCCGCAAGCCCTACGCCGGAAGCACCCTCTGGAGCGGGGGCCGCTGCGCCGGTCACCACCATCGGCGTGCCGGCGGGAACGGGCCCATACGCCACCAACTCTGCCTGGGCCATGGCCCGCATCTTACCCAGAACCGCCTGATGCTCCGCCTCATCCTCCCAGCTGCGTGCGAACGGATGCGGATCGCGACGTTTAGGGTCGGAAACCGCCACCATCTGCTTCATATCCGCCGGGAGCCCGTTCAGCACGGCCGTATCATCTTCTGCCGCGGCTGTGTTTCGCTTCATCCGCGGTCGGTCCGGATCGTCGTTCAGCGATCCTTTCTCCGGGATGACCGATGAGAGATCCCGCTCCTTCTTCCCCTTCTTTGCATCCTTAGGATCGACGGGAGGCCGCCGCCGCAGCGTTGGGCGGTCTACATCGTCTTTGTCCCCGCTGCCGGAATCGACCTTGACGTCCTCCGGGGACCCGGATTCTGGCCGAGCGTCATCATCTTTTGCAGACGCTCCGCTGCCGACGGGGGCGCTCTTCGAGGAGAACTTGGGCCGGTCGGGGTCCTCCGACGAAGTCGCAGGAACTTTTCCGTTCACCGCCACCTGCTGGGTCGCCTTCTTCGTCACCATACGAGGAGGCTTAGGGGCCTCAAACACGCCATACCCGAACCAGCCATCGTCGTAGGGGGTAGCGTTGGCTGCTGCGGGAAGCTGTACATGCCGGGCCTCCTTCAGGTCCACGAGACCTTTTTCAACCCCTGCATCGTCGAGCTCGTAGACCGTTCCGGGTCCGAGCGCCATCGGAACCGGTCGTGCCAGGTAGACCCCGGCGTCCTGCACCTGACCCTCAATGAAGATGGTCACCGGAACCAGCCGCTCGCCCTTCGGTTTCGCGAGATCCCCGGTCCACTCATACACGCCAACTGCCCGGACCACCGTCTCCGGGCGCGCCACCTTATGCATCTGCGCCTGTGCGGTTGCGGCCAGCACCCCCGCCATCAAACCCGTCACTGTCCGTCGCTGTCGCTTCATATCAGGTACTCCCAAGCCTCAGAACAGTTAGACGCATTCTCGCCCCACAAGCCTACAGCGCCAAACAACCGCGCCAGCCATACATCGGCCCAGCATGGTGCAAGCGAAAAACCACGTGATTCGCTACCATCAGCCCAGATGCCCGACGCTCCTTTGCTCGAAATTCAAGGTCTTTCCATCTCCTTCGGTAACGAACCCGCCGTGAAGGACCTCTCCCTGACCCTTGCTTCAGGCCAAACCCTCGCGCTGGTCGGCGAATCTGGCTCAGGTAAATCAGTGACTTCCCTCGCTTTGCTTCGCCTTCTGCCGGCAGATGCGGGCATTACGGGCAAGATCATGTTCGCCGGGGAAGACCTTCTGGCTCTGCCAGAACCCGCGATGCGCCGTCATCGTGGCCGTTCCATCGCGATGATCTTCCAGGAGCCGATGACCGCTTTAAACCCTGTGATGCCGGTCGGACGCCAGGTAGCTGAGGCTTATGTGGCGCATCATCCAGGTGAATCTCGCAAGCTGTTGAAAAGCAAAGTGGTTGAGGCGATGCGGGCGGTTGCTCTTCCTGATCCGGAACGGCGTTTTCGCGACTATCCGCACCAGTTCTCCGGCGGACAGCGCCAGCGGATCCTCATAGCGATGGCCCTGATCAACCGGCCTCGCCTGCTGATTGCCGATGAGCCCACGACGGCTCTGGATGTGACTGTCCAAGCACAAATACTCAGTCTCCTAGCCGACATACGCCGGGAGCAAAATCTTGCAATGCTCTTCATTTCTCACGATCTTGCTGTGGTCGCTCAAGTCTGCAGCCAAGGCACGGACCGGGTTGCGGTGATGCAGCATGGGCGTATCGTCGAACAAGCTCCGGCGGCGAGACTCTTCCAGGCGCCGCAGCATGCCTACACGCGGCGTCTTCTGGCCTCCGCGCCTACGATGGAGACCAACCGAGACGAGCCGCTAGCCTGTTTGAAGTAGCTGGGCGCTCCGCGTAATATCGTTTTCCACAAATTCACGCTAGTCTGTAGATTCGGGCGACCGCTCGAATTCGAGTATGCGCGCCCTCCTCATTTCCGACATCCACGGCAATCTCGAGGCTCTTACGGCGGTTTTAACCGATGCCGCGGGCCACTACGACGTTCTATGGAACCTTGGGGACGTTGTTGGTTATGGGGCGAGTCCGAACCAGGTGCTGGAGATCATTCGTCCGCTCGCTGAAATTAATGTACGGGGCAACCATGACCGTGTCTGCACCGGACAGACCTCTGCGCATGGATTCAACCCAGTCGCGCGCACCGCCGCGCTTTGGACCCTTGCCGAACTAAGCCCAGCCAACCTCGAGTGGCTTAAGGCAGTACCGCAAGGGCCGTTGTACCCCATGACCCCCAATATCGCCTGCGCTCATGGCTCACCGCTGCATGAGGACCATTACATCCTCTCCATGCGAGACGCCTGGGCTCCCTTGCAGCAGATGACGGCATCGCTCACCTTCTTCGGTCATACCCATGTTCAGGGAGGCTTCTCCCAGCAGCAGCACGAATGGACCGAGGTTCGCCCGCGCTATCACACGCGTAACGACAAGGAACACTGGGTTCTGGGTCTACCGGATGGCACGCGTCACCTTATCAATCCCGGTTCAGTGGGCCAACCGCGCGACCATGACTGGCGCGCCGCATACGCCATCTACGACGTAGAAGCGGCGCGCGTGGTCTTCCACAGAATTCCCTACGATGTCACTGCCAGCCAAGGCCGCATTCTGATGGCCGGCCTTCCTGAGCGGCTTGCCGGCCGCCTTCGCGAAGGCCGATGACCATTTAAGACAAACTCGATCCGATCTGTCACAAACGACACAGCCGGCGAAATTAGTAAATCTCGCCGGCTGTGTTGCAGCTCGAGGGGGCCAGGCTAGAAGATGATCTTCGCACCGAACTGCATCTGCCGGTTTGGGTACGCCCCATTCAGTTGTCCGAATGAGGAGCCGCTGGTCGCCGTAGTTCCGAGCGAGCTATAGTTTGTATGGTTCAGTACGTTGAACGCATCCGCCTGTACCTTGAACTGCACCCGCTCGGTCAGATCGAACAGCTTGGCGGCCGTTACATCGCCCTGCTGCAGACCCGGGAGCACCACCGCGCCAACGCCCGAGTTGCCGAATGCCCCCGCCGGGGGGGCGCCGAACGCTGCTTGGTTGAGGTATTGCTTTACATGCCCGGGCAGCGTGCAGCACGCTCCCTGGTTGTAGTAGCTGCCACCCAGGTACTGCGCCCGGCGATTTCCAAGGCCACCTGCCGGTGAGTTCCCGGTGATGGTGTAGTAAGCCCCCGTTTGCACGCGCGCTACAGCAGTGATCTGCACGCCTCCAACGGCTTCCCGCAGAAGGATGTTGCGGCTGCCCAAAGTCGGCAGTGTGTATACCACCGTCCCTATGAAGGCATGACGTCGATCGATGCTCAGTTCACCATAGTTGTAGTTCAGGTCGCGCCAGTTCTCGAGCGTTGCGTTGTTGCTGGACGAGTCACCCAAGGATTTCGCGAAGGTATAGCCGATTGTTGTGTTTAGTTTACCGCGCCGCTTCGTCAAGTAGACCTGAAGCGCGTTGTAGTTGGAGTTGGAGTCGCTGCGATTCTGACTGATCGAGGAAAAGCCTCTGTACGGGTTGGAATATGCGCTACTGTAGGAGGGGTTCGCGGCAACCGCGGCCAGGCTTGGATAGTTAATGTTCGGCTGTCGAAGCAAATGGTGTCCCACGTTACCCACATAGGTTGTTTCCATCAGAAAACCCATTGGAAGCTCCTGCTGAACGCCCAGGCTGTACTGAAAGACATATGGATTCTTCAGCGCCGGATCGATGGCGGTGACGCCACCTTGGATGCCCGTGTTGTTTGCCGTACCGCCCGAGATGTTGCCAAGGTTGGCGTTATCGAACTCCACGTTCTGCAGGAATGGCTGAAGATTTACCTGGCTAAAGCCCACGTTGCCCTCAGGCCGGTAGTAAAAGCCGCCAAAGCCGCCACGGATGGCGGTCTTCTCCGTTGGGCTGTAGGCGAAGCCGGCTCGTGGCCCGAATGCTCCGTGCATTTTGTATAGTCCGCGCGGGGCGCCAGAAGGAATTTGCGGATAAGCCGCCGTATTCACGTTCAACACCCGCTGGGTCTGGTCCGAAGGGATGCCGTCGCCAGCCCGAACCAGCCCGTTGTACGGATTGCCCGAACCCGGGATTACTTTGCCGGCGGTCGTCACCGTGATGGCATTGGTTGGGTTGTAGACGCTCGGATCGAAGTTGGCATAGTTGTTGCCCTGAGCGTACAAAGGCGAGATCAACTGCCAGCGCACGCCGAACTCCAGGCTCAACGTTCGCGCCGCCTTCCAGGTGTCCTGAGCGAAGGCCTCAGGCTGTGAGAACCGGAAATGACCTACCGGGTCGGAGCTCGCCTCGGTGTATGAGGAGAAGTTTCCAAGCAGTGCATCCGCCAGCGCGTTGCCGGTCGTGTTGGGATTGTTGGTATTGAACTGCGCATTGCCGTTGTAGTTCGGGCGACCGTTCTGATCGATTCGATCGCGGATGTACACGCCCCCAACCTTGATCAGGTGGTTACCCTTGACGATAGAGAGTGTGTCGCCCACCTGGATGTCCGTTGTTGGAGAATCGAGAGCAAAGTACGGACCCGAAAACTGGGTGAAGTTCGTGATCCCGACCAGCGGGATGCCGTTCGGGTACTCGCCCGCACCAGGAAACAGCTTGTTGTACTGGAAGCCGTACGTCTCGCGCTTCCAGGTATTGCCGATCGGCGGTATGTGTTGGGAGACAAAGCTAAAGTTGGCCGTTGCCTGGTTTACTATGTTGGCGTTGTAGTTGAAGGTTTCCGAAAGCAGATAGCTCTGCCCTGGGCGGTTACGGGCTGTCGGCACGGTGGGGAGACCGCCTGGCGTAAAGGTTCCGAACGGGTCAATCACGGTGTTGTGATCGCTGATCCATCTGCCGAAGATGTTGTTCCGCTCATTGATGCGGAAGTCGAGCCGCACAAATTCCTCGTGGAAGTTTAGTGAGGTGCTTGGGGTCACTGACAGGTTGTTTGTTGCGCCTGTCAGGTCATTGTAGGTTCCGGTCTTGTTTACGGCCGCATAAACGCCTGCAATGGCTTTACCATCAGGCGTAATGAGTGAGGTTATATTGTTGCCGGGAATTGGATTTTTGGTGCCCGGGTAAAACAACTGGGCAACTCCTGCAAAGTTCCCTCCCAGCTGTGCTGAACTTGGGGTTGTCAAGACGGTTGGCGATTGTTGCTGCCGCAGTCGCTTCACCTCTTCGCCAACATAGAAGAACAGCTTGTCCTTCAGGATTGGCCCGCCGAATCCTCCGCCAAAATCGTTGTAGACGAGGTGCGTTTTCGCGCTCGCGAAGAAGGGCCGCGCATCCGTTGCGTTGACCCGCAGATATTCGAACACAGTTCCATGAATCTTGTTTGTTCCATTCCTTGTTACAATATTGAACGCCGGTCCCGAAGTTCGCCCGAACTCCGCAGAAAAGTTTGACGTCTCAATTTTCACTTCCTGAATGAAGTCCGGCCCGACGTTATTGATCAAACTCCCGTTGCTTCCGGCTGCCTGGTTATAGGCGCCATCCACAGTCAAGTTTGATGAATCGGCGCGATTGCCATTGATGACCTGGTTGGTTGAAGACAGGCTTGTGGTGACCGAGAAGATATCCGGGTTTGTCACGACGGCGCCTGGTATCAGGGTCATTAGCTGCGTATAGTTACGGCCGTTCAAAGGAAGGTTCTCGACCTCCTTGGTGTCGATCACGTGCGCGAGTTCGCCGCTAGTCGTGTTGATCGATTCGCCGGAGGTCGCCGTGATTGTCACCACCTCGACGGCCGAGCCAACCTTCAGGCCGAAATCCGCCGTCAGGTGGGCATCAGCGGTCATCGTGAGCCCCGTCCGCTTCTCACCGCTGAAACCATCTTTGGCGACTGCCACGGTGTATTCGCCGATAGGAAGGTTGGTCACCACATAAAACCCACTGCTATCGGTTGTGATGGTGTGCACCAGCCCCGTGCCAACCTCGGTGATTGTCAGCGTAGCGCCCGGAATCACGCTGCCCGAGGAGTCCGTCACATTGCCCGCGATCTGCCCCTGGGAGGTCTGCGCGTGCAGCCTGCCACTGTTTGGTGTGAAGAGCGTAAGGGGCGCGATGAGCGCACCGCACAACGCAAAAGCTCGTATCCGCCTGAGTCCCAAAGTGCCTCCAAGATCGAACGACGTCCTCCAGGCTTCGCGTCGATCCGAAGTCTGTTCCATGCAATTGTGCGAGGACGTTCGATGCGGAGCGATGCTACTTCTTGCCGGCATCCATCGTCAAACTGTTCCAACCAATCGTAAGCTTTCAAGTAACGGTCTGGGCGGGCGATCAGGTAAAGCTCCGCGGAACTTCGCTCGGCTGCGTCGGACCCAGCATCCATCCGATGCCGTGCTATGCGGCTTTTTGGGGCCGGGGCGACGTGGCGCATGAGGTCTGATAACATTGCCCGGTGTCTAAAGTGGTCCGACGTCCCGCTTTGGTCCACTCTACTCGACATACGATCTATAAACGCCCTTTCACGTTTCATCATCACCGGGTGAGTCCCCATGACCGATCTCTCGCGTTCGTCCGCTGCCGCTGTCTGTGTTGCCGCCCTTGGCATTTTTGGCCTTGCGGGCAGCCTACCTGCCCTTACTCAGGCTCCGCTCAAGACGCTTCTTGTCGGTGTCGACCGCCGCACAACTACTTCCCTAAACGGAGACTGGCACTACCTGGTAGACCAGCCTCCCGGGCGCAGCCTTTACGGTCCAGGCGGTACCATTCGGGACAACGGGTACGGCATGAACTCGCACCCCAATATCTCCACTGGTCCCCACAACGAGGAGTACGACTTTGCCACGGCTCCGACGCTTAAGGTTCCCGGGGACTGGAACACGCAGGACCCTACCCTGTTCCGCTTTGAAGGGTTGATCTGGTATCAGCGCGATTTCGACTTCCAGCCGAAACCGAATACCCGCACCTTCCTCCACATTGGCGCGGCGAACTACAAGTCTTTCGTGTGGGTTAACCAAAAACGCATCTGCGAACACGAGGGAGGCTTCACCCCCTTCGATTGCGAGGTCACACCGGCACTGCACGCAGGCAGTAATTTCGTCGTTATCGCCGTGGATTCGACCCGCGACATTGATGCGATTCCTTCTGTCGGAATCGACTGGTTCAACTATGGAGGTCTTACCCGAGACGTCTCCCTGGTTACGCTTCCGACTTCCTTCATTGACGACTACGACGTTCATCTCAAGAAGGATGCGACCTTTTCCGCCGCCAACAAAACCCTGACAGGGTATGTCCATGTGGTTGACGCGGCTGCCGGGACGCAGGTGACGCTCCGTATCCCCGAGGCCGGCATCGACACTACAGTTCGCACCGACGCCTCCGGCAGGGCACCTTTCGAAGTTACCGCGAAGAGCCTTTCCCTATGGGGCCCGGAAAATCCGAAGCTGTACAAAGTGGCCATGTCTTCAGGGGAGGACGCTCTTACCGAGGACATCGGTTTCCGTGATATCCGCGTCGACGGAACTCGCATTCTGCTCAATGGCAAAGCCATTTTCCTTCAGGGCGCAAATATGCATGCGGAGGCGCCGTATCGTACCGGACGCGTCGATACGGACGAGGACGTTAAGAATATCTTTGGCTTCTTAAAAGACATGAACGCCAACTTTGTTCGTCTCTGCCACTACCCGCACGACGAGCGCATGGAGCGCTATGCGGATGCGCACGGCACGATGATCTGGTCCGAGATCCCACTTTGGCAGCGTATCTCGTTTGAGAAGCCGGCCGTTTACGCCAAGGCAACTGCCATGCTCAACGAGATGATACGCAGAGACCGCAACAAAGCCTCAGTCATTCTTTGGTCAGTGTCCAACGAAACCCCTAATAACCCGACTCGAACCGAATTCCTGACTAACCTGGCAAACGAAGCCCGTCGTCTGGATCAGACCCGCTTGATCACCTCAGCGCTGATTGGCCCGAGGCCCCAAGGCCGCGAGATGGTGCAAAAAGACCCACTTGCTGACGCTCTGGATGTAGTAGGACAGAACGAGTACATCGGCTGGTATGAGGGCAGGGCTGAGGACGCCGACAACACGCTTTGGACCCTTCCGAACAAGCCGATCATCATGTCCGAGTTCGGCGCTGAGGCAAAGCAGGGCAATCATGGCGGAGTCCACGACCGCTGGACGGAGGAGCAGCAGGCCTTCGTGATTCAACACCAGTTTGTCATGCTCAACAAGATCCCTCAGCTTCGCGGCCTCACGCCGTGGGTTCTCATGGACTTCCGGTCTCCGACGCGCAACATTCCGAAACTTCAGGATGGCTTTAACCGCAAGGGGTTGATCTCTGAAGATGGCAAGAAGAAGCTAGCATTTGACCTCTTTCAGAAGGCCTACAAGGACCATTCCGTAGGTAAGGCAGAGTAGGCGTCAGACGCATTCAGGATCAATTTGACCATCGACCCTTGCACCGGCAGCCCCCGATCACCTTCCCGAAACCAGCCATTTCTTGAGGGCTTATTCAAAAAGCGGCCTAAAGCTTCTGGTCCGCTCGCAAAGCGGGATATGCTTAAAGTCCTATGAATAACCAAAGTCCGATAGGCAGGATCGATACAGGTATCAGCGGGTTGAACGATATCCTATCCGGCGGCCTTCCTGCGGGCCAGATGTACCTCCTCGAAGGAATACCGGGGACCGGCAAGACGACGATTGCCATGCAGTTCGTTCGAGTGGCAATCCTGGCCGGGGAGAAGGCACTCTACGTTACGTTGTCAGAGTCCAAACGAGAACTCGAGGCATCGGCCCGCTCCCACGGCTGGCGCGGAGAAGAGCTTTCGATCGCAGAGTTCGTTCCTGAGGAAGCGAGCCTCAGCCCGCAACAGCAATACACGGTCTTCCATCCAAGCGAGGTGGAGCTGGCAACCACAATCAGCATGCTTACCGCGCTGATTGACGAGGTCAGGCCGACGCGCCTGGTCATTGATTCTCTGTCGGAACTTAGGCTTCTTGCCGCCGACACGATGCGCTACCGACGACAATTGCTGGCGCTGAAGCAATTTTTCGCGGGGCGTGACACCACAGTCTTGCTGCTGGACGACCGCTCGGCAGATGGAAGCGACATGCAACTGCAGAGCATTGCCCACGGCGTTATGCGTCTCAATAAGGTGCCCCGCAGCTATGGCGTCAACCGTCGCCAGGTAGAGATCCTGAAACTACGCGGAAGCGCATTTCGTGAGGGGTTTCATGATTACACGATAGAAACGGGGGGAGTGCAGATCTATCCACGGCTCATCGCCAACGAGCATCCTGGAAGCTTTAAGGATGAGCGTGTCGAGAGCGGCATTCCTGCCCTCGATGCAATGTTCGACGGGGGTATAAGGCGAGGATCGTCCACGCTTCTGATCGGTCCAACGGGCGCGGGAAAGTCTACGACTGCAACGCAGTATGCATGCACATCAGCGCAGCGCGGGCAGCGGGCGATTCTGTACTCCTTTGATGAGGTTCTGGGAACCGCAATCGATCGAGCGGAAGCGCTGGGCATCCCCGTACGAAGTCAGCTGGCCAGGGGAACGCTCTCCATGTCGCAGATCGACCCAGCCGAACTTTCCCCTGGCGAATTTATTTGGCAAATTCGAAAGGATGTTGAAGAACACGATACCCGGGTTCTGGTCATCGACAGCCTCAACGGCTTTTTGAACGCCATGCCTGGGGAACGAGACCTGATCCTGCAGCTGCACGAGCTGATCGCCTTCCTGAATCAGAAAGGGGTTGCGACCTTTCTGATCCTGACCCAGCACGGTCTCTTTGGCGCAATGCAGGTGGAGATGGATGTCAGCTATCTTGCGGACACAATCGTCATGTTGCGATATTTTGAGGCACAAGGCGAGATTCGTCAGGTGATCTCGGTGCTCAAGCAGAGACAGGGACGGCATGAGCGTACCCTGCGTGAATTTCGCCTGGAGCCGACTGGCATCTATGTCGGTGAGCCGCTACGCAACTTTCGCGGCATCCTGACGGGAGTTCCTGATGTGACCGCTTCTCCGGGAAAGATCAAGGGAGAGGTCTGAGTGTGAGCCTTTCCGTTCGCGTTATCGCGCCCACGGGGCGGGATGCGCAATTGATCGTTGATGTGCTGCGGCAGCATGGAGTGTTGGCCACCACCAGCCGCCTGGACGATCTGCTTGCGAGTCTCCAAAAGGACTCGCTGCTCGGACCTCTGCTCATCGCCGAGGAGGCACTGCACCTGGCGGCTATTCAAGAGCTAAGCCACTACATACAGCATCAGCCATCATGGTCGGATCTACCTATTCTGGTCCTGACTGCAAGCGGCCGGGAGACTTCGTATTCTTCTCGCATGCAGAACGAACGCCTGCCGCTCGGGTCTCCGATTCTTCTGGAGCGTCCTATCCGGTCCGCGACGCTCGTCAGCAGTGTTCAGGCGGCACTCCGAGCCCGCATACGGCAGTATGAGATCCGGGATGCAGTATCGGAGCTCAAGGACGAGCGAGAGATCCTGCAGGCCATGCTCGATAGCTTGCCGGTTGGAATCGTCTTTGCCAAAGCCTCCGGCCAGATTGTTCGAGGTAACCGACGTCTGGAGGCGATTCTTAGGCACCCACTGATTCAAAGCCCGAACCTGGAAAGTCACAGTGAATGGGTCGCCTACCATCCTGATGGAAGGCGGGTAGCCGCGCATGAGTTTCCGCTTGTACGGGCTATACAATCCGGCCACGCACAGCCATCCGAGGAGTATTTATACCAGCGGGGCGATGGAACGCAGGGGTGGATCAGTCTGGCGGCTGCCCCAGTGATCAATGAGTTGGGCGAGGTGACTGGCGGGATAGTTGCCCTGTCAGACATAGACCAACAGAAGCGGTCGGAACTCGCCTTGATCCAGAGCGAGAAGCTGGCTGCGGTGGGTCGGCTGGCCGCGTCGATCTCACACGAGATAAACAACCCCCTTGAAGCGGTTACAAATTTGATTTACCTGGCGCGTCAGCATCAAGGAATCCCGGATGAGGTCAAGGAGTTCCTTCTTAGCGCGGATCAGGAACTCGCTCGGGTGTCGCAGATCGTCAGTCACACGCTTCGCTTTCACCGGCAGTCGACCAGACCAAGTGCCATCTCTGCCGAAGATCTACTGGCGCCGGCGCTTGGTTTGTACGGTGGCCGGATTGCTAATGCGGGAGTCCACCTGGTGGTTGAGCATTGCACATCGAGTCTGATCCATTGCTACGAGGGGGAGATCCGCCAGGTACTGAACAACCTGATTGCAAATGCTATTGAGTCCATGAAGCTGGGGGGCCGCCTTACAGTTCGCACCCGGAACTCGCGTCTTTGGCAGACCGGCCAGCAGGCGGTGCGCATCACGATTGCGGATAGTGGCCAGGGAATAGAAGCGAAGGTACTGGGGCAGATCTTCGAAGCCTTCTTTACCACTAAAGGCCTAAACGGTACCGGGCTTGGCCTCTGGATTTCAATGGGAATCGTTGCTAAACACAAAGGCCGGCTACAGGTGTATTCGAGAACGAGGCCGCCGAAGACCGGAACTGTCTTCAGTCTTGTCCTGCCGACCGAGCCATGACGCAACTGATGCTCCGGTTGACGGACCATCCTAGCAAAGCAGGAGCCGCCGTGCTGCCTCTTATATGTCGCCTACTTTCCCGCTACTTGGTTCCCTGCGAGGTGCTTACCCGCGGGGAGAGCCCAGGCGAACAAAACATCTCCTGCGCCGGTCACCACGTACTGCCGTCCGTCGAGTTCATAGGTCATGGGTGATGTATTGATAGCCGCTCCTGTGGCTGTGTGCCACAGCGTCTTTCCATTTCGTGTGTCCAGCGCAATGAAGTTGCCATGCACATCCCCGGTGAAGGTGATGCCAGACTCTGTGGTCATTACTCCCGCGCCTGAACCCCCCTCGCCGATCTCGTGACTCCACTTGATCTTTCCGGTCTGGTAGTCGATTGCCTCAATCACGCTTTTGCCCCATAGCCCATAGTCCGCCCCTGCCCAGCCATAGGTGCCATCTGCCGGCTTGGCGAAGTAAATACTCCAACTCGGATGCGCAGACACCACGAACAAGCCTGTTTTACGATCAAAACTTGGGGATCGATAATTTGTGAGTCCGCCTTCGTCAGGGGCAATCAGCACTCCATCGGGTGATGGCTCCTTCTCACGGGCCGGCTGCGGTTCTCCATTGGCTCCAATCCCCGAGGCCCAGTTGACCGGACCAAATGGAGTTGAGAGCAAAGCCTTTCCATTTGTCCTGTCTAGAACGAAGAAGTACCCGTTCCGCGATGCCTGAAGGAGCATCTTGCGCTGCTCTCCGTGGAACTCAGCATCCACCAGCACGGGAACCTCTACCGCGTCCCAGTCATGTGTATCGTGCGGCGACGGTTGAAATGCCCACGCCATTTTTCCACTATCCGGGTCAAGCGCTACGATGCTGCACGTGTAGAGGTTATCTCCCGGCCGCGTCGCCCCCGTCAGTACCGGAGTCGGATTGCCGGTTCCCCAGAACATCAGGTTCTGCGCTGAATCGTATGTTCCTGTAATCCACGAAGCTCCGCCGGTGGTTGCATCTGGAGTTCCGGCCGGCGGTGTGGCTTCCCACTGCCACTGAGTTTTTCCGGTCTCTGCGTCTACTGATCGCAAGAAATTTGTCAGATTATCGATGTCACCTGCTACTCCAACTACAACGTGGTTTCGAACAACCAAGGGAGCCATGGTCATCCAATATCCTTTTTTTACATCTGCGATCTCAATATCCCACCGCACCTTCCCGTCCTTCGCATTCAACGAGACCAGATGTGCATTTGGAGTTGTGAAGTAGAGCCACCCGCCAGACATTGCAACTCCCCGTTGTCCGATGTGGTCGCCAGGCGAAGGTGGATACGTGTAGTGCCAGATCAAGCGTCCCGAGCGCGCATCCACGGCCCAGATGTTCTCCGGGACCGTGAAATAGAGGACGCCATCCACCAGTAGAGGCGTTGACTTCAACGCCGCCAGTTGATGGGTCTGGAACGCCCATGCCATGCCAAGGTTCTCGACATTTCCTGGGGTAATTTGAGTCAGTGCGCTGTGGCGCCTGCCGCTATAGTCACCGTGGTACACAGGCCAGGTGTCCGACGGCGGCTTCATCATCCGGGCAGTGTCAAGGTTTTGCCCTGCTGCTACTGCGGAGGTCAACGCCAGGATCCAAACTATGGCTCTCATCTTCTTTACCGTCACTGCGACCACCTTTTTTACTTCAACGTCTGGATGTATGCCATCAAGTTATGGATATCCGCGTCCGTATACTTTGGAAACTGCTCTACGTGTGCGTTGACCGGAGAATCCACAGCGAACTTGATCTCTCCTGTTGACCAGGAGCGGTACGTTCCATCCGCGTCCTTCATCCCAAGCAGAAACTCATCCTGATATACCAAGGTCCCGACATAGGTCGTTCCTGCTGCTGTCACCGTTACTTTGCTCTTCACGTTGCGGGGATACAGCATTCGCATCTCAAGCTGCAGACCCTCGTACCTCGAAGCAATCCCAGCCAGATCTCCGGTGGCTGAGTGGCATTTGGCACATCCGCCCGCTACTTCAAAGTAGGCCTTTCCCGCCGCAACATTTCCCGTCTGCAGATCGGAGACGTCTACCCCACGCCGCTTCCCACCCTTGGCTGTAGCAGCAGTTGCCTGTCCGTGCACAAACGCTGCAATGCTAGCGACCTCCGCATCCGCGAACCGGAATGCCGGCATCTTTGGAAGCCGACCATTCCGCAGGACCTCCCCGATCTTGTCGCCGCCCATGTCTGCGCGTACCACCAAGGACCGCGTCAGGTCCGGCCCCGACTCTCCGCCCGCAGCATCTCGACCATGGCAGAAAGCGCAGTTCTGCTGATAGATCGGACCTCCTTTTTCGGCCAGGGTTGGCTCATGCACCGCACCAGTCGCCGGGAGAGCTGCAGTAGGAGCAGCTACCGCGGTCATCCCGCCTCCCGCGCTTGCCTTCAAGAAGGTTAGAAGCCCGGCCAGTTCCTCTCCCTGGATCTTCGGGAACCCCGGCATGCTGCCCTTGCCGTTATGGATCTGCGTGGTCAACTCCGCGTCTGTCAATCGACTCGTTACCCCTACCAGGGAGGGGAAGGTCGGTGGATGGCCAGAGCGGTCAGCTCCATGGCACATCGCGCAGTGATCGGCATAAGAGGTCGCCCCAACGTCTCCTGCTTTGGTCTGGGCAGGAGATCGCCATGTGCCAAGTGAACCGACCGCAATAGTTACCAGAGCCAACACCCGCATCTGTCTCATTCCTGCCCCGATCTGTAAGCCAACAGTCTACTCGTTCCGCTCTATGTCGTTCCACGTCGTCAAATATCGTCCCGAGAACATCCCGTCAGACCCACCATGCCGCAACAGGACTCTCGCGTATCACGATGTCATTCAGGAACTTTGCTGCTTTCGTGAGTCCTTCCTCCGGGGCCATCAAGCTATCCTCATGCTCGATTGAGAGTACCTCGTCATAGCCGAACATTCGAAGCGTTGAGATGAACTCCTTCCACCACTCCGCCCCATGCCCATATCCGCATGTCCGGAAGATCCATCCACGGGTTCGCTCATCCGTATATGGCTTTGTATCGAGCACTCCTGTCCGGTCCAGGTTTGCCGAATACATCTGTGTGTCCTTGGCATGAACGTGGAAGATCGCATCACCCAGCACTCGGATGGCACCAATCGGATCGATTCCCTGCCAGAACATGTGGCTCGGATCGTAGTTGCACCCCACGCTGGGCCCTGCAATTTCCCTGAGACGAAGCATCGTCTCAGGGCTGTGCACCACAAATCCCGGATGCATCTCGATGGCGACGCGAATACCGTGATCAGAGGCAAATCTGCTGCGCTCGACCCAATATGGCGTCACCACCTCATCCCACTGCCACTTCAACACCTCAAGGTATTCGGGCGGCCAAGGACAGGTGATCCAGTTTGGCGCCTTAGCACCCGGCGCGTCTCCAGGGCACCCTGAAAAGTCGACCACCGTCTTTACTCCAAGTTTTTCCGCCAGGAGAATCGTCCGGCGGTTCACTTCAGCCATGGATTCTGCCTGCACTGCATTTGGGTGCAGCGGATTTCCATGGCAGCTTAGCGCGCTGATGTTAACCTCAGCCTCCGCGAGGGTGTCCTTGAAGGCCGCTAGCGCGGACGCATCTTCAAGCATCGCGAGATCGCAGTGTGCCGCCCCTGGATAGTTTCCAGTCCCCAGCTCAACCGTCGAAATGCCCAAGCCCTTTAGCTTCGCGAGCACAGCCTTCATCGGCATTCCCGACAACAACGGCGTAAACACTCCAACCTTCATCCTGTTCTCCATCACTCTCATTTTGCTGTTCAGCATCCAGGGTATTTACAGCACCTCAAGGAAACCGCCTGGTTGAAAGTCAGTCCGCTTTGCACTTGTCCGCTCAACCTGCTACATGCTCTACTTCCGTCCAAACCCCGCCAGCCGCAGCGCTCTTCAGCATAGCCTCTACCAGACATGTCGAACGGTACCCATCTTCAAAGGTGGGTAACATCTGCGGCTTAGCCGCCACCTGGGCTCCCGCTGCGATCCACTCATACGCATCCCGCATCAGGTTGCAAAATGCATCGGCCCATGCCTCCTGGTGGCCGCCCGGTAGATGCACATATCGCCGCACCTCCGGCGAGACCAGTCCTGGATCCTTCATCATTACGGCGTTCGGCCTGTCATGGTATCCAAGCCATAACTCATTCTGTTCTTCCTGCTTCCATTTTAGTGAGCAGGCCCTTCCATTTACTTCGAGAGCAACGTCATTTTTGTGTCCCGGAAGCACCTGCCCCACGGAAAATGCACCCTTGGCGCCCCCCTCAAACCGTACAAGCACACTTGCGAGATCCTCTGCCTGCACCGAGACTGGAGTCTTCTGCCCGGAGGTAGTTGCTGAAAAAGCTTCTCCGGACGCGCCAGCGGAATACCGGACCGGAATGACTGTAGTTAGATCTGCCAGCACCGACACAATCTTCAATCCCGATACATGCTCCGCCAGATCACACCAGTGCGATCCAATGTCTCCCAGAGCCGAACTCACACCACCTTTAGCTGGGTCAGACCGCCAGGAGTACACATTGGGATCTGCCATCCAGTCCTGCAGATAGTGGCCATGCACAAAGCTTACGGCGCCCGCCTCTCCTCGTGCCACCATTCCCCGTGCCTGCTGCACCAGTGGATTGCCCCGATAGTTGAACGTGACCACATGTCCAACCCCGGCCTTTAGAGCCGCATCTCGCAGCGTCTTGCCTTCCGCCGAGTTGATTGCCAGCGGCTTGTCTGATATGACGTGCTTGCCTGCTGACAAAGCCGCCAGCGTTACTTCAAGGTGCAGCGAGTTGGGCGTGGTGTTGTGCACCACGTGGATTTCCGGGTCTGCGATCAACGCTCGAAAATCACCATACGCACGGTCTACCTTGTACTCCTGAGCCTTTCGTTCCGCCGAGATCTGCGAAGATCCCGCAATTGCGATTACGTCCACATCGCCCAGCCGACGCACAGCATCAATATGATGGGCCGCTACAAACCCCGGTCCAATCAACCCCATACCCAACTTCTTCATCGTGCCAGCCTCTGTTCTGTTCTCTTGAAGGAATACGCGAGACCCTATAGGCCTTTGAAGTTGCAGCTGACTGCGTCTTTTCTGGCTCGTCCATCTGGCAGGAGCCTCCTTTAGTGTGCAGACGCCTCCACCCGCTGATGTGCCACTGTACTGCCGACGGTCATACCCAGTGCCCACTTAACAGCCTCAAAATACATTGTTTTTACATCCGGATCTTCCCACGCCTCCTCCGTATGCCCAAGCGTTGAATAAAATACATGTCCTTTCCCGTACATCTTTGACCATGCCACTGGAAAATCATGATCCATACGGTGGATCCGGGGATTGTTCGTGTAGTCGAGCTTGCTGGAA
The DNA here is from genome assembly GCA_964252505.1 of uncultured Acidobacteriaceae bacterium. Classification (GTDB taxonomy): domain Bacteria; phylum Acidobacteriota; class Terriglobia; order Terriglobales; family Acidobacteriaceae; genus Edaphobacter. The sequence goes on from CAXUNW010000001.1 coordinate 37,639, forward strand.
TCCAGGCTCAGCAGCACATGTACTTTGCTCCGTTCCCAACTTTTAGGCTGGTAGATCTCGTCGTACTTCACAAACTCTTTGGGGAGGTGCCGTACCGCAGGGAACTCGGGGTCTTCATTCACGATGGGTGCGTTAAATGTCATCCAGGGATGCTGGTCAAACCACCCGCCAATCATCTCCCCGTACTCCGGCCAGGTGTAGTTTGTATCGAGCGCCGCATGGATGCCCACGAAACCCTTACCATCGTCATGAATAAACGACATCATGTCGGCCTTCTGCGTCGCGTCCATGTCCAGTTCACCTGTCGTGCTCGCGAAGACGATTGCGTCAAAATATTTAAGATTCTTCGCATTCGCCTTCATGTCTTTTTTTGTTAGCAGTTCGGTATCAGTTCGGAGCATGGTGTCCCAGAGCCCACTCTCTTTACCCATCCGGTAAATTGCCGCCATGGTCGCCGACACCGAATCGTGCTCAAACCCCTTCGTCTGCCCAATAACCAGAACATGCTTCAGATGCGTTGTCTTCGCATGAGGTGCTGGAGCAACCGATGCTAGTCCTGTCTGCTCCTGCGCAAAAGCAAATGTGCCAAATCCAAGTAAGACCGCGCCGACCATTACAGAGCTTTGAAGAAGCCGCATACTACCTCCATGCAACATGCGGGCTGAGCGCCATGATGACGAAAAACACTGCTCATGCCCTTCATGTTTGCGTGAGAAGTCTACCGGCCATAGAGCAGAAGAGGCAATCTTCGCGAGGGATTTACCGGGTTCGCAGGGTTCACTGTCTCGCCGTGCAACTCGCATGTTCCTCATTTGCGAAAGTAGACGACGTACAGAATACCTTGAGCAACGAACTGGGCTTGTAGACCAGGAGATTGGCGTGAAATCTTTAAGCGTCCCCAAATGATGTAGATACGCAACGAAGTGCCTCCGTTGTGAGGCACGCCAGCTTGACACGAAGTATAGAGGTTAGGCGAATATAAAGCGAACAACATGCTCGCTGCCGCCACAATACGAACTCAAATCGAAGATGCCTTGTCGGCTCAGATACCTGGCGCGTTTACTTCGAGATCACGTGTGACCCGACCGGTCCTGCCGGTAGGAATCGCCACAGTTGACCAACTGCTGAGAGGAGGCGTTCCGGTTGGAGCCATTACCGAGATCGCTGGTCCGGAATGCTCGGGACGGACTGCTTTGGCACTTTCCTTTGTCGGGCGGATGACCGCTGCAGGCAGAGTATGCGCCTGGGTGGATGTTTCCGATGCATTCCACCCTGAATCTGCGGCAGCTTGCGGTGTTGATCTGAGCCTTCTGCTCTGGGTTCGTTGCGGGGTTGGAAGGCCCTCCATGAAGCTTGACGTTCTCAGGAAGCGAGGTGCAGCCCAGACGCAGCTGTCCCGAGTGGACGAGGCATTGCGAGTGATGGGACTGCTTTTACAAGGCGGAGGATTCAATGCCATTGTTCTTGACATGGGTGGCATCCTCCCGCAGGATGCTTTGCGTATTCCCTTGGCGACGTGGTTTCGTTTCCGTGCGGCAGCGGAGCGAACACAGGCATGCCTTCTTGCGCTGACACAGCATCCTTGCGCCAAAAGCAGCGCAGGGCTGGTGCTTGGCTTGAATGCGGGCGAAGCTTTGGCGGATGAAGCCACCCTGTTCACGGGGTTCTCTCATCGACTTGATGTGGCGTGCCAGCGCGTGGCACAGGATGCTCCTCATCTCGGTGCCTTAAGAAAGCCGCCACAGCGTGAGACGACAGCGCGATGGAACAGCCATGTTTCCTGGGCAGCAGCCCGATGAACCGCGAAAGGAACATCTACGCATGCCTTTATGCGCGGGAGTTTCCGTTGCAGACGCTGCTTCGACTGCGGTCCCATTTGCAGACCAATCCCTGTGTCGTGTTGGAAGGAGAACCGCCTTTGCAACGTGTTTGTTCTTTGAACAGTGCGGCAGAAAGGCAGGGGCTTGTCTGCGGTATGACGCGAGTTGAGGTGGATAGCGTTCCCTCCATCCAGATCTTGCTCCGGTCATTTGCAGAAGAGTCGACAGCAAGGGCGATGATGCTGGAATGTGCCGGCACATTTTCTCCCCGGGTTGAGGAGAGAAGGGACGCAAACGCATTTATTTGCCTCATCGATATCTCTGGATCGCAGAAGCTTCTTGGGACGCCGGAGCTTGTGGCAAGAGCCATTCTCGACCGGGTCTGGTTGCTTGGTATTACCGCGTGTGTCGCGGTCAGCCATCACTTTGATACCGCTATCTGCCTTGCCAAGAGCATGATTGCAAAAAAGGACATCATGATCGTTCCGGCGGGGGAAGAGGCTTCCGTTCTGTCCTCGCTGCAGCTAGAGGTTTTAGATATATCTGAAGATCACCTAAAAATTTTTTCGTCGTGGGGCGTCTATACATTGGGTCAACTCGCGGCTTTACCGGAGAATGCGCTGGTTGCACGGACAGGGGAGGAAGGGAGAAGACTTTGGCAGCTGGCACGAGCGCAGTCCCCGCATCTCTTTCTGCCTGTGGAAGCCGCGGCCACTCTGGAAGAGCTCTTTGAATTGGATACTCCGGTTGAGGCGTTGGAGTCATTGCTTTTCGTGATCGGGATGATGTTGGAGCAACTCATCCTGCGGGCGGCTAGTCGCGTGTTAGCACTGGCATCGATGACCATAACACTGCACCTGGAGGGTGAAGCATTGCATGTTCGCTCTGTGCGGCCTGCATTGCCCAATAACGACCGTGCGCTCTGGATCAAGCTCATCCACCTGGATCTGGAAGCGCACCCACCGATGGCCGCAGTGGTCGCTCTTACTCTTACAGCGGAGCCGGGCCATACCAGTAAGATGCAACTCGGTCTGTTTTCTCCTCAAGTGCCGGAATCAGCAAAGCTGGATGTAACTTTGGCCCGGATCCAGGCGATCGTTGGAGAGGGCTGCGTTGGCCGCGCCGTGTTGAAAGACACGCATGAACCGGATGCGTTCCGCATTCAACCTTTCGTTGTTTCAAGCGTCAGTGCGAAAGAGTTTGTCTGTGAGCCCTCTCGGACTGCGCTGCGGCAGCTGCGTCCCGCCGAAGTAACGACTGTCACCTTGCGCGATGAGCAGCCGGAAGCTCTCCGGTTTTGCGAAAAGCGGTATGTGGTGGAACACGTTTATGGCCCTTGGATTACTAGTGGTGACTGGTGGAACACATCACCTTGGGCAGAGCAGCAATGGGACCTGGTGGCGCGCGCAGAGGATGGCGCACTGCTGTGCTGTTGCCTGGTGCACGATGTAGTGGAAAGCCGCTGGCTGATGACCGCGTTATATGACTAAACATTATGTTGAATTACATGCCGCAAGCGCCTTCAGCTTTCTTGAAGGCGCATCGCAGCCCGAGGCGCTTATTAAGCGGGCCTTTGAACTCGGAATGTCGGCGATGGCGTTGCTGGACCGTAACGGTGTCTATGGCTCGGCTCGCTTTAATACAAGTGCAAAAGCAAATGGTATTCGGGCGCACATAGGTTCGGAGATTAGCGTATCTGACCTAGGGCTGCGTTTGGTGCCTCCAATCTGGCTTCCACACCGGCATCTTGCGGACCCGGTTCGCCTGCCGCTTCTCTGCGAATCCCGCGTGGGCTATCAAAACCTATGTCAGCTCATCACGCGATTCAAAATGAGGGAGACGAAGAAGAGTGAAGGCGCAGCAACCCTCGATGATTTGCGTGAATACGCTTCCGGCCTTATCTGCCTGACAGGAGGACCGGAAGGCCCTTTGGCCTCAGCGCTGATGCGTGGCGGGGAGGACGCGGGCAGGGCGATGGTGGAGCTGCTGATAGACATCTTCGGACAGGCACAGATTTACATTGAGCTGCAACGACACTACGAACGGGAGGAAGAGTGGCGCAATCAGGCAGCCATACGAATCGCGCGATCGCTAAAACTGCCGGTACTTGCCACAAATGGTGTGCGCTATGCTTCGCCTTACGATCGCGAAGTGTTGGATCTTTTTACGGTTGTGCGGCACCATACCGATCTTGACCATGCCGGGCGTCTTCTTGGAGTCAATAGTCAGCGTCATCTACGCGGTGCAGCCGAGATGCACGCACTTTTTCACGATGTTCCTCTTGCGGTTGAGCATACCGTAGAGCTCTCTACCCGCCTCCAATTTGAACTTGACAATCTAGGTTATGCATTTCCCCGCTACCCGGTTCCAGACGGTGATTCAATGGACAGTTTCTTGCGGAAGCGGGTTCGGGAAGGAGTGCAGATCCGGTATGGATGCAAGAACGATTACGACCTGCTGGATCGTGCAAAGAAGCAAGTGGAGCATGAGTTGACGCTCATTGAGCGGCTTGGTTTTGCAGGATATTTCCTGATTGTCTGGGACATTGTCGAATACTGTAAGCGTGAGGGAATTCTGATCCAAGGGCGTGGTAGCGCCGCCAACTCCGCCGTGTGCTATGCGCTCGAAATTACTGCCATTGATCCTGTAGGCATGGATCTTCTTTTCGAGCGCTTTCTGAGTGAAAGCCGTGGCGAGTGGCCAGACATTGATTTGGATTTGCCTTCTGAAGAGAAGCGGGAACAAGCGATTCGGTATGTCTACCAACGTTATGGAGAGCTTGGAGCCGCAATGACGGCGAACGTCATTACATACCGCGGCAAGTCAGCCGCTCGCGAGGTAGGGAAGGCGCTTGGCTTCGATCCGGAATCACTGGAGAAGCTATCTGGCCTGATCAGCCGTTGGGAATGGAAGGCGAGAACGGACACGATGGAGTATTCCTTCCTGAATGCCGGCTTTGACTTGAAGCATCCACGCATTGCAAAATACCTGGAGCTTTGCCTTAGGCTTCAGGACCTGCCCAGGCACCTGGGCCAGCACTCAGGCGGCATGGTGATCTGTGAGGGGCAACTGAACTCCATCGTCCCGCTGGAAAGGGCCTCCATGCCAGGCCGGACGGTAGTGCAGTGGGACAAGGAAGACTGCGCCGACGTTGGCATTATCAAGGTGGACCTGCTTGGCCTTGGCATGATGGCCGTAATCAAAGACTGCCTGGAATTAATTCCGAAGCATTATGGCCACACGGTTGATCTGGCTCAGCTTCCTCAAGACGAAAATGTTTATAAGACGCTGCAACGCGCCGACACAGTGGGTATGTTTCAGGTCGAAAGCCGTGCGCAGATGGCCTCTCTTCCCCGCAATAGTCCTAAGGAGTTCTATGACATTGTCGTACAGGTGGCAATTATTCGGCCTGGTCCCATCGTTGGCAAAATGATGCATCCCTACATGCGGCGGCGGCAAAACAAAGAAAAGGTCACCTATCCTCACCCATCCCTGGAACCGGTGCTCAAGCGTACGCTGGGCGTGCCGCTCTTTCAAGAACAGTTGCTGCGAATCGCCATGACAGTAGCTAACTTTTCAGGGGCAGAAGCGGAAGAATTGCGCCGAGCCGTTGGGATGCGGCGGTCCTTTCAACGTATGAAGAGTCTTGAAGATAAGTTGCATCAGGGAATGATAGCGAATGGTATCGATACGTCAGTTAGAGAGAGCATCATCGAAAATATTAGTTCGTTCGCTCTGTATGGCTTTCCGGAATCGCATGCGGCCAGCTTCGCGCTTCTGGCCTATGCGTCGGCCTATTTCAAGGTAAAGTATCTTGCGGCGTTTACCTGCGCTATCCTTAACAACCAGCCAATGGGCTTTTACATGCCGGCGGTCCTGGTCAAAGACGCTCAGCGCCATGGTCTCAAAGTGAAATCCATTGACATTCAGGTTTCGGAATGGGCCTGCACGCTTGAAAATGAGGCTGATGGTAGCCTGGCATTGCGTATGGGGTTTGGCTATGCTAAGGGTCTACGGCAGCAATCGGCAGAGGCAATAACTGCTATACGGGCGCAGGCAGGCTTGTTTCGTTCGACCGAGGATCTTACTCTACGAGTTCCTTCGCTGAACCGAAAAGAGCTAACGTTGCTCGCGCGCATCGGGGCCTTGAACACGGTCGACGGCATCGCGCACCGCCGTGACGCGCTCTGGCAGGTAGAACGAGCAGGCAAACCGGAGGGTCCGCTACTGCGGCAGAATGGCGAGTGGCTGCGAGAGACTGATAATGTTCTTCCTCTCGGAAAGATGAGTACCGAAGAGCGTCTGGTGGCAGATTATGGAGGAACGGGCTTGACGGTCGGAAAGCATCCAATGTACTTTCGTCGTCCAGAATTGCGCCGCGAGCGAATTCTTTCCGCAAGCGAACTTCGCGGGTGCAACGATGGTGATCTTGTTCGTACAGCGGGCTGCATCATCGCGCGGCAACGACCTGGCACCGCGAAAGGTTTTATATTTCTATCCATGGAAGATGAGACAGGCATTGCCAACGTTATCATCACGCCTGATTTATACGAGAGTGAGCGCGTGCTGGTCACACGCAGCAAATTCCTGATGGCGGAAGGTCTGCTTCAGAATAAGGATGGTGTCATTCATGTAAAGGCCAAGCGGTTGCGTGCGCTGTTTGATAGCGCGCTTGAACTGCGATCGCACGACTTTCACTAGTCTCCAGCAGCTGACTATGAGGGATGACGCAACTTTGACTTATTTCGTGCGACTGGAGAGTTGCTCTCGAGGGTGAAGCTGAAAACGGTAGCATAGGGCACGCTCATTTACACAAAATACAAATAGTCGCCCAACCTTCAGTTAAGAAGCAAGACTACGTTCACTTACTTATTTATAATTCCATGGATACTCGAAGACAGTTCTGCCGACCAAGAGAAGGCTGCGACGGGGATTACGTCGCTTGTGGATAAATACACGGTATTTGGAACGCTACTTATGGAGCCAACGTTAAACCCCGTTCTCGCGGCTACACTCATGGCCTCTTAACAAAGCTTGCCAACAAAGGCGGCCTTAGCACCTACTTCGCTCGTCTGATAAACGATGAACCCGTCACCTGGCCGCTGCCAGTGCTTCTGCCGGCAGCCGAACTGGACTTTGGGTCTGATTGATGAATTCATCCACAACTCTGCGTATAGGCCTCTTCGGCATCGGTCTGGATGCCTACTGGGGTCAGTTTGAAAGCCTTCAAGTCCGTCTACGTGGATACTTGGCTGAGGTCGAGCAGCGTCTTAGCGGCTCCAACCGCACTGTCGTTAACCTTGGGTTGGTCGACACTGCGGAATGCGCCTTCAGAGTCGGCCACGAAGCTCGTCGCGCAGACGTTGATCTTCTCGTTCTATACATAACCACCTACGCCCTATCCTCCACAGTGTTACCCGTTGTTCGCCGAGCCCGGGTTCCGGTCCTCGTTCTGAATCTCCAGCCCGAGGCCGCGCTTAATTACCATAGCTTCAACAGGCTTCCCAATCGCACGGCTATGACCGGTGAATGGCTTGCATTCTGCTCGGCCTGTCCGGTTCCTGAGATTGCCAATATTTTCATGCGATCCGGTATCTCCTTCCACGAAGTCACGGGATTTCTGGCTAACGACGTAGTGTGTTGGCAAGAGGTCGAAAGTTGGCTGCGTGCTGCCGAAGTCGTCCAGACCCTCAATCATCTTCGCCTTGGCCTTATGGGTCATTACTACAGCGGGATGCTGGATATTGCCACCGACCTAGCTGCCATTGCAGGCACCTTCGGGACACATCTCGAGATCTTGGAGGTTGACGAGCTCTCGCGCCTACGCCTTGATGCGCGAGAATCTGAAGTCGCCCAACGCTTCCAAGAGATTGCTCTGGCCTTTGACGTCCAACCTGATTGCAGCGCCTTCGAGCTTGGACGCGCTGCCAGAACTTCCGTTGCGCTCGACTCCCTCGTCTCACGCTATAGTCTTGGTGCCTTGGCGTACTACTACAAGGGGACCGGAGTTGCCGCAAACGAAGATACGATGAGTTCCATCATTCTTGGAACCTCTCTGCTTACCAGCCGCGGAGTTGCGGTTGCCGGCGAATACGAGGTCAAGAACGTTGTTGCCATGAAGGTTCTCGATACACTTGGGGCAGGAGGATCGTTTACCGAGTACTACGCGATCGACTTCAAGGATGATGTCATCCTCATGGGTCATGATGGGCCAGGGCACGGCGGGATTGCTGAAGGTAAGACCAAGGTCCGCCCGCTGGAGGTCTACCACGGTAAGGTTGGTAGCGGACTTTCGGTCGAGATGAGCGTTCGTCCCGGGCCCGTTACGCTGTTATCGGTCGTCGAGCATCAGGTTGCAGGACGGTCCAGCTTCAAGCTTCTCTTCGCTCATGGCGAAGTTGTGCCGGGTGAAACGCTCGCGATCGGCAACACTAACAGCCGCTTTCGCTTCGCTCTCGGCGCGCGCGCCTTTCTGGCGGCGTGGAACCGGGAAGCGCCTGCACATCACTGCGCGGTCGGCGTTGGGCATCTTGGCTCAGAGCTGCACAAGGTCGCGGCTCTTCTCGGGATTCCCGCCGTCGAAGTCTGTTAGCTGAACCTCAGCCCAGAACATCCGTTCACACGCTAGACTCTTGCTGGAGAGGTTTCTGCCGCTCGCGAAGGGGCCAAGAGCACGGAATGGGGTTTAGACGGATATTGACAGGTTATCGCATACAACAGCTGGCGCTGGTCCTGCTCATCACGGTTGCGGGCTTCTCGCAGCGTCTGGCGCAGCGCAACTGGCAAGGTTCCGGGCTCACGGCGCAGACGTGGTGGCCTCGAGCAACCTTGTGCTCACTGGATCTCCGTAGGGATCGCACACGCAGCCTTTCCGGGGTGACTGCACGGCTCGACGAGTTCCAATCCATGGGCTGCGATGCGCTGGTTCTCGACATCCTTGCGCCGGCGACGAGCGCAGGAGCGCCTGTGTCCCTCACCTTCGGGACACTTGACGACAGCGACAACCTGATTGAGCAGATGGGACGAAGGAAGATGCGTCTGGTGTTCGACCTGCCATCACAAGCCGAAGGAGAAGCGGCAAGCAAGACCACACTCGACCAGATGCGTTTCTGGCTCTCCCGCGGCGTTGCAGGCTTTGTGCTGCCTGCTGGAAGCGACGCACTGGCTCATTCCGCGCATCAGGTGACCGCTTCGGCGCTCGGAACGCGGGTTCTCATCGGAGATGGTCTGGTAAGTCCTGCGCCTGCGGCGATGACTCATCGCGCGGTGACTCCAGACATCCAACTATCGCTGCGGCACCTTGCCGCCGCGAACGATCGGGCTTCCATCGAGGCACTTCGCGCTATCCTCTCAAGTCCGTCCAGTTTGCCGCCTCTTCCTCTGCTAACCCTGGATGACGTTCCCGCTCCGGAGACGCCGATCGATCCTGCGCTGGAGTTTGCGGCTCATCGCGCTCAGGCAGCCATCCTGCTGGGCAATGGACCCGCAGCGATCCTCCCGCTTTCCGCCTTGAGTTCGCATGCCATGTCAAGCGCGAGGACGGAGTTCGGCTTCTCCCCCGAAGAGCTTGGGCTCTGGGTTCCTGCGGGCGGCGATCCACTTGGCCCATCACCGCAGCAGGAGTTTGCCGCGTGGCTGCATTCCCTGAACGATCTGCGTCACACGAGCCCAGCGCTTCGCACGGGTGCATCGACTTACGTCGACCTGGACCTGAACGAGTTCCTCGTCTGGATCGTCCGGCCGAAAGGTCCAGGTGTTCCGCTGCTGTTCGCCTGCAACCTGTCCAGCAGCGCTGCGCATGTGTCGGTTGCGCGGGAGCTGCGCGACCTTGGCATTCGCGCCAATTCGGTGCGGACTGTGCTGCAGACTGATCCCGATCCATCGCAACCGGCTTCAACGCTCGATGACATTGCGCTCGATGCGAGTGGAGTGTTTGTCGGCGAGCTCCGATAGAGTCAGCTTAGCTGGTGGTTGTGTAAGCCCTGTAGACTGCCTGGAAGACTGCATCCCAAGTGCAGGTCTCCGCGTAGCTGCGTGCTGAGTGGCGCATCTGGGCGAGACGCGATGAATGGTGGGCAAGATCGGCGATGGTTGCGGCGAAGCGCTCGTCAGCGACTATATAGCCGGTTTCGCCCTCGCGAACGATGTACTTCGGTCCACCATCGGGCGTGACGATGGCGGGAACTCCGGAGGCAAGGGCTTCGAGGACGACGTTGCCGAATGTATCTGTGTGCGAGGGGAAGAGGAGAATGTCCATATCGGCGTAAGCCTGGGCAAGCGCGTGGCCGCGCAGAACACCGGCGAAGTCGGCTGCGGGAAGGTCGCGGCGAAGCGACTGTTCCTCCGCTCCCTGACCGATGATGAGGAAGCGGAAAGGCCGATCGGTGAGAGTGGCGAGTTCGCGGGCAATGCGCGGGAGAAGAGCTACGTTCTTCTCCACCGAAAGGCGCCCGACGAAGCCAAGGACAAGCGGATCGTTGTCCAGGCGAGTTCGATGGCTGGGCGAGAAGAGGTCTGTGTCGACTCCCCGCTGCATGAGATGGCAAGGCTTTCCGGTTGCCGCGGCGAGCATGGTGCAGAGCTCATGATTCGGTGCGAAGAGGACGCGAGCGAGACGATAGAAGCGCGTTGTGAGACCGAGCGCTTGACGCTCGATAGCTTGGTTGAGGCGTTGCGCTGCGAATCGGGAGGTGAAGAACGCGGTTCGGGTTGCGGCATATTCGTGGATGTTGGTATGCCAGGAAGCGGCGAGTGGAATGCCAAGCTTCCAGGCGAAGTATGCGCCGAAGATGCCGAGTTCGCTGGGTCCTGTGATGTGGATGATGTCGGGACGGAAGGCGCGCAGTGTGCGGGAGATGATGCGTGTATACCGCCAGAAGAGCGTGTCGAACTGGAGGTCTTTCTCCAAGCGGATCGATGCGGCGCTGCGGGGAAGATCGAGGGTTTCGATGCTTCCGGCGCTTGCGTGAAGCGGTTTGCGCTGGTCTGGCTGGGAAGCGCGGATGCATAAGAAGGGCAGACTGCGGCGCGCGGCGAAGGCGAGAAAGTTGCGGCTTGTGTGCGCGACTCCGTTGACCTCGTGGAAGGAATCCGGGAAGAAGGCAACGCGAGGCGAATGCATGGAACAAGCGTATCGCTGTTTGCTGATTGTTCCATTTCAGCATGGGCTTGCGCTATTTTGAAGCACCTTTGTTGGTGCAGTCACGAGGTTGTCACGAAGGCTTTCGATACTGGCGGGGAGGCGCGTGGAGGAAACTCACGATGAGTACAAACACGGTGTCGTACCTTTGGCGTGAGCCGGCAGCGGCGGACGGATTCGCGGCAGGGGTGTCGCTGCACAGCCACACGAGCCAGTCGCGTGAGACGCTGGACTTCATCGCCGAGCTCTCAACGGACTGGACCGTTTTACAGCCGGTGATGCGGTGGCTGGAGAGGCGCTGTGAGCGCTTCTCGGGGATTCGGCCGGACTATGGCCGCAGCTTCTGGACGCCGCCGCTGACGCCGAAGCTGGCGTTCGACCTGGAGCGGGGCCAGATCGAGCGGAAGCTGAACCTGCCGGGGCTGGTGAGCCTGACCGACCATGACGACATCTCGGCGCCGATGCTGCTGCGAGCGGTTCCAAGCGCGCGGCATATCCCGGTTTCGGTCGAGTGGACGGTACCCTACGGTAATGCGCGGGACGGTGAGACTTGCTTCCACCTGGGGCTGCACAACCTGCCGAGCGCGCTGGGCGCGGAATGGATGGAGCGGCTGCGGACGTTTACGGCGATGCCTCTGGCGGCGCGACCGGCGCGGCTGCTGGGCGAGCTGCTGGCGGAGCTGGATGCGATGCCCAACGTTCTGGTGGTGTTCAACCATCCGCTGTGGGATCTTTACCGGATCGGGGCGGCGCGGCACCAGTTCCTGGTCAACGATTTTCTGGCGGTGCACGGGCAGCATTGCCATGCACTGGAGTTGAACGGGCTCCGGAACTGGGACGAAAACCGGGAGGTTTCGGCGCTGGCGGGGCGGTGGAACCAGCTTGTGCTGAGCGGCGGGGACCGGCACGGGATCGAGCCGAACGCGAACGTAAACCTGACGCGGGCGCTGTGCTTCAACGACTTCGTGCAGGAGGTTCGTGTAGGGCGGGAGAGCCATGTGCTGTTCATGCCACAGTACGCGGAGCCGTGGAAGCACCGGATTCTGCAGTCGACGCTGGACGCTGTGCGGAACCATCCGGATTTTCCGGAAGGATCACGGACGTGGGACGAGCGGGTGTTCCATCCGGATGCGGATGGCACGCTGCAGCGCCTGGCGAGCCTTTGGCCGGAGGGGCATGCGCCGCGCTACCTGAGCCTTCTGCTGACCGGGGTGCGTTTGCTGGGGGCACGGCCGGTGTCGGAGACGCTGCGCAGGGCGTGGGACGACCGGCAGAGCGGTGGCCGCGTAGAGACCGGGCTGGCAGCCCGGGAGGCCTGACGGCAGGGTTTCCGGGGGGGTGCCCCCCCTACTCTTCGCGCCTAAACACCGTGGAATGAACAAGTTACCTCTACATGCCCGCTGCAAGTTCCTCAAAGCAAAGAAGTTATGGCTAAAATTGTCATTTAAAAGGGGTTAGCGTTTCCTCCTAGGAGGGGAGCCCCGGCTTTTCTTGATACCTTTTCATTATAGGGGGTTGGGCATAACTGCTACGCCAACTCTATCTGGTTTGCTTTGTTGGCGTTAGACGGGTTTGCGGCTTGACAGGCGGATTTACCTTGTAAATGGCCGAAAATATTTTAGCCGCCGGCTTGCATCCCTTGATCTTCGGCTTCGCGCCTTTCCGCAAAGGCTCCGGCCAAGTCAGGTTTGTATCGCGGCTTTGGCGGTTGAGGTTTTGGCTTTCGATTTGGGCTTGAGGTTGAGGGTGATAGCGGCGCGGATGAGATCTGTGAGGGCTTCCTGGTTGATGGGTTCGCCTTCATGGACGTCGATGGCGCGGCGGACGTTGCCGTCGAGGCTGGAGTTGAAGAGGCCGGCGGGGTCGGGGAG
>CAXUNW010000002.1:0-32771 GCA_964252505.1 uncultured Acidobacteriaceae bacterium
GAGCCCCACCACCAGCCTCCACCACCACGCACCACAAAAAATCTGCTCCCAAAACGCACAAACCCCAGCAAAGACGCACCTCCCACCACGCTAGCAACGTGACAAAACACCACATTAGCCACACATTGGCCCACAACGAACCACTCGTTAGAACGTGGGAACCCCCTCCTCCACGACCAACTGGTCGACCGCGATATTCAGCGACTCCCCCAGCTTCCGGAACCCTTCTTTCCATTCCTTTGACCAATGCACCGCATCCGGACGCCGCAGCATATCGTTCCAGATATTCTGCGACTGCCAAAGATTCACCTCGAGCGGCATAGATCGAATGGAGTTGACGAGATTTAAGGTACGGATAAGAGCAGCTTTCTGGCCAATGTGGGTGCTAAGTGCCGTTTCCAGCTGCACCATAGCTCGTTTCAGGCGCTGAGACGCGGCAAAGTCCAACGTAGGTCGATCGAGCTTGACCATATCAGTCTGCGCACGGTTGAAGAGCCCTGCGATCTCGGCGGCGTTGAAGTCAGCAGCCTCAAAGGCCCGGCGCAGGCTCGCGTTGATCGCAAAGCTTGCCGCCAGGGCAAGCGCCGGAGGGGCCGGCATTCCTGTTTCGCTGAGGAAATGGAGCAAGGAAGCATGATCCTCGTAGATAGTCCGCAGAGAATTCTCCATCTCCGAGAGCGTCTGATCGAGGATCGTTCGTAAGATGGTGTGCTGCTCATCGGCAAAGAGCGAGGTGAGCGAGTAGGCTAAATCGCCAAAGTACCGGTCGATAAGCCGAATGATCTCGGGCAGATTCGCTCGGCGTATGGCGGTACGCACCTCAGCAGTGAACAATTCATATGCCTCAGCGTCGGCCGGGTTTGAGGAATCAGTACGCTTGACCGCGGCCGAAAGGTTTTGATCGCCTAGATGCAGCACAGCGAAGCAGATCTGCTGCGTTTCCTCGGTGACCCGCGAACGAATCTTTGCACGACCAAGAGAAACTTTTCCTCTACCGGAGGTAAACACCTCCTGCACATCCCGGTGAACGTCGAAACAGAACAATTCGCCATCCTCCGGATAGGTACGGAAGACCGAACTGATGGCATAGTGAGCGCCCACCTGTTCTAGCTCTATCCGTGTGCCCTGTATCTGTTTCCGGTAGATCTGCGCACCATCGCCTAAGTCAGAGACGTTGCTCTTAGCCTCGGCGAGCAGCGTAAGGAACTCTGCTTCAAGCGCGGCGCCTGGGAGTCCGAAAAGCTTTTCAGCCAGCTGAAGCACCCTCCCGGCATAGGCAATGATCTGGATGGTTTCGATGCCTGATATTTCATCAAAGAACCAGCCGCAACTCGTGTACATGAGCTGCGTATGCCGTTCCAACTCGAGCAGTTCAAATACCAAGATGCGTTCGTCGCTTTTCAGGTGACGTATCGCATGTTTGGAGAAAAACTTGTCCGTGGAACTGGTCGAGCGGTCGAGGACCACCTCGATGTAAGCATCCCGCGCAGCCCAGAGATCATGCAGGTACGGCTTGGCGAGCGCCTCAGCCAGCGGTGCTGTGGCGTCGCGAAGATAGTCCAGCGCCCGGCGAAGAGGACCGCGCCACATCTGATTGAATCCAGGTTTACCACCATTACACCCGCAGTTTGATCGCCAGCGCTCGACGCCGTGGGAGCAGGACCAACTGGTATCTTCTGCAATCTCGGCCTGCCATTGCGGCGGATGCAGATCAAGAAACTCCCCATAGTTCGTCAGCCTCGCATGCCCCTGTTCTTCAATAAAGTGCATGGCGTAGGAGAGCGCCATCTCACCGTGTTTGTGGTGGTGCCCATAACTTTCGCCATCTGTAGCTACATGTGACAGCTGCGCCTGCTCCGTACCACCGACATCATCGGCGTGAAAGCCGCTCAGCAGCCGGCGCGCGAACGTATCTCCACTGTTGAGTAGTCCCTCAAAGGCTATAGCGCGAGACCCAGGCCCATCGTAGAAGAACACTGAGATGCTTCTTCCTTGATCAAGCACGACACGGTAAGGGTGAGTCGGATTGACGGTGGAATTGGAGGTGCCTATCCAGTCGCTCTGGTCTGCTAGTAGAGCCTTTGTGTCCTCTGGAACCGACATCCGGCGGACACGTGCACACTGGTTTGGGGCGAGAACAGTAAACTTGATCCCCTCCCTCGCCAGCAGGTCAAGGGTCTTCCGGTTGGCCG
Organism: uncultured Acidobacteriaceae bacterium; assembly: GCA_964252505.1. Classification (GTDB taxonomy): domain Bacteria; phylum Acidobacteriota; class Terriglobia; order Terriglobales; family Acidobacteriaceae; genus Edaphobacter. The sequence continues at coordinate 2,193 of CAXUNW010000002.1, forward strand.
CCGTCTCGGCTAGCCACATGCCTTCGGGTCGGCGGTGGAAACGATGCACAAAGTCGGCAATGCCCCAGCGAATCTGCGTGAGCGCATCGCGTTGGGTTGCCAGCGGCATGATGATGTGGTTGTAGACCTGTGCCATCGCGGAACCGTGACCGCCGTAGCGTTTCATGCTGGCCTTATCCGCATCCAGGATGGTGCGATATGCGCGCGGAGCTTTCTCCTGGAGCCAACTCAGCAGAGTTGGACCGAAGTTGAAGCTCATCCGTGAATAGTTATTGACGATGCGGATGATCTCATTCTCGAGATTCTGAATCCGGGAGGCGCCGTTTGGCGCATAACACTCCGCCGTAATTCGATCGTTCCAATCGTGGTACGGCGACGCCGAGTCCTGCGCCTCGACCGTCTCTAGCCATGGATTTTCGCGAGGCGGTTGGTAGAAATGACCATGAACGCAAACGTAGCGTTTGGTGGCGCCTTGTTCATCGGGAGAGATCTGGAGGTGCGCCGAAGGGTTTGTCATCTCTAAGACCGAACCGCTTGCTCGTAGCTTCTTCTCATATCCGGGGGCACTCTGAGGGACGTAGCCAGTCTGCCATACTCCGCGGGCATCGTGGCCCTAAGTTTCGCTAAGCTTCTTATCCGCGAGATCGCATGCTCGCCACAGGTACCAACTCGCAACAGAACGCCATGGTTTCCAACGCGTTGCCCTCTCCTGCATCTGTGCCGGAGAGGGAAGGTCCGTCGTGGTCACCCTCACCCCTGGCTTCAGGCCGAGGAAGGTGAGAGCAAACCCCCTTCGAACCCCGTAGTCGCCCGTGGGCAGGATGTCAGGACGCCCTAAACGGAAGATCAGCATCATGTGAACCGTCCACGCGCCGATCCCGCGAACCTGAGTCAGGTGTTCGACAATAGCCTCATCTGACATGCGGCGGATACGACCCAACGTCGGGACGGTTCCGTCCAGGGTTTTCGCAGCGAGGTCCCGCAAAGCCAGTATCTTGTTGCGAGAGAGGCCGGCAGCCCGGAGTTGCTCGTTCGGACACTCGAGAAGCTCCTCGGGCGATGGATGCTCGTCTAGAGCGGCCAAAGACGCGAAGGAGGCAAGAAGCCGTCCGTGGATGGCTGCCGCGGCCTTTCCATGAAGCTGCTGATAGATAATCGATTCCACTAAAGCTTCAAAGGGGGTTTCCTGGCTTCCAAGCCGCAGCGTAAACGGTCCGGCCCGTGCAACTAGCAGGCCAAGCTCCGGGTCCGCCGCGGCAAGCTCAGACAGAGCCAATGCAACGTTGTAGCGCGGACTCCTGGGAGATCTCGGGGAACGAGGCATGATGGCATGGTCAAGGTACCAAATCTGAGACAGTGTGCGCGCCACGAGCTACTCGCAGTTGGTCGATGATCGAACAAATCAGCAAACAACCTCGGGCGGAGGTCTTTCGCTGCCTTCATATAGTCAACTCTATACATAGAGTAAATATTGTTCGTTAAGACCTTGTACTACTACATCATGGGGTGGCGGAGGAAGGCTGCTCCGATTATCGAGAAGCGCGGTCCCGAATCGACTGACGTCTCATTGCGTCGGCTCGGCAAATCGGCATCGACTGCTATACTCTGGACTCCTAGAGGCAGTCCAGCCACGATTCCCCGTAAGTGACTGTTGAGTTCGCAATCGAGTCGTGATGGAATAGGGCCAACGAAAGTCTCAGCGGCACGGGGCTGACGTCGTACTAAAGCGCTGGACGTGTCATTAACAGGTGCGCACTGGTGAGGTGACGCACCCCGACAACAAAGACCATTTCGTCAGCAGATGCAGAGGAAGCAGGAAAGTACCCATGGCGCAAGTTTTTGACCGCAGTTCGAACGCGCTGGCCCGTGCGAGCCTCGTCTTGACGGGTCTCATCGTCATCGCGCTCGGCGTAGCCCTAGACCAGTTGCAGCGGTCCCCCTGGGTGACCAAGCAGGGTCAGCGACCGGATCAGCCTATTCCCTTCAGCCATAAGCACCATGTTGAGGGTCTTGGACTGCAGTGCCAGTACTGCCACACTTCGGTGGAGAAGTCGAGCTATGCGGGGATCCCACCAACCAAAACCTGCATCAACTGCCACTCGCAGATATGGACGAACGCTCAATTGCTTGAGCCCGCGCGGCAGAGTTGGGCAACCGGGGCGTCAATTCAGTGGATCAAGGTTCATGACCTGCCGGACTACGTTTACTTTAATCACGAGATTCATGTAAATAAGGGCATTGGATGTGCGAGCTGCCACGGGCGAGTGGATCAGATGCCATTGATGTATCAGCAGAACACGCTGCAGATGGAATGGTGTCTCAACTGCCACCGAAACCCGGCAGTCAACCTTCGGCCAACGAGCGAGATTTACAACATGGCGTGGTCAGGACCATCTACGGACAAGCCAGTCTGGTGCACAAGCACGGGTAAGGGGGGGCCGACTGCGCTGGGCGTGGCCTGCACCACGGTCGATCCAAAAGGCGGATCGCCTGAGATCGCAGCCTTGCAGATCCTCGATGGCAATGGTGGCAAAGCCAGGGCGCAGTCTGGAACGTCACTTGAGCCGCACCCCACCATGGGAGACGGGAAAACGGTCTCTGACGGACCGCCCCCCGGTTCCATTGCAATGCCGCCAAGCTACCGGAAGTTCTCGAACCAGTTGGATCTTGGACATTACCTCACAGCGCAATATCATATCCGCACACCGAACGAGCTATCGAGCTGTGAGGTATGTCACAGATGACACAGAAAATCGAGAACAGTCACATCATGGCTCTTGTGGATTCTAAGAGTGGACAGGCCGAAGTGGTCGAGGGAGTACTTCAAGGCTCTCGGCAGCGGTCGTCTGTGGACATCGCCCAGATTGAACCAGCAAAACTGACTCTTGCGGATGTGCAGGCGAGGCTGGCGGGCAAGTCTGGAAAGCGTTTCTGGAAGAATCTTGACGAACTGGCCGAGACGCCTTCCTTTCATAAACTAATGGCGGAGGAGTTCCCTCGTTTGTCCTCTGGCGCGGCGGGCGAGTGGGTCGATCCGCTGAGCCGGCGTGGATTCTTGAAGGTAATGGGGGCCTCAATGGCCCTGGCTGGCCTCGCCGGTTGCACAAAACAGCCTGACGAGCCTATTTTCCCCTACGTCAAGCAACCCGAAGATCTTGTTCTCGGCAAGCCTATGTACTTCGCCACCGCCCATCCGTTTCCAACCGGCGCGATTCCCATCCTCGTCAAGACGGATGCCTTTCGCCCCATCAAGATAGAAGGCAATCCGGATCATCCCATGTCCATGGGCCGTTCCGATGCCCTGACGCAAGCTACCTTGCTTGAGCTATACGATCCGGACCGTTCTCAGCATGCTCTTTACCGGGGCATGACGGCAACCTGGGCCAGGTTTCAGCAGGAATTCTCTGCCGCGGCAAAGAAGACCGACGGAGGGCAAGGCATATGTTTTCTGAGTGAGACGATCACTTCTCCAACACTTGCCGCGCAGTGGAAGCAGGTACAGGCTGCGTATCCGCAAGCGAAGATGGTGCAGTGGGAGCCTCTTAATCAGGATGCTGGGCGAAGTGCTTCAAAGGCGGCGTTTGGAAGCTATCGTGATGCCCGATACGAACTGAAGGAGGCTGACGTTATTGTCTCCTTGGGGGCAGACTTCCTCGGCGGTATCGCGTACCCGGGCTTCCTCCCGATGGCGGCTGCCTATGCAGAGCGTCACCAGTATGAGGAAGACAAGCCGATGAACCGGATGTATGTGGTCGAGAGCACTCCGACTGTAACCGGACTCAAGGCGGAACATAGGCTTGCTCTCAAACCAAGCCAGATCGCACCTTTCGCTACATCGCTTGCCAGGGGAGAGATGCCTTCAGGCGTGACATCCGAGCAGCAGAGGTTCTTCGCTGCGCTGCAGTCAGATCTCAAGGCCAGCGGTGGCCGCGCGGTCGTCATTCCGGGAGAGCAGGCCTCGCCCGAAGTGCATCAGGCAGCATTCAGCCTCAACGCAGCTCTTGGCGCGGTTGGCAAGACAGTTGTCTATACAGAACCAGTCGCTCCAATGCCCACCGACCAAACCTCTGACCTCAAGGCTTTGGTAGCCGACATGAATGCCGGAAAAGTGTCCTGGCTGGTGATGCTTGGCGGAAACCCGATCTACTCCGCGCCTGCGGATCTCAAGTTTCAGGAGGCCTTCGACAAGGTTCCTGTGACAGCGCACCTCGCAACGCACGCCGATGAGACGAGCGTTCTCTCGATCTGGCATATCAACAAGGCACATTATCTGGAGAGTTGGTCGGACGCTCGTGCGTATGACGGAACAGTATCGATCATCCAGCCAATGATTGAACCCCTCTACAACGGCCGAAGTGCACATGACGTACTGCAGGCACTGCTTGACCCGAGTCTTTCGGCCTACGACGTGGTCAGAGCTAACTTCAAGAGCTACATAGGGGGGGATGTAGACGCTGCCTGGAGGAAGGCGCTGCATGATGGCTGGGTGGAGGGAACTGCGTATGCTCCGGCCGGCGGGGGAAGCCCAACCGGAACAAACGCCGCGCCTAGCCAGCAGGGTGCGCCTCAACGAAATGGTCTCGAGATCCAGTTCAAGGCCGATTCTTCCTTGTACGACGGTCGCTTTGCCAATGTAGGTTGGTTGCAAGAACTGCCGAGACAGGTCACCAGTCTCAGTTGGGACAATGCAGCTCTGGTGAGCTTAAGAACGATGGAGGCACTAAAGCTCGAGGAGGGTGATCTGGTTGAGATCGGTGTCGGCGGCAGAGGAGTAACGGCACCTGTTCTGATGTCACCCGGCCAGCCGGATGATGTGGTAACGATCTCGCTCGGTATGGGACGTTCTGTCGACGCGGGCCGGGTTGGTCAAGGCATTGGGTTCAGCGCGTACTCCCTGCGTATGGCAGACGCCCCGAACTATGCTCCGGAGGCCACAGTAAAGAAGGCGGCAGGCAGCTATAGTCTGTGTGTTACCAAGGTGCATAACATCGAGCATCGCGGTTCTTTTGCGCAGCATGATCTTGAGCATAAGTTGTCAGACAAGCAAGGTACATATTCGCTTGCCGGCCATGAGGCAGAGGAGCGTGGAATCATTCGCTACGCGACCGTGGCCGAAGCGAAGACGCGGCCGGACTTTGCCCACGAGGGCTCGGCAGGAACAAAGGTCAACAAGGTCGGCTATATGCCGATCGGTGAGAATCCAGGCAAGGAAGATACCTTCTTCCCGAATGCCTGGAGGTATGACCATCAGGATGTTTCATCGAAGGCCATCCAAAATGCCTGGGGCATGTCGATTGATCTTAATAGCTGCATTGGGTGCAATGCATGCATCGTGGCCTGCTATGCGGAAAATAACATCGCAGTAGTTGGCAGGGAGCAGGTCAAGGTCGGCCGGAACATGCAGTGGCTGCGGATTGACACCTACTTTGAAGGGGACCTGAGCGCCCCGCGGGCACATTTTCAGCCCATGGCCTGCCAGCATTGCGAGAATGCAGGCTGCGAGCAGGTCTGTCCAGTAGGCGCTACGGTGCACACTCCGGAAGGGCTCAACACCATGGTCTACAACCGGTGCGTCGGCACACGCTATTGCTCAAACAACTGCCCATATAAGGTGCGGCGGTTCAACTTCCTCCTCTACTCGGACTATGACACCGAAAGCCTTAAGTTCATGCGGAATCCGGATGTCACCGTCCGCTCCCGGGGCGTGATGGAGAAGTGCAGCTACTGTGTGCAGCGTATCGAGGCCGCGAAGATCGAGGCCGACAAAGAGAACCGCGCCGTTCGTGATGGCGAGATCGTCACCGCATGTCAGCAGGCATGTCCTACAGAGGCAATCATCTTCGGTAACATCAACGATCCTTCGAGCAGAGTTGCAAAGCGTAAAGCGAAGGAAAGGGACTACCCGGTGCTCGCTGATCTTAACTATCGCCCGCGCACAACATACATAGCTGGAGTTATCAATCCGAACTTGGAGTTGGCATAATGGCGACTAAAGGACCCATCAACCCGGTTGTCGACCCGATGATTGATCCGCGGACGGGGGAGTACGCGGTTATCGCTCCGGGACACAACTTCAAATCGGTAACTCAAAAGATTGGCGGGATCGTTCTGACTGCCAATACTCCCTTAGCTTGGTTCTTCGGTCTCATTGTGGCCGCAGGCGTCGCACAAGGGGTTATTGTTGGCATTACATGGCTCTTCCTGAAAGGTGTCGGTATCTGGGGAGTCACGATTCCGGGTGCCTGGGGCTTCGCGATCATCAACTTCGTTTGGTGGATCGGTATCGGCCACGCCGGCACCCTGATCTCGGCCATTCTTCTCCTGTTCAAGCAAACGTGGCGCAACTCCATCAACCGGTTTGCTGAGGCGATGACTATCTTCGCAGTTGTCTGTGCAGGAACCTTTCCTCTAATTCACGTTGGGCGTCCATGGGTCAGCTACTGGCTCTTTCCATATCCAAATACGATGAACGTCTGGCCTCAGTTCCGGTCGCCTCTATGCTGGGATGTGTTCGCCGTGTCTACCTATGCAACGATATCGATTGTGTTCTGGTATGTCGGCATGATCCCTGACTTTGGGACCTTGCGAGACCGTGCAACACTGCCTGTGGCTAAGTATTTTTACGGCATTCTTTCTCTCGGCTGGCGAGGCTCTACCCGCCATTGGATTCGTTACGAGTCGGCCTCCCTTCTGCTTGCAGGCCTGTCAACCCCTCTTGTTCTTTCAGTCCATACGGTCATTAGCTTCGACTTCGCGGTGGCTGCGCTTGCAGGCTGGCACACGACTATCTTCCCGCCGTACTTTGTGGCCGGTGCCATCTACTCCGGGTTTGCCATGGTTCTTACCCTTGCCATTCCCATTCGCAAGTTCTACCACCTCGAAGATCTTGTTACCCTTCGGCACTTGGATAACATGGCGAAGGTTATGCTTGGTACCGGGCTAATTGTCGCTTATGGGTACGGCATGGAAGTCTTCATGGCCTGGTATTCTGCCAGCCACTGGGAGTTTTTCATGATGTGGAACCGGATGTTCGGTCCACTTGGCTGGGGTTATTGGATCCTGATCCTCACCAACATAGCTATCCCGCTGACGACGCTGTGGTCGCGCAAGCTGAGAGTGAACGTGGGTTACCTGTTTTTTCTCTCCTTCGTGGTCAATATCGGAATGTGGTTTGAACGGTTTGTTATTGTTGTAACCAGCCTGTACCGAGACTACCTGCCCTCGAGTTGGGGCACCTACAAAGCAACGAAGTGGGACTACATGATATTTATCGGGACGTGGGGGCTCTTCACCTTCCTCTTCCTTCTTTTTGCACGCTTCCTTCCGATGATTCCGATGTCGGAGATCCGAATGATGCTTCCCCAGACCAAGGTTAAGCGCCGTAGCCATAACGCGGAGACGGTCATCGAGGAGGCCATATAATGCCACCGCGTGAAGGAATCTATGGGCTGCTTGCGGAGTTCACGACTCCTAGCGATCTGGTTCAGGCAACCGAAGAAGCGCGGCGTGCAGGCTATCGTCGCATGGAATGCTATACGCCTTATCCCGTGGAAGAGGCCGCTGAAGCACTTGACTTCCACTCGACTAGGGTTCCGCTGGTGTGTCTTCTGGGGGGGCTGATGGGCGTGACCACGGCATTTCTCATGGAGACTTGGATCTCGGTCTACGGCTACCCAATTAACGTTGCAGGCCGTCCCCTGTTTTCGTGGCCGGCATTCATCATTCCTGCGTACGAGTGGACCATCCTGTTTGCCGGTCTTTCGGCGGCGTTCGGGATGCTTGCCCTGAATGGTCTCCCGCAGCTGTATCATCCAGTCTTCAACGCACCTAACTTCCGGGATGGGGCCACCACGGACAAGTTTTTCCTGTGCCTTGAGGCTGTTGATCCGAGGTTTTCGCTAACAGATACTCGCGCTTTTCTGGAACAGTTTCCTGTTGTCTCCGTCGTTGAGGTCGATCACGAGTGAACATCATTGAATCGGCAAAGATCAACAGGTTTATCTCACATAGCCTTTTGGCCTCTACACTGATCGGGCTTGCCGGCTGTCGGCAGGACATGCATAATCAGCCAAAGTTCGTTCCACAAAGAGGCACGGACTTCTATGCCGATGGGCGCTCCTCGCGGCCACAGGTGGATAATACCGTGGCTCGTGGTCAGCTTCGTGAGGACGCGTACTTCTATACCGGGATGATTGGCGGAAAGCCGGGTGATGCCCTGCCGTTCCCGGTTACGGTGGAACTCATGCAACGCGGGCAAGAGCGGTACAACATCTTTTGCACTCCCTGCCACTCGCGAGTTGGTAACGGAGCCGGGATGATTGTACAGCGCGGCTATCGTCCGGCTGGCAACTTCCACACGGCGCGTATGCAGGCTGATCCGCTTGGCCATTTCTTCGACGTAATCAGCAACGGATACGGAGCCATGCCGGACTATGCAGCTCAAATCAAGGTTGAAGATCGTTGGGCTATCGTTGCATACATCAGGGCGCTCCAACTCAGTCAAAACGCCAAGCGCACGGATGTGCCAGCAGGGGCCCAGATAGTTCCGCTGCAGCAGATCGCAGCCCATGAAGGTTTTCCAGCAAGCTTCGCAGAGGAATGGACCTTGCCTGCCACCGCGGTCTACGGTACGCCGAACAATCAGGACAACGGCATTCCAGGCGAAGCGGTCAACGCAGTTGGAGGTACGGGCGCTTCAATGGGCTCTACCGCTCGCGGTGCAAGTCGCCTGGTATCGAGCGCAAATAGTCTGCAGCCATCCACTGCCCATCCTCAGCAGCCCTAACAAACGAACGCTTTTTGACCAAGGCTAGAAAATCCATGTCATCTGGACACGAGCTTCATCAAACGGGAGGCAGCTTGCACGCAGCGGCTTTTCATGGTCCACGGACTCTTCCGGCGCAGCTTGATGCGCCTTTGCTGGTCACCCAATGGAGATCGCGCGCGTTGGTGGTTGCGGCGGTCGCCGGCCTGCTCTCGCTTGTTTTCTTCTTTGCGCCGGGTGGGCCGGATCATATTTTGCGTGCCTACCTCATGGGATTCATGATGTGTTTCGGCTTTTCGGGCGGAGGTCTTGTCCTTCTTATGCTCCAGTACGTGTCTGGAGGCAAGTGGGGCTTGCTTCTTCGGCGTCCACTGGAGGCAATGAGCCGCGCGCTTCTCTTTGTGTTCATCCTTTGGTTCCCGGTAGCCATTTTCATGAAGCGCCTCTACCAATGGGCTGCCTTTCCCAACGATGCAGCCACTGCACAGGGTCTCGCAAACCACCTGATGACCAAGGAGCAGGCACTGACCATGATCGCCAAGCGGACGATGCTTAGCCCGTCCGCCTTCTGGGTGCAGTCTTTGCTCGTGTTCGGTATTCTCGGGCTCTTTGTCTACTTGTTGAACAAATGGTCTCTTGAGCGGGATGCGGACCCAGGTCGGGGAACTGAAGCCAGTTTTGAGCGGTGGCGCACGCGCTTTGAAAACCTGAGTGGCCCCGGCATTTTCATCTATGTTGTGCTCCTCACGGATGCTGCGATCCTATGGATCATGTCCATCGACGTCACGTGGTACTCCTCGATCTGGGGTCTCCAGTTCCTTGTTGGACAGGGTTTCGCCGTGTTTGCGCTCGGCATCTTTACAGTCATCAAGCTGTCCGAAGCAGAGCCGATGCGAACCCTATTGCGGGTCACAGAGCAGCATGACCTCGGCAAGTTGGCGTTTGCCTTTGTCATGCTCAACATCTATCTCTCCTTTGCGGAGTTCCTCATTATCTGGTCCGGCAACGTGCCCGACGAGATACCCTGGTACCTCAACCGGATTCGTGGCGGATGGTGGTACATCTGCACCCTGGACTTTTGCTGCCACTGGCTCATCCCCTTTTGTCTACTGCTCTCTCGTAACCTGAAGCGCGACAAGCGGCGGTTAGCCATCCTTGCCGGCTTCATGATCTTCGCCCGATGCGTGGACATGTTCTGGTTGATTGAGCCCAACTTTCCTGACGCTGCGGGGAATCTTCATCTCGCAGGAAACTGGGGCATTCTCGCCTACATCACGGTTCCTCTGTTTACCATGTCTCTCTGGGTTGCCTACTATCTAACGGAACTCAACAAGCGCCCTTTGATCAACGTGAACGATCCTCACCTCGAAGAGATGCTGGAGGCTGAACATGCCCACTGATAATCATGATTTAGGCAAGGACGCCCTTGGCGGAACAGCGCCTCATTCCGACGTCACCACCGGCAGCCCGGGGTACGAGATCTCTGACGTGAACGTGAATGGAGTCATCGTCTTCCTCTCCGGCCTCCTGGGGTTTGTCTTTGTTTTCTTTATTTTCTGCTTCATCATGGGCCGGGTGATCAATCATGAATTCCTGAGAGAGGATGGCCCCCCAACGAAGTGGCAGCGGGAGACTCCGGCCGGAACAGGAAAACGCGAAAATCTTGCCAGCAATCCCGAGATGGATCAGAAGCAGTTGCAGCGTATGGTGGCCATCTTTCCGACTCCGAGGCTCGACGTTGATGACGGTAACCAAGCCACGGCGGATCTTCATGCAAAGGAAGATCTGTTGCTTGATCACTACAGCACAATCGAAGGACAGCCGGATGGTGTTCGCGTTCCGATTGATCGCGCTATGGCCCTGATCGTTGAACGCCAGCTTCCGGTGCTCAAGTCCGCAAGTCAAACGCCTCGGCCCATAGGTAATGAGATCCAGCCCGTTCAAGCGCCACTTACCACCGGCTTTGCGCGAACTGGTTATGAGCTCGACACAATCGAAGCGCGAGAACAAAAGTTGAGCTATACAAAGGCTGCCGGCGAAGGGAACACAGCGACGGCTCAGCGCAGATAAACTATGTAGGTAGGCAGATAGAGACATGTTAAAAGTGGCTACAACTCGGTGTAACGCATGTGTGGACGGACCCGCAAGACGCTCCGGAGACTCGGAGGGCGAGCGGACCTGCGGTGTAGCTTCGGGCGTGGTTCTCGCATTGCTCCTGTTCGTCATAACCTCACTGCCCGCGGCTGGGCAGGTATCCAGCTACGGTGACAAGCAGGCTGGGGCAAATACCGGAGACTCGCTTCCTCAGGTGCTGCAACGGGTTGCGGTGGAGCAGCACCTGAACCAACAACTTCCTCTTTCAGCAGAATTTGTCGATGAGATTGGACATCCTGTTCGCCTCGGAGACTACTTTACGTCCAAGCCTGCTGTAGTCGCCTTGGTTTACTACAACTGCCCGATGCTTTGCTCCGAGGAGCTGGATGGGCTAACAAGTGCGCTCGAGATGGTACATCTCACGCCGGGTAAGGATTTCAATGTCGTCATCGTGAGCATTGATCCCTCGGAGACGCCGCAACTGGCCCAGCAAAAGAAGGATCTCTATCTCAAGCGCTATGGACGGCCGGACACCGCCTCCGGATGGCACTTTCTCACAGGTCAACAAAACTCCATCGACGCGCTAACGAAGGCGGTTGGCTTTGGTTATGTCCGAATCCCCGGTCCTAAAGGTGAACTGACGCAGTATGCGCACGCGAGCTCTATTGAGGTAGTGACTCCCACCGGGCGTATCGCACAATATTATCTCGGTGTTGAGTACTCGCCGAAAGACGTTCTCCTTGGTCTCATTGAGGCTTCAGACAACAAGATCGGATCGCGAGTCGCAAACATTCTCACCTACTGCTACCACTATGACCCCCAAACCAACCGCCATTCGTTGGTCATCGCTCGGGTCGTGCAATTTGGCGGAATGGTGACCATGGCCGGGCTTGGTGGCTTCATCTTCCTGATGTTCCGGCGAGATATAAAGCTTGGGCGTCAGCATGACCTTACAAGTGATTCTGCGGATAAAGGGTAACGATGCACATCAGTCCAGTTCTATGGCAATTTCTTGTAAAGTGGCTCAATGCCTCCGCACTCTTCCCGCGCGAGGCATCCACTATCGCGCCGTATATGGATGCTCTCTACTTCTTTCTGCTATCGATGACGGTTGTCGGGGTTCTCCTTGTAGGCGCTCTGCTTGCGACCTTTTCTATCCGCTATCGGCGGGAGAAGCACCCAGTTGCGACCCACATTGAAGGCTCCACGCTACTCGAAGCCACTTGGACCATCATCCCACTCGCCATCTTCCTAGTGTGTTTCGTCTGGGGCGCACTCCTCTACTTCCGCATCTACAATCCGCCCGTTAACGCGATGAACATCTACGTTGTCGGCAAGCAGTGGATGTGGAAGGCTGAACACCCGGGTGGTCAGCATGAGATCAACGCCCTTCATGTCCCCACCGATCGGCCGATCCAACTCACTATGATCTCTCAGGATGTGTTCCATAGTTTTTCGGTTCCTGACTTCAGGGTCAAGCGGGAGGTCATCCCGGGCCGGTACTCGACAGTATGGTTCAATGCGACCGATCCCGGCACGTACCACATCTTCTGTACGCAATACTGCGGGACAAAGCACTCCGGCATGATCGGCGAGGTAACGGTTCTGACTCCGGAGGACTACGAACAGTGGACCCGTCAGTCCACAAGCGGAATGTCTTTGGCGCAGAACGGAGAGCGGCTCTTTGCAAGCATGGGATGCAACGCCTGTCATTCTGGGAACGCCGCCGCACGTGGTCCAAGCCTTGCTGGTGTGTATGGGTCCAGGCTGCAACTTGCAAATGGCTCGGAGGTTCTCGTCAATGATGCCTACTTGCGCGATTCCATCCTGAATCCTTCGCAGCATGTTACGGCAGGCTTTGCTCCGATTATGCCTACCTATCAAGGTCAGATCAGTGAAGACGGCCTCATCGATCTCGTCGAGTTTCTTAAAACGATGCCTACAAACTACCGTGTCCAGCAGACGCTGGTCACCGCACAGTCCGATCAGACAGCGCCGACGGCGGCGTCCGGGATGGTGAAGCCATGAGTACCTCTGCAACTACGATCCTCAACCTGCCAGACCAGCGTACGGCAACATTGCCCAAGCGAAACTACATCAACGCGGAGCATGGATTGCTCAGCTGGCTCTTGACGGGTGATCATAAGCGTATCGCCATGCTCTATCTGTTCTCGATCACCTTCTTCTTTTTTATAGGAGGCGCGTTCGCGGGCCTGATTCGGTTGGAACTGCTCACGCCGCAGCCGGATCTTGTGGCGTCTGATACGTACAACAAGTTCTTCACAATGCACGGGATCATCATGATCTTCTTGTTCCTCGTGCCCTCAGTGCCCGCCACTCTCGGGAATTTCCTTATTCCGATCATGCTAGGTGCGAAGGATCTGGCATTCCCTAAAATAAACCTGCTTAGTTGGTATCTCTATCTGATTGGTGGAACCCTCACGCTCACCGCCCTGGTTCTTGGTGGAGTTGACACCGGTTGGACCTTCACCACGCCGCTGTCTACCCACTACCTCAATACCCACGTCATCACCGCTGCAACGGCCATCTTCATCGCGGGGTTCAGCTCGATCTTCACCGGGCTCAATTTCATCGTGACGATTCACCGCATGCGTGCACCTGGCATGACGTGGTTCCGCATGCCGCTTTTTGTTTGGTCCAACTATGCCGCTTCTATCCTCATGGTTCTTGGCACCCCGGTACTTGCGATCGCGATTGTGTTGGTAGCACTCGAACGCACCATCGGCATCGGCGTCTTTGATCCAACCAAAGGTGGCGATCCTCTTCTATTTCAGCATCTCTTCTGGTTTTATTCTCATCCCGCGGTCTACATCATGATTCTGCCCGGCATGGGCGTCATCTCAGAGGTCATTAGTACCTTCAGCAGGAAGCGCGTTTTTGGCTATACAGCGGTAGCCTTCTCGTCAGTTGCTATCGCCCTCTTCGGATTCTTCGTCTGGGCCCACCACATGTTCATTATGGGAGTCTCGAACTACTCAGCCCTGGTGTTCTCGCTTCTCACCATGCTGGTCGCCGTTCCGTCCGCGATTAAAATCTTCAACTGGTCCTTCACGCTCCAAAAGGGGTCGCTGACTTTCGAAACGCCGATGCTATATGCGTTCGGCTTTATAGGACTATTCACGATAGGTGGACTCACGGGGGTCTTTCTCGGGTCGCTTGGCATGGACATCCATCTTACGGAAACCTACTTCATCGTCGCTCACTTCCACTTCGTGATGGTCGGCGGCATGTTAATGGCGTTTCTCGCGGGAGTTCACTTCTGGTGGCCCAAGATGACCGGGCGAATGTATCCCGAGTCTTTGTCTAAGCTGGCAGCCGTAACCACCTTTATCGGGTTCAATCTCACCTTCCTGCCACAGTTTATCCTTGGATATCTGGGAATGCCCCGTCGATATCACGCGTATCCTCCGGAGTTCCAGGTGCTCAACGTACTGTCCACGGCAGGCGCGACGGTCCTTGGCGTAGGTTACCTGCTACCGATGATCTATCTAGCTTGGTCCTTGAAATATGGCGCGATCGCGGGAAACAATCCATGGCAGGCCACTGGACTTGAGTGGCAGATCCAGTCGCCTCCGCTGACAGAGAACTTTCTCGTGACCCCCATCGTGGATCACGAAGCCTACGATTACGAGTGGCTGGCAAATAAGACTCAGCAAGAGGTGACGACCGTTGGCTAATACGATCGAGACTGCGCATCCGACAACAACGCACTCGGTGCTCGTACCTGGTCATACCCACGACGAGCACGTCGTGCTGCCGCAACATCGACACCACTTTGAAACCGAAAATCAGCAGCGGGAAGCAGGAAGCTTCGGGATGTGGCTCTTCCTGCTAACCGAAATCATGTTCTTTGGTGGACTCTTCTTCGCCTACCTCCTTTACAGGAATTGGTACTATCCGGCCTTTGCCGTTGCCTCAAACCAGCTGAATGTGCCGGAGGGGGCCGCCAACACGGCTATCCTGATTAGCTCGGGTTTCTGCATGGCACTGGGGGTTTACTACGCCGAAGTTCGTGACAGAAAGAAGCTTGTATGGATGCTTGTGCTGACCACAATCTTCGGGCTGGCGTTCTTAGGAGTGAAGACCGACGAATACCATGAGAAATACGAGAAGCACCATATCCCGGGCGCCAGCTTCAGTACTGCCATGTTTACCAACCCGGCTGACTACGGCATAAAAGAAGAGCCGATCGCGCCCGATATGGCGCAGCATACCCAGCTCTTCTTCTTTCTTTACTTCGCGATGACTGGGATGCATGCATTGCACATGATTATTGGCATTGTGATTTTGTTCTGGCTTACCGCACGAGCTCATTGGGGCGAGTTCAGTACCGGGTACGTGGCTCCCATAGAAAACTTTGGTCTGTACTGGCACTTCGTCGACATCGTCTGGCTGTTCCTTTTTCCCCTTCTTTACCTTATCAATCGTCATCCTCTGCACTAAGCCTCGTTGTGCCGCCACGGGAGAAAAAGTCAGTCATGTCTAACCAACAGGAAGCACCGAACGCAACTGATCCGGAACACATCGAACACCACATCGTTTCGCCACTGCAATACACCTATGTCTTTGCGACCTTGCTGTTGTTTACAGGTATTACGGTCGGCGCAGCGTACATCCCCTTCGGGTGGGCGAATCCAGTCATCGCCCTTGGCATCGCGAGCTTCAAGGCGGTTGTGGTGATCCTGTTTTTCATGCACGTGAAGTATCAGTCACGCCTCATCAAAATGACCGTAGGTGCCGGCTTCTTCACGTTCTTTGTACTTATCATGATGACGATGAGTGACTACATTAGTCGGGCGTGGGGTAGCTGGTAAGTAGAGACGTCAGTTCCGAGAGCGCGGGTAGGTAGACAGCTCCGAGCGCCTCCGCTCTATGATCGGCCACCTACGTTGGCAGCTACACCGGATCCCTCTTGTCCCGTCCGCAGCCTACTTAGGAGTTGGGAACGCCGCGACTTGCCTCCCCGCCTCCGAGTTATGGCAAACCCCCTCTGTACACGTCATAGATCTACCCGACTGTCGCGTCTTCCGCGACGCGGTCGCTATAGCCAATCTCCGGAGTTTCCTCATGCCTCCTCGTCGCTGCCTCGCTTTGTTCTTGGCTTGTGGGTTATCGACCGCACTGTTCGGTGCGGCACCCGGCGCAACATCGCTGAAGCTCCCGGCAATTCAATTTGAAAAGTACACGCTACCCAACGGGCTTACGGTCATCACCCATGAGGACCACCGGTTGCCGCTCGTGGCTGTCGATCTCTGGTATCACGTTGGGCCCCTCAATGAGCGGCCGGGGCGAACCGGCTTTGCGCATCTGTTTGAGCACATGATGTTCGAAGGTTCCGAGCATGTTGGCGAGAAGGCCCATATCAAGTTTGTGCAGGGAGCCGGAGCGACGGACGTGAACGGTACAACCAGCTTCGACCGCACGAACTACTTCGAAACCCTGCCGGCTAACCAGTTGGAACTCGGTCTTTGGCTTGAATCCGACCGCATGGGCTTCCTGATGGAAGGGCTTGATCGGACTAAGCTTGCCAATCAGCGCGATGTAGTCAGGAACGAGCGGCGACAGGGCGAAGGGCGTCCCTATGATCTCGCGGGCGAAAAGGTCTACCAACTTCTGTTCCCGACGCAGCATCCGTACTACGCTGACGTTATCGGATCCCACGCAGACATAGAAGCGGCCCGCATCGCAGACATTCGCGATTTTCACCAGCAGTTCTACACCCCGAACAACGCCAGCATAGCGATCGCTGGCGACTTCGATCCTAAAAAGTTGAAAAATCTTCTGACCAAGTACTTCGGGCCCATTCCGCAGGGACCACCGGTGGCGCCGGTCAGCGTACCGACTCCTGTGATTGCCGCTCAACGGCGCGCAACAGTCACCGACACCGTCAAACTGCCTCAGCTTCGTATTGCCTGGCTAACTCCGGCGATCTTCACTCCAGGAGCAGACGACCTAGACATGGCTGTATTTGCCTTGGGTGGTGCAAAGGCAAGTCGTCTCGACCAGGTACTCGTCTATAAGAGCCAGGTCGCGCAGAGCGTCACGTGCGGAGCATACGCCCTCAAACTGACCGGCATAACAGAATGCACAGTGACCGCAAAGCCCGATGTAAAACTTGAAGATCTGGAGGCGACAGTATGGTCTGAGATCGCGCGGCTCCAGACGGATGGACCGACCGCCGATGAGATTGAAGCCGCAAAAGCCGTTTTGCTGACCCGCAAGATTACCGGGCTACAGCGTCTAGGGGGCTTCGGCGGAGTGGCGGATACTCTCAACGAATACAACCAATACACGGACGACCCCGGATACATCACTAAAGATGTCGCCAGTGAGCAGTCGGTCACCGTCGCAAGAGCCAGAACAGCCGCTGCCAAGTACCTCACAAAAGAGGCAGCGGTGGTGGTGTATTCCGTACCCGGCAAGAAGGTGCTGAGCGATGTTCCTAGGAGCCCGGCAGATACGGATGCCGAGGTCAAGATCGTCAACCCGTACACACCCGAGTTCGAAGCCGCACAGGCCTGGCGCAAAATCCCACCCGCACCAGGTCCGGCTCTGACATTTCATCTTCCCGTTCCCAAGACCTTTACCCTCAAAAATGGCCTGAAGGTCTACTTTGTGGAGGATAAAAGCCTCCCTGTTCTCTCCGCCCAGTTAGCCGTCCGCGCAGGAAGTGAAAACACAACGGCTGCCAGGGCTGGCCTCGCCGCGCTAACCGCGCAAACCATGGCGGAGGCCACCACCACGCGGGATCTTACGCATCTGGCTGGGGCCCAAGAGCGCATCGGAACACGGGTCGCCGTGTCCGCGCAGATGGAGGGCGTCAGCGCGGGCATGACCGTGACAACAAACCACGCCCAAGACGGCTTCGAGCTACTCGCGGACGTTCTGCAGCACCCGGCGTTTCACGAGAGCGACTTTGAACGCCTGCGCCGGCAACGTTTGGTGGCGATTGCGCAGGAGAGTGACTCACCCACCGCTGTCGCTCTCCGTATCGGACCAATGCTGCTCTACGGTGATCATCCCTACGGGGCATCCAGCACTGGAACCGTCGAGAGCGTTAGAGCGCTCTCGCGGGACGACGTTACCAGCTTTTATGAAAAGCATTACGGCCCGATGGATTCCGCCCTGGCCGTCGTCGGAGACTTAGATCTCGCCGAGGCTCGACGGCTGGCCGACAAATACTTTGGCGGCTGGGCGGGGGCTACGGCTGCGAGCATTGCGGTCCCGCCACCGCCAGCGGCACCCGCGCGCCACATCGTAATCGTGGATAAGCCAGGCGCTCCGCAGACGGCGCTCTTCGCCTTTGGGTTCGGGCTGCCTATGTCGACCCCCGACCTGCAGGCCCTGCAGATCATGAATTACACGCTCGGCGGAAGCTTCGCAAGTCGAATCAACATGAACCTTCGGGAGGAACATGGCTATACGTATGGTGCAAATTCACAATACGTGTTCTACCCACAAGGCGGTAACTTTGTCGCCGGAGGCCTTGTCAGGACCGATATTACCGGGCTTGCCGCCAAGGAGTTGATCGGCGAGATCTCACGTTTTCCTGCTGCCCCGCCAACCGATGCAGAGCTGAAGATGGCAAGAGATGCCCGTATCCAGTCGATCCCCGCGCTCTTTGAGACAACCTCCGCAACAGCAGGAGCGGTGGCTTCGCTCTATTTGTATGATCGTCCGCTGGACTACTACACGACGCTCCCGGAGAAGTACCGTGTGGTCAGCGCGGAGGATGTGACGCGGGTGGCAAAGAGCGACGTTCATCCGGATAACCTTATAATTGTTGCAGTTGGAGATCGGGCAAAGATCGAGAGCGGGCTTAAGGAAGCTCAGCTTGGCCCGATCGAGGTGAGGACGCCAACCGGCGAACTTGTCAAATAGCGGCGGGCCGATGTGGGCGGATGTGTGGCTGAGACGGTAGATGTGCTGGTCCTCGGCGCGGGCGCCGCAGGATTGATGGCGGCGATCGAGGCGGGGCGGCGCGGGCGGCGGGTCCTGGTGGTGGACCATGCCGACCGTGCCGGCAAGAAGATCCTCATCTCAGGGGGTGGTCGCTGCAACTTTACCAACCTGGGCTGCCAAGCGGAGCATTTTCTTTCCGCCAACCCGCACTTCGCAAAGTCGGCCCTTGCGCGCTTCACCCCGGAGGACATGGTCGCGATGGTGGAGCGGCATCAGATTGCATACCATGAGAAAGCGCCCGGGCAGCTCTTCTGCGATCGTTCCGCCGTGGAGGTTGTTAGGATGCTCGAGCGGGAGTGCAGGGACGTGCATGTGGAGCTTCGACTCGGGGCGCGGGTGGACGCGGTTTCGCCTGGATTCAGGGTAAGCTGTGACGGAAAAGAGATTCGGGCGGACTCCGTTGTTGTCGCAACCGGCGGCCTGTCGATCCCGAAGATGGGGGCCTCAGGGCTAGGGTATGATCTGGCGCGGCAGTTTGGGCACGATGTCCTCCCGTGCCGTCCCGGGCTCGTTCCGCTCACGTTCAGCGTGGCTGACTCCGGCCGTTGGTCCGATCTCGCAGGCCTCTCGGCGGAGGTCCTTGTTCGGACAGAGGGCAGGCCGGGAACCTCCTTTCGCGAGAAGATGCTGGTGACGCATCGAGGGCTGAGCGGGCCCGCGATCCTGCAGGTGTCTTCCTACTGGCGCGAGGGCGGCGAGCTTACCGTCGACCTCGCGCCGGGTGTGGCGGTCTTTCCCGGATTGCTGCAGCGCAACACGCGGCGCGATCTGGGCGCGGTCACGCAGTCAGTGCGGGCCGTTCTTCCCACGCGTTTCGCGGACCGTTGGATAGCGGTTCAGCAACCGACAGACTGGACAAACGCGGGCATCGCGCATCTGGAGGAGGCGATGCACGGATGGCGCGTCCGTCCAGAGGGCACGGAAGGCTATGCAAAGGCTGAGGTGACGGTCGGCGGCGTGGATACAGCCGGGCTGGACGCAAGAACGATGGAAAGCCGGCTCGTAAAGGGCCTCTATTTCGTCGGTGAGGTGGTTGATGTGACGGGATGGTTGGGAGGGTACAACTTCCAGTGGGCCTGGGCTTCCGGCGCCAGCGCAGGGCGGGCGGCGTAAGGGCTTATTGGACGATGAGGCTGACGTTGAGCGAACGGGTGAGTCCAGCGCTGGTGGCAGAGATGGCGATAGAGTAGGAGCCGTTCGGCGTAATTGGCCCCGATGGATTGGTGCCGCTGCCGCCGTCCCCAGGGATCTGCCGGCCAACCCCGCAGCCGGTCAGGCCCATGAAGCAGACGCAAAGCAGAAGCAGGCGCAGCCGGAGCTTACGCCGTCGCAGTATAAGGGCCGCGAGCGGCAGAACAGCAGCCAGCCAAAGCGTGCCACGGCGCTGACCGCCGGTGCGCGGAGCGAGGCTGGCGGAGTTGACGCCAGTCGCGACGGTGACGGCGATGGTGGTGGTTCCCCCAAGGGCCGGATTGTTCGGGACGATGGTGCAGGTAGCGTTTGTGGGAGCGCCAAGGCAGGTAAAGGTCACCAATCCGGGAGTGCCCGGGGCGGAGATGAGGAGCAGCGGGAACACGGCGCTGGTCCCGCTGGCAGCGGTCACAGTTGTGGCGCCATTCGGCGTGAGATTGAAGTCGACGCCCCCACCCGTGAGAGGCAGAACCTGCGGTGAGTTGGCAGCTGAATCATTGAAGATCAGGTTCCCGGTGCGGGCGCCGCTTACCGTCGGCTGAAAATCGATCTGGACCGTGCAGGCGGTGCCTGGCGGCAAGGTGGATGGGCACGTATTGCTGCCTGCCAGAATCGCGAAGTCCCCCGTAACGACAACACCGGCTAAAGAAAGCGCTACTCCCCCATTATTGGTGAGCGTCACGGTCTGCGGAGCGGAACTCGTGTTGACGGCTGTCGGCGCAAAGCTGAGCCCGGCGAAGGGTGAGAGGGAGACCCCGGCAGGGGCAAGACCCACTCCGTTGAGGGTCACCGTCTGCTGGCGGAACTGATCGGATACCGTAAGCACGCCTGTCTCCGCGCCGACCGCCTTGGGGACGTAAGCGACGGAAAAGGTGCAGGTGCTGTGCGCGTTCAGCGAGTTGCCGCAGGCGTTGACGACGATGAAGTCGCCGGAGGTGATCTGGGCGGCGATCAGGGTGAGTGCCACGTCGCCGGAGTTGGTGAGGGTAACGGTCTGAGTCGCGCTGGTGGTGTTGAGGACCTGCGGACCGAAGGTGAGGGAAAGCGGTGCGAGCCCGTCCGTGGCAGGGTTGGTGGCGGACCCGTTCAGCGAAGCGCTTTGCGTACCGGCGTCATCGGTAATGGAGAAGGTTCCTGAACGCGCGCCCGCCGTGATGGGTGCAAAGACGACGGAAACGGTGCAGCCGGTCTGCGGAGCGAGGGAGCCGGCGCACGTGTTGGCCGACAGGCGAAAGTCAGCTCCCGTAACTATGGGGGTCTGCAAGCTGGCTGGGCTGCCGCCGGTGTTTGAGATCGTGATGTTGATAGGGGCGCTGGTGGCTCCAACGCTGGTGGTGGGGAAGGTCACGTTGATGGGGTTCAGGACGATTGCAGCTGGCGGCGTCGCAGCGCCGTTGAGGATGACGGTAGCCTGACCGCCGGGTACGTTGCCGAAGACCGTGAGAACTCCGGAGCGGGAGCCTGCCACGGTGGGCAGGAAGCGAACCTGCGCGGTGCAGGTAGCACCCGGCGCGAAGGTGTTCCCGCCGGGTGAGGTGCAGGTATCCGTCTCGTTAAAGTCTCCGGTCGTCGTGATGCTGGAGAGGGTTAATGATGCAGTGCCGGTGTTGGTTACGGTGACCGTCTGGGGCGCGCTCTGGGTGGCTACCGGCTGCGCGGCAAAGGTCAGGCTGGTGGGGCTTACCGTGATCGCCGGGGCAGCGGGGGCCACGGCGGTGAGCAGAGGAAGCTGCCAGACGCCGCGTCCGTAGGTGGCGGCGCGTAGCTCGCCCACCCGACCATCACCCGTAGGAACTCCCGCAGAGGCGATAAGTTGGACGACCGGCGCGTTGGGAAGGCCTGCGCCAAGCACTCCCCAGCAGTTCGCAGAGGCACAGGTCGCCACCTGCGTGGTGACATAGACCCCGGTATCCAGAGCAACATAGAGGGTGTTGGCGTCGTTGGGATCGACCGCAACGGAGTTCGCGGGAGCATTGGGGAGGTTGGAGGAGATGTTGGTCCATGTAACGCCGGCGTCAAGCGAGCGGTAGATATGCGGGGCGTTTACCCCATTGCCGGCGAACCCCATCACGGTCGCATAGACGGTCTTGCCGGACGCGTCATGCGGGTCTGCGGTGACCGATGAAAGATCGAAGCCGCCAGGGTTGAAGCGGCCCGCATCGGCGGCGTCGTTGGCGACGTTGCTGCCGGCAGTATCGGTCCATGCAGTGGATGGGCCTGCGGTGGCTCCCGCAAGGGTGCGAAAGAGATGACCTCCGAGGTTCAGACCGCCACTGAGGGAGCCAGCCAGACCTGCATAGAGGACGGTGGACCCGGCGTTCTGGGCGGTCGAGGCTCCGCTGGGGGGTCCCGCGGCGGCGAGTGAACGTACGAGGGGGTTGGCACTCGCGGCGCATGTTGCATTGGCAGGACCTCCAAAGGGTACGCTGATGGCGTTCGCGGACGACCACTGCAGGCCATCACCTGCCGGCCCGCGGCGGACCCGGCAGGTCCCGATGAGGACATCGGAGGTAAGGGCTGGATCGAGCAAAAAGGGGGCATCCACCAGAGAGGCATCATTGGCGACCTGGGTCGGCCCCAGGGTCGGCTGGCCGGTAAAGTCCGCGGCCATGCACGCTGCACCTTTCGCGCAGACCGCAATGCTGACGCCCGGCCCGGTGGAGATGAACAGGTTCAGAGGGTTCACTTGATCGATGGCCACAACGCCGCCCTCGCCGGCGGCAAGCTGGGGCCATGGCGACAAAGACGAGGCGGAGCCGGTGAGTGCGGTGCCGTTAGCGCCGGTGCCCAACAGGAGGGTGTTAGTGTCTGTGGGATGGGCGGCCAGCGACACCGCCTCTACCAGGGAGCCAAGTCCGGCGTTGAGATTCTGGAAGTGGCCTTCATCGGTGGGGGAGCAGGCCGAGCCAGTTTGCGCGACGCCGTCGGTTGAACGCCAGAGTCCGCCGTCGTTGCCGAGATAAATAAGGGGCTGGGTAAGCGCAAGGGTGGCCAGGGTGTGCTGCGCAGGGGCGACTTGGGCCGGGGCAACGCAACCGTTCAGGGCGTTGGTCGTGTTCCGCAACAGGCACGCCGAAGGATTGCTATTTGCGAAGGCGCAGCGATACAGATCGATCGTTCCAGCGTAGAGGATGGTGTTGGCGGTGTCGCCGGATGCGGGCGGAGACGCTGCCAGCGAGAGGTCGTAGTCGCCTTGAGGGATGGCGGCGCTTCCGGAGCCCTGTTCCAAGATTGAGGACGGTAGACGTGTCGTGAAGGCGACATTGCTGACTGCACAACCAAGACCGGAAGGGGAGCAAGGTGCCTGCCATAGGCCTTGGTCGAGATTGTTGCGGTCGACAGCAAGGGCGTAGGTGTCGCCCGAGAGCGGCTGGACTGCAAGGGCGGCGCGGAAGAGGGGGCAGGAGGACGAACCCGCGGTGTTGGGGTTGGTAGGGCAGGCCGTCGCGGTAAGGTTTAGCCCAGGTTGGGTAGCAAGACGGCTCCAGGTTATGCCATCGGCGGACTGGTAGACGCCGTGGAAACGGACAGCGGCGAGGAAGACCTGACGGAGCGGATTCCAGACGACAGCCGTGGCAGCGTTTCCGCCGTTGTTGGCTCCGCCAGGGAGCGGCCGTTGAACGACCTGCGCGCCATCCATGAGGGTGGACATCTGCCAGGTGGCGCCGGCATCGGTGGAGTAGTAGAGGCCAAGAACGGAGTTGGTCGCGTCGACTGCATTGACGAGCGTTCCCTCAGCGGACTGGCTCATCGCAGCGACGACAAGGGTCGGGGTGGCGGTACTCCAGGCAAAGGCGGCGGTGCCCAGGCCCACAAACGAGTGGTGACCGGCGACTCCGTCGTTCGATTGCTGGGAAAGCGTCCATGTGCTGCCGCCATCGACGGACCGGAGAATTCCGGTGCCGTAGTAGGAGTCTGTGGCGTCGTTGGGGTCTCCGGTCCCGGCGAGGATAACGGCGTTGCGGCCCCCGGTGCTTTGGACGGCGAGCGCGCCGATCGACAGTGAAGGGAGCGCGACGGTTCCGGCGTTTGGGGAGAAGACGGGAAGCGTGTCGGTAAGGGGGAGGAACTGGACGCTGGAGGCGGGCCCGGCGGCGTTAGTGGACTTCCAGACGCCGCCGCCGGTGGTCCCAAGATAGACGGTATTGCCGGTTGAGTCGGACGGGTCGAGCGCGAGCGAGGTGATGCGGCCAGTCACATTGCCATAGGCGAGGGAGGCGATCTGGTTGGGTCCGACCGCTTGCCAGGGGGTAGAGAGGTTTGCGTCCGGTGTTGCGCTTTGGACGAGGGCGGCATGCTGCCGGCGAGCTTCGGGCAGCGCCTGGGATGCGCCGCGGCGGCCTTGCAGAAAGCGCTCAGCACGCTGTTTGTAGGCAGGTTCGACCTGAGAGAAGAGGTGCGGCCAGAGCGCAAGGAGCAGCGCCATGGCGGTGAATGAAACGATGGGCCTGGGATGAGCGCCTGGGCGCGTGGGCTTTGGGCGCATGGGCGGGTGCCGCTCGGGGATGCAGCGCAAAGGATATGGTGACGGGGGGCCGTGGGGAAGTCAACGGCTTGCAAGACTGGAAGGGCGTAGTCGTCCCAGAATGGGAATCACAAGACCTAGCAATGGACGATGTTCGTAGAGTCGAGGCCGCGGGTTGCGTTGCGCGTGTCCACGACGAGGTGGGCCTGAGCCACGATGGACGGATAGTCGTAGGTGCTGTGGTCCGTCACGATGAGGACGCAGTCGTACTGTCCGAGATCGATGAGAGGGGTGGAGGTGAGGTGGAGACAATAGCGGCGGCCCTGGGTGACGGTAGGGAAAAACGGGTCGTTGTAGAAGACGGTGGCGCCTGCTTGCTGGAGCAGGTCGAGGATGGTGAGGGCCGGGGACTCGCGGAGGTCGTCGACGTCCCGTTTGTAGGCGAGGCCGAGAACGAGAATTCTGGAAGCGGAGAGGAGCTTGCCGCGGGATTGGAGCGCCATGTGTGTCTGCTGAATGACATAGGAGGGCATCGATTCGTTTACTTCACCCGCGAGTTCGATGAAGCGGGTGGTCAAGCCGAACTGCTTGGCCTTCCAGGTGAGATAGAAGGGGTCAACGGGGATGCAGTGACCGCCGACACCGGGACCGGGATAGAAGGGCTGGAAGCCGAAGGGTTTCGTGGCTGCGGCAGCGATCACCTCCCAGAGGTCGATGCCCATGGCGGCGGACATTTGTTTAAGCTCGTTGACCAGAGCAATGTTGACGGATCGGTAGATGTTCTCCAGCAGCTTGGTCATCTCGGCGGCGGCCGGACTCGACATCGGGATGGTCTGCCGGAAAATGGCCCCGTAGAGAGCACAGGCGGCGGCCGTGGCGGTCGGGCCTACTCCCCCGATGACCTTGGGAATGTCGCGCCGAGGCGTGGTGAGGTTGCCGGGATCCTCACGCTCGGGAGAGAAGGCGACCATGACTCCGTCCAGATGGGAACCTTCCGAGCGGAGAACACGGTGGCCGTGGCGCTCTAGTGTCGCGACGACGATCTCTTCCGTCGTACCGGGATATGTGGTGCTTTCGAGAACGACAAGCTGGCCAGGCTGGACGTAGGGAGCAAGCGCCTGCACGGTGGAGACGACAAAGCTCATATCCGGGGTATGGTCTTCGTGGAGCGGCGTGGGGACGCATATAAGGATCGCGTCCAGCATGGCAATCTGTGCAAAGTCGCAGGTGGCGGTGAAGCCGACGGCGTGCGCTGCAGCGATATGTGACGGCTCGATCCGGTGGATGTAGGACTGTCCACGGTTCAGAGTGGCTACCTTGTGGGCATCGATGTCGAAGCCGGTGACGGCAAATCGTTCTTCGCTGAACAGCAGGGTAAGTGGGAGGCCGACATACCCGAGGCCGATAACCCCAACACGCGTTTCGCGGCGCTCAATCCGATCAAGGAAGTCGGCCAGGGTCGGCGATTGGACGGAAGCGGGAGGGTCGAGGATAAGCGCATTCAACGCGAGGGATACCTCTCAACGGAGTCTGACGTTCAAAGTGTCGGTCTAGCCCAACGGTATCTGATGCGCCGTCGGGGTCATAGGGCGCGGCAGGTCTGTCCTAGGAGAGACACGGGAACTGCATGAAAGATGCGGCCAAGACCGCCGCGCATGGACTACCCTCCGCAGCCTTGCGTCAGGCACCTTGCTGCCGGTACCAGGCTACGGTACGACGAAGACCTTCTTCAAAGGTTACCTGAGGGGTGTAGCCGAAGGCTTCGTGCGCGGCCGAGATGTCGGCGAGCGAGTCGCGGATGTCTCCTGGACGGTCCGGAGCGTGTTGGGGAGGCAGGTCGAAGTCGAGCAGGCGGGCAAGGCACGCGTAGGTTTCGTTGAGGGTATGGCGCTCTCCGCAGGCGATGTTGAAGACGCGGCCGGCCACGTTCGCAGCCGGCGCGGCGGCGGCAAGCAGATTGGCATGGACCGCGTTGGCGACATAGGTAAAGTCCCGGCCTTGCTCTCCATCGCCGAAGATGACCGGCTGTTCGCGACGCATCATCTGCAGGATAAAGCGGGCCATGACGCCGGAGTACGGCGAATCGGGAACCTGGCGGGGGCCGAAGATGTTGAAGTAGCGGAGGCAGACGGTCTCAAGCCCATACACGCGATGGTAGGACTGCATGTACAACTCGCCGGCAAGCTTCTGCACGGGATACGGGGCCACTGGCTGCGGGGTCATGGTCTCCACGCGGGGAAAGCCGGGCTGGTTGCCGTAGGCGGAGGAGGAGGCGGCGTAGACGATGCGGCGAACGCCGGCCGCGCGAGCGGCTTCAAGAAGGTTGAAGGTACCGTCAAGGTTGGACTCGTGACTGGGGCGGGGATCCTTGACAGAACGGGGAACCGAGGGCAGGGCTGCCTGGTGGAAGATGGTGTCCACGCCGCGGCAGGCTTCGCTCACGGATTCAGGGTCGCGAAGGTCGGCGGTGTGGACGTCGATATGGTCGGCAATCTCCGCCAGGTTGGCGCGGGAGCCCGTGTGAAAGTTGTCGAGGCCGCACACTTCGTCGTCGCCGCGTCGGACGAGGGCATGCGCGAGATGGGAGCCGATGAAGCCGGCAATGCCAGTAATGAGGATGCGGGGCAGGAGAGTTCCTTAGTGGGATGAGCGCTGGGGCCCAATGCCGACCTATCGATTGTAGACGGCACACCACGGGCGTTCCGCGGCAGCCCGTAACCTAGCTGGTCGTGCTATCTACAGAACATGCCGAACGCTCCAAGCGAGTAGACGTTGGCAGTATCAAAGAAGTTGATGCCCGCCTCAACCGCGCGCTGGACAAAGGGACGTGGGTGGTGCCGGTTGAGCCAAGCTTGTTGAAGTGCATGATCGTTGGATGCGGGCGCGCTACTTCGGCAGCGCCTCCATCTGGTGGATGTAGAGCTTGGAGTTGAACTTTCTGCCCGTGGAGGCACCTGACATGTAGCGGCGCTTGCCGAAGACGGGCCGCTCAAACCAGGCGCGATCGAATTTGCCCAGGATGGCCCAGGCGGCGCCCGAGTACCCGTTCGGGTCACGCCCATCGATGAAGTATTTGTCGTTCAAATAAAGGGTGTACTTCAGCGCGGTGGCCACATCCGGGGTCCATTCCAGGATCTTCTTGGCCCAGTACATGCGCAGGTAATTATGGGTCCATCCGTGGCGGAGCATCTGGATCTGGGCGGCGTTCCAAAGCTCATCGTAGGTCTCGCCGCGTTCCAATTGGGGAAGGGTGTAGAGCGTCTCACGTTCGTCGCCGTCGTGGGCGGCGATCGTCTTCTTCGACCAGTCTTCGGCACAGTCGACGGTGTCGTAGGTGTCGCGGTGGTGAATGACGAAGTTGACGGAAAGCTCGCGCCAGGCAATCAGCTCATTGAAGTAGCTGTCGCGCGCGGATTGAAGCGTAGGATTCGACTTGACGGCAGCGTCTACGGCCAGCGCGATCGTCTGTGGACCGAGATGGCCATAATGCAGATAGGGAGACAGGGCAGAGGTACCGTCGGTCTCTGGATGGTTGCGCTGCTGCTCGTAGTCGCCCAGCAGCTTGGTGGTGAAGAGCTTCAGGCGAGCCTGCGCGGCGTGCGTCCCACCCCTCCACGCCTCCACGGGGCCCACCGTACGGTCTAGGTCCTTCCAGCCGCGCGTGATGTCTTCGTCGACGGAGTCGGCGTGGAAGGAAGCCGGGCGCTTCCACGCAATGTCGGCCTTAGGGTTCTCGTACGGAACGAGGAACTCCGGCAGGGCCCGGTAGAGGCGGGGTCGAATCGTATACGCCCCGAACTGCTTGCCGGGTATCAGCTTCGAGGGGACGATCACGTCCGTATCCACGGTGTAGAAGGGGATCCGCACGTTCTCGGCGATCCGCTTGCGCCATCGCTCAGGTTCGCGCATGGGGTTCTCGTCGCCGATCAGGATGGCCGCGTGGACGTCGGCGAAGAGGCGTTCATGCGCCTCATGAGGGGCGCGCCGCATCAGGAACGTGATGTTGCGGGCAGCGAGATCGTGCTCGATATCGGGCAGACCCTGGTTGAGGAAGACGTAATGCCGAAGGTTGGCATGCGGAAAGTTGGCGATGCCCGCAAAGTAGACGACCAGAGGCAGCTTGAGCTCGTTGGCGATGGCGACCGCCAGATTGACCGCATGGTTATCGATGCCGCGCTGGGCCCGCTGCATCCAGTACACGACGCATTGTCCCTCCGGATCGGGCCGCCCGGAGCGCCGCTCGGTGACCCGGGCGGCGCTAAGCTGGCGTTGAAGCTCGGGGGATGCCCAGGTTGCGGCTTCGGCGGCAGGGATGGGCGGCGACTTCTGGGCTGGGCTCATGCTCCATTTACGGTATCGTGTTCGGGGGAGCGAAAGGAAGTGAATGGCTTGGGTGTTGATGAGATTCAAGTGCGACCGTGTTCGGCGGAGGATGCTCAAATGCTGGCGCTCGTTGGCGCCGCTAGCTTTCTCGACGCGTTCGCCGGCATGCTGCCCGGCCCGTCGATCGTGGAGCATTGTCGGGTAAACCATGCCGCGGAGAAGTACGCAATCTACCTGACCGAGCCGCAGTCCCGGGCGTGGGTGGCTGAGACGGTGGCGCACGCAGGTCCCGTGGGCTATGCGATGGTGACGAAGCCGGACTTGCCTCTTCCCGATCTGCGGGAGGACGATCTTGAGCTGAAGCGGATCTACCTCTTGTCGCGGTTCCATGGCGGGGGAACAGGGCGGCGGCTGATGCAGGCCGCGGTGACCGGAGCGCAGCAGATGGGCGCGCGGCGGCTCTTCCTCGGCGTCTTCGCCGGCAACGCACGCGCCATCGCCTTCTACAAGAAGGAGGGCTTCCGCGTGGTAGGCGAGAGGACCTTTCAGATGGGCTTCAGCGTATTTGACGATTTGGTGCTGGGCCGCGAACTCTGAGCGAGCCCGCGCAGCCGGCGGTTCAGCGGCTCCGACAGGAACCGCGCCGAGAGTGCGCCCAGTGGTGCGGTGAGCAGCAGGATGCCGAGGAACCACAACGCAAGCGGGCCACGGTGCAGCTTCGCGTACATGTTCGTGCCGGCGATGACAAGGAATTCATGCGTCAGGTAGACCTCGTACGAGTGGCGGCCAAACCAGCGCAAAGGCGCGGTCCATGCCCTGCCCCGGCGGCCGCGGAGCACGCTGGCCAGCATGACGAGGCAGGCTCCTGAGGCGAGGATCGTTTCGCCCAGGCCCGCGTGGTAGAGCGGGCGGAGCCAGTGCCATGGAAGGAAGAGCATGAACAGCGCCATCAAGGCGACGCCGAAGATCTGAAGCCCGAGCAGGCCCCCTCTGTGTAGGCTTGGGCGCCGGCTAAGGTGCTCGGTCAACAGTGCGGTCAGGCAGCCGAGCGCAATCGAGTCCATGCCCGCCAGGTAGGAGGTGTCACGCCACTGATCGTTCGTCGTGAGCACCGTGCGGGCCAGCGGGCCCAGGACCACGAAGACGAAGAGGACGCCCACAAACATCGGCTGCCCGCCTCGCAGACGACCGGTTAGAAGACAGACGAGCGGAAAGAACAGATAGAACATCTCCTCCACGGAAAGCGACCACAGGACGTCCCAGTTGGCCGGAAGATACGCATGCATATGGATGGCTTCAAGCCAGTTCAGGTGGAAGGTTAGAGCGCTCAGCAAGGCGCGCGGCAGGGTCACGCTACGGATGCGGAATCCATCGACATGGGCCAGGTGCAGCAAACTTAGAACCGCCAGCAGCGTCAGGAGCAGAGGCGCAATGCGCGCGAATCGGATGCGGTAGAAGATCCCGGGCCGGACCGCGCCGGTCGATCCGAACCGGCGAATCGAGGTAAAAGTAATCAGGAAGCCGGAGATCGCGAAGAAAAGTGTGACGCCGTTGCCTCCGTTCCGCAGCAGCACAAACAACGCCCACGGGGAGAGAGCAAACTGAAGATGGAAGCCGGCGAAATGCATCCGCAGCCAGATGTGCAGCAACACAACGGAGACGATGGAAAGGCCGCGGATCAAGTCGATCGTGTCAAAGCGGCGCGGCGAGGAGCCGGACAAATCAGGCATCGTTCAATGGTACGTCGAGCGGCAAAGAA
>CAXUNW010000002.1:32781-46771 GCA_964252505.1 uncultured Acidobacteriaceae bacterium
GGGCCCGGCAAAACCCCCCCAGGGAACAAGGGCAGGCCGCCGGCAAAACAAAACCCCGCGGCCGCCGGGGGGTCCCCCGGGCGCCGGCGGCGGTCTGCCATACGCTTAGAACTGCGCTTTGAGAGCAAATTGATACTGGCGCGGGTTGTAGTTGGGGTCAACTTGATTGACCTGGCCGAAGGAAGAGCTTCCGAGCTGGACGCTGCCGTTGCCGGAGTTGTTGTTGATGTAGAAGTTCGGGGTATTTGAGATATCGAACGCCTCCGCACGGAACTGAACCGAGAGTCGTTCGGTGACGGGGAAATCCTTGAAGAGAGACATATCCACATGGCGGAAGCGGGGCCCAAAGAGCGAGTTGCGCTCCGCGGTTCCGATCGTGCCAAGGGGCTGTGCCTGGAACGCGTTGACGTTGAAGAACTGGGTAAGTGTCTTGTTGCCCAGCCGTGCATCGCCGATCTGATTCGGACGATCCTGGCCGCCATTGTTTTTGGGAGTAGCGCGGTTGCCGAAGCCACCCGGCCCATTCCCGCTGTTGACGATCGTGAACGGCTTGCCGGACTGCCACACGGTGATCGTGTTGACGTGGTAGCCCGACAACACCGCCTTCTTCATCCCCGTAAAGTTCCTGCCGTACTGGAACTCGTAGTTCAGCGAGAGAGCAAAGCGGTTCTGGATGTCGTTCTCGGCGATACCGTACTCGATCTGGCGGATGCGGGTTGGGTCGGCGTTCGACCAGCCCTGCTGTCCTTCCTCGGAGAAGCCGGTGATGTCGGAAAGACCCTTGGCCCAGGTGTAGTTGGCGTCGAAGGCAAGGCCCTTGGTAAAACGGCGCTGGAAGGAGGTCTGCAGGGCGTTGTAGTTGGAAACGCCTTCGCTTTGCAGGAAGTTGACCCCGCCGAGGTTTGGCAGAATCGTCGAGAGAGGACGCGCGCCGGAGCTGCTGGCGGGGTTGAAGGGCTTGGGAACGTTGATGTCGTTGATCGTCTCCGGAAGGTGCTGGCCGATGTTGCCGACATAGCCGATCGTAAGCACGTTGGCGCCGAACTGCTGCTCCACCTGCAGGTTGAACTGCTGGATAAGCGCGGAGCGGAAGTTCGGGCTCTCCGCAACAAACGACAGAGACGAACTGTTGATCGATTGGGCTGCCGGCAGCGGCAGACCCTGGTCGAAGGTCGTGAAGGCCCCCGGGACAGTGGCGCAATCCGGGTTGCCGTTCGCCACCGACTGGCCCACCGAGGTCTGGATTTGGATGGCGATCGAGGCCTGGCAGTTCGGTGAGTAGACGGAGACGAACGGAGCGTTCTTCAGATCAGCGTTCGAAGTGTAGTTGCCGGGGAAGAAGCTCAGTCCGTAGCCGCCGCGAAGCACGGTTGTTGGGGCGAGGGCCGCGGAAAAGCCAACCCGCGGGGCCACGTTCGAGTAGTCGGTCTTGATGCCGGCATGGCTGTCGACACCGTTCACATTGGCAACCTTCAGGAAGGAGCCGACGTTGGCGGGCGTTGATCCAAGGGCACCCAGGTAGTCGAAGTTGGAGATGCGGTTATGGGCCTCGGTAAAGGGCGTGAATAGGTCGTAACGCACGCCGTACACCAGGGTCAGCTTCGGGTTCACCTTCCAGCTATCCTGCACAAAGACGCTGGGTTCGTAGGATCGGTAGTCGGGCGGGTTCAAGTCGTAGTTGCGGCTCGCCGAGGAGAAGGCTCCCGTCAGGGTCGACGCGATCTGGTTATCCTGGCGCTGCT
Source organism: uncultured Acidobacteriaceae bacterium (assembly GCA_964252505.1). Classification (GTDB taxonomy): domain Bacteria; phylum Acidobacteriota; class Terriglobia; order Terriglobales; family Acidobacteriaceae; genus Edaphobacter. The sequence continues at coordinate 34,524 of CAXUNW010000002.1, forward strand.
TGGCTGTGGCCGTATTGCTGACACCCGCTGTCGACCCGCAGTTGTTGTTTACTGGATCGTAGCGCGTCCCAGAGATGCAGGAGTCGGTGGAAAGATTGAAGCCATACTGGCCGGCCGCAAAGGCGGACTGTACGTTGCGAGCCTGACGGCGAAGGAAGCCCGCCCCAAGCTTGATGTTGTGGGCGCCTTTGGTATAGCTCAAGGTCGCTGCGTATTGGTAGGTATTGTCGATGTCCTGCAGAGGAACGTAGGCACCGTCGCCGATGTCCGAGAACGGCCCGATGCTGACCGGCGTGAGGAAGGAGGAAAGCGCGTTGAAGTTCATGTTGGACCCGAAACCAAGCGTGGTATCTGGGTTCGTGCCATAGTTCAGCGGCAGTGACAGGTTATTAATGCGGGTAAAGGCAGCACGCAGGTCCAGGATCAGGCTCTGCGAAAAGATGTGGGTAAGCCCGAAGCCGTACTGCTGCGCCACATCCGTCGCCGGGCCGGCGAAGATGTACCGCCCGCCGCTGACCTGGATGCCGTTGGTCGTTCCCAGTGCCTGAGGCGTTACGGTGTTGACTTTGTTGTAGGAGAAGCGCCCGAAGAACAGGTTCTTATCGGAGAACTTGTGATCGATGCGTGCGTCATAGGTGTTGCTCGTCTGATTCTTGCTGGGGCTGACCGTGTAATTGTTTGCCAGTGCGGATGAGGTCGGGGCAGGGAAGAGCAGAAGATAGTTCAACGCGATCGTGTCGATCGGTCTTCCAGCCGTGCCGTTGCCTCCCGCTACCAGTGCCGCCGGCGAGCCTCCGCCGATGCTATGAATGTTGTTGTATTCGTCGATCGTCGGTACGGTCGAGGTATACGTCAGGCCCGAGACCTGACGGAAGCCTTCGTAGTCCCCGAAGAAGAACGTCCGGTCCCGGAAGATGGGGCCGCCAATGGAGCCGCCGAACTGATTCTGGCGGAGTTCTGGCTTCCGGCCCGTCGTCTGCAGCACGTTGCGAGCGTCGAAGATGTCGTTGCGAAAGAACTCGTACGCCGAACCATGGAACTGGTTCGTTCCCGACCGGGTGACAATGTTGACGACGCCACCCGCGGTTCGGCCAGCCTCTGCGGCGTAGCTGTTGGTCTGGACCGTGATCTCCTGGATGCCTTCAACGTTTGGCTTGACGCCGATGGAGCCGATCACGCGCTCGTTGTCGTCGATGCCATCGATAATGTAGTTGTTCAGGGTGTCGTCCTGGCCATTTACGGAGAAGCCGGACGTCGTGCGACGATCGTCGGGCCGTCCGCCTGAGGTCAGACCATTCCCTGGGCCCTCGTTAGCGCCGGGAACAAGCTGCACCAGCTGCACGAAGTTGCGTCCATTAAGCGGAAGATCCTGCACCGCCTTCGCCGTTACGGTGGAACTCACCGTCGCATTATCGGCCTGCAGCAGTGGAGTCTGCGCCTGCACCTCGATCGTTTCGGTCGTCGCGCCTGTCTCCAGGTGGGCATCCGCACGCGCCCGATCGCCCGCTTCGATACTCAGGTCGGTCGTCGTCGATGCCTTGAAGCCGGGCGACTCAACGCGAATGCTGTAGTGGCCGGGCTGCAGCAGCGAGAACGTGTAGGTGCCGCTGCTGTCGGTCTTCCCCGTACGCGTGTCGTTCGTGCCAAGGTTACGCACCGTAACCACCGCGTTCGCCACAACGGCTCCGGTGGCATCGGTCACCGTTCCCAGGATGTCGGAGGTGGTGATCTGGGCATGGGCAGCGGCCGCCGTGAAGAGGCAACCGAGAAGGAGCGGACGAAGCGCTCCAAGCGCAGGATTGCGCCTCGCGGCCTTTGTCTCATCAGGCCTGCGAACGCCTTTGGAAAATTTCTTTCTCAACATGGATTAAGCCTCTCTCTCGAGACAACCTCCTGCGCCCGCTATCGTCCACAAAGGAGAAGGACGCGCGCAAGAAGTCACTCAGGACCCGCACACTAGTTGCTCGGGAACACAACAAGCAAGGTCCATACCGTAAAGAGCGTCCTCTTTTGAGCTAAGTTGTAGAGGCAAAACAGGTTACAACAGTCACCGCAGAGGCGTATGATACGTGCTGCTTGTCCTCAGCCCATGGCCGCGGCAAGGTGAAAGATGGTATGGAGACACGTTTGATCACGAAGCCGCCGGAAGAGATCCTCGGGGCAGACGGTGGTCCTCTTACACGCAGCACGCTGCTGCATCAGTTGGAGCGTCTGCTTGAGAGCAGACACTTCCGCAACAGTAAGCGCTACCCGGCCTTCCTGAGATATGTCGTCGAGCATACGCTCTCAGGTGACACCGACGGGCTGAAGGAGCGAACCCTCGGCATCGAGGTCTTCGCCCGGCCAACAGACTACGATACCAACGCAGATCCGATCGTGCGCGTCACCGCCGGCGAGGTACGAAAGCGCATCGCCCAGTACTATCAGGAACCAGGCCACGAGCATGAGGTCCGGATCGATCTTCCTTTGGGCGCCTACGTGCCTCACTTCGTCAGCGGCAGCGACCCAGCCGTCATCGTCGAAGACATGGTTTCAGAGCCGCCTGCTTCGTCCCCGGAGTTCCAGCAGCCGGCCCTTGCCCCCCTGGTAGTCGCCGCAGTACCCTTACCGCCCTCAGTGGCCGAACCACTTGCCGCCCAAGGATCGGATCTGGTCATACGTAAGACCCGCTCACCGTGGCTGTTTGTGCTGGGCGCTTTGCTGTTGGCGACGGCCCTTGGGTTTACCACCTGGAGACTGCTGCGCGCACGCCACGCCGAAACGGGCTTGGACGCAATCTGGAGCCCCGTCTTGAACTCTCCCAAGCCGGTCCTCAACGTCATCGGCGTGCATACCCTCGACAGTCTCGGGAACGAGATGCAGCCTGCCAGCCACGCCGGAGGAGCAGGTGAGCCAAGCGATATGCTCTCCGCCATGGTGCGCTCGGACATGGTCCCCATCAGCGACATTGTGAGCGACAGCCGGGTCACCGACCTGCTCACGCGGCGTGCTCATCCTTACACCGTCATGGGTTCAGCCGATGCCACCCTCGAGCAGGTGCGCGCCGGTCCGCTGGTCCTCGTCGGGGGGCTCGACAATATCTGGACACTGCGGCTGACCTCAAAATTGCGTTTCCACTTCTACGCCGCCACCCACAGCCAGAGCAGCATCGTCGACAGCGAACATCCTGAAATGCGTTGGACCTTCGACAACCTGCAGCGGCCGCTTGGCAGCACGGAAGACTACGCAATCGTCGCAAGCTACTTCGACGCGACCATCGAGCGGCCCGTAATCGTGGTGGCAGGCATCGGCAAGGCGGGAACGCTGGTCGCGTCCGAGTTCGTCACCAGCGACCCGGCCATCCGAAGCTGGATGGACCAGGTACATCTCGCCGGCAAGCGCAACCTGGAGCTGGTGCTGGCAACCCAGATTCTCGACGGCATGGCCGGTCCACCGCGCGTAGTCGCCAGCGCCATCTGGTGAGAACCCGACCGGGCGGCAAGCAAAACAAGCCTCCGCAGCCGCTTAGATCTGCGAGCAGCTAAGCGGGCTGAGATACAGGTTCGAGATGTTGCTGACAATCTCCGGATCGGTGTTCCCAGCGCGATGCGACAGCTCCTTCCAGGCCACGTCCGACCCAAAAACGGACCAGGCGCGGGTAAGCTCCGCCACATCGGGGAAGGTCAGCATGTAGGTGAGGCTCGGCATCCGCGTCCCGATCAGCGTGTCCGCAAAAAACACCGGAGCCAGGCCGGTGCGTGTAAAGATGGCGATCTCGCCCTCGTTGAACATCTGGATCTTTCGCTGATGCGCCGCCTGGCTTGCGCTCTCGTAGGTGCGAAGCTGGAAGATACGTTTCTCCTTTTTGGGAACCGCCAACTTCGGCCAACCGGCGAAGGCGGACAGCAGCGTTCGCTCCGCACGAACGAAGGCCGGTGCCGTCGCAGGTGCGTCCCGAAAGCTCGCAGCCGCCTTCAGGTACTCAGGGTCTTTGCCAAGCTGGCTATCCAGCGTAGCCAGCGCAGCGACCGAGCCGGACGGGATCAGGACAGAATACGTCGGCGTCTCAGGGCCTATATCCAGCTTGAAGGCGCCAACGGGCGCCATCGCCAGCCGGTTCAGCGCGGGGATCAGCGCATGCTCGAAGTACCCTTGCGTTAGGGCAAGTTGGGGGCCTGTCCGCAGCGTGTAGGTGCGCAGTTGGTAGAACTCCTCGGTCGCCTCGCCCGGCCTGCTCGTCTGTGGTTCAACCCCGAAGGCCGTCCCGGATGCGGCTAAAGCTGACTTCATAAACTCTCGTCTCTCCACGGCTGTCTCCCTGGTGATCGCGTGTGTCCCAGTCAGAGTACGTCAGCCGCATCGCGCGGTGTGCCCGGTATACTTGTCGGTGCTATGAGTGACGAAGTCTCAGACCCCGTTATAGATGGCGCCGCGGCGCGAACGATGAACATTGGCGAGATCATGCAGCTTCTGCCGCATCGCTATCCGTTCCTGCTCATCGACCGGGTCGTCGAAATGGAACGCAAGGTCCGGATCGTCGCCATCAAGAACGTGACGATCAACGAGCCGCATTTTCAGGGACATTTCCCAGACTATCCCATCATGCCCGGCGTCCTCATGGTGGAGGCCATCGCGCAAACCGGCGGCGCGCTGCTGCTCACGGAAATCCCCGACCGCGATCAGAAGCTCATGGTCTTCACCGGCATCGAGGAGGCTCGCTTCCGCCGGCCGGTCACCCCAGGCGATCAGCTGCGCATCGAGGTCACGGTCCTGCAGTGGCGCAGCCGCGCCGTAAAAATGCGCGGAGTCATCACCGTCGAGGGCAAGCTGGTCTGCGACGCGACCGTCATGTGCCAGGTCATCCCCCGCGTACGCCCAGCCGCCGCTCCGGAGAGCGCCGCTTGAGCTTCCAGGCGGGCATCCATCCCACCGCGATCGTCGCCCACGGCGCGCACGTGCCCGCCTCCTGCTTCATTGGGCCATACTGCATCCTCGGCCCCAACGTCAGGCTCGGCGAGGACTGCCGTCTCCTCTCCCATGTGGTGCTCGATGGCGACACCACGCTCGGCGCGCGCAATACCGTCTACCCGTTCGCCAGCCTTGGATGCTCCCCGCAGGATCTCAAGTATGCCGGTGAGCCGACACGGCTCGAAATGGGCGACGAGAACACCATCCGCGAGTCCGTCACCATCTCGCGCGGAACCGCAGGCGGCGGCGGCGTCACCCGCGTCGGCTCCGGCTGCCTCATCATGACACTCACCCACATCGGCCACGACTCGCAGATCGGCCACGGCTGTATCCTCGCCAATGGTGCCACCCTTGCCGGCCATGTCGTCGTCGAGGACTACGCCGTCGTCGGAGCCATGTGCCCGGTCCATCAGTACTGCCGCATCGGAAGGTATAGCTACATCGGTGGAGGCACAACCATCACTCAGGATGTGTTGCCCTACTCCCTCACCTCCATCGAGCGCAACAACCATGCCTACGGCTTAAACAAGGTTGGCTTGGAACGCCGCGGCTTTACCCCGGAGCAGATCAAGACCCTGCGCCAGGCGTTCCGCCTCCTGCGCGGCTCCAGGATGAACACCTCCGACGCCGTCGGCGCCATGCGGCAGACGCTCACCGCTCAGGAAGAGCACGTACGCTACCTGGTCGACTTCATCGCTGCCAGCGAGCGCGGCATCATCAAATAAGAAGACCGCCAAGTTTCTTGTGCCGCCCCCAAGCCGCACCTGTCCGGCGCTTCGCCTTCCAAACAGCCGCCCTGCCCTCGTCAAACCTGCCCATACCACCGTTTGAAAATGCCGCATCGGACGGCAGACAAGCCCCGTCTCATCGGGGCTTTTCTGGCGTCCTGAGCATATCCCCAGGAACCGAGGGGAGAGGGAGTCATATTGCCGCGTAAACCGTTTATAGCGGACCAGATAATAACCTACAAAAGGAATGCACCCCAAAATCTACCCCCATCGGAACGTCGCTAGGGATGTTTTGGGCGTTCGGATGCGAGAGGGTTACGCGCCGCCAAAGGTGCGGCGGGCGGTAAAGGTCAACGTGGCGTATTGAGCAGAGCGCATCGCGGGCTGAAGATCGGAGGGTTACGCTTTGCTCCGACGTGGAAGGTCCATTTTGCACGTGATGTACAAGGCTTGCTGGTCTATTGCCCTAGGCTGGCTCGCCACGTACTTGGAAGCATGCCGGTCCAAACCGGAAAACTTCGTGTCAGAACACTGGGATCGGCGTAGCCGGCTACGGCGGCGATCTCGGCGATCTCCAAACGCGTGTTTGCCAGCAGTTGCTGGGTCAGCTCGCAGCGCGCCTCGTCGAGCGCCTGCTGAAAAGGGAGCCTGGAGGCTTTGAGCCGGCGGTCTAGGGTCCAGCGAGTCATCCCCATCCGCAACGCAATCCTCGACGCGGAGACATGCCCGTCGAGCAGAGCGACGCGCAGCTCCCGGCGCAGGTGCGTGAGGAGATCCAGGCCGCCGGCGTGCCAGGTGGTCTGTACGCGTTTTTCAAGGTTGGCCCTTAGCCCCGCAGTTGCTCCTTCGATGCGCTGGTCGAGCAACTTACGGGGGAACCGGACGGCGGTCTGATGCGCGTTAAAGGAAAGGCCGGGTCCGAAAGCTCGCAGATAAGGTGCACGGTCTCGCGGTTCCGATCGCGACAGGTTCACGCGCAACACGGAAGAAAGCAGCGGGCCTGCAAGCTCCCGGACTACATTTGCCAGTCCGAGGGCGACGCCGTCATACAGGATTTCCTGACCTGCCACGTTAGGCTGGTAGATCGCGTAGCCAAAGACGGCCTCATCCTCCTGTTCGAATAGGTACACGACTCCGCCGTGCGCATTCCGGTGTTGATTGATGGAGAAGTCTCGCAAAGCGACGCGAAGCGTGGGGGAATTGCGCATCAGCTCACCGAGAAGCCCAAGCGCAGACGTGTGAATCTGTGCACCGACTTCAAGCCCGAAGTGTGCACACTCCGTTCGCTTAGTCGCAACTTCAACCACACGTCCCATCGCTTCAAACGGAATGGTGCCGTCTGGATTATCGAGGGCCTGCGCGTGAAGGCCTGCTGCTGCCAGAACGGGTACCGGATCGATGTTACGGCGACGCAGAAGCTCAGGGACGCAGGCAAGCACGCCGACGCGCTGGTAGTTCTCGGGAGGGGAGATACCCGACATCTATAAACACTCACGAACTAGCAGCTTAGACAGATGCAGTAAACATTTCTTATTTTTGTCAAAAAAAGTCAATTGGATTCAGCTTTGTGAAGGCTAGAGTTGGTCTGCATCCCAAGCAGTCCTCCGTCGGGCCAGAACTGTCTCCGTTCCGTGAACGGATCCGTTCAGAACCCCAGACTTCAATTGCCGTTTCGTCGCGTTTGCGGGCAGGTCGCGAGGAACGGGAGTAATCCGTTTCACCTGAGTCCCCCGCCATGGCCTGCAAGGGTCATGGCCTACATGCCAATGGGCGGCCTCTTAGAGTTCTCGAACGCCTGAAGGAAATTCCAATGATCCTCGATTGCCGACTCCCCCTCCGCCGCCTCTCTGCGGTTATTCTCGCCGCCCTCCTCCTCTGTTCTGTCCCGCAGAACCTTCACGCGCAAAGCGCTGTCCTCCCAGCGGACGTTGTTCAGCAGACCAATGCGCGGCTTGCCGCCACGGTAGGCAGCGGCGCGGCCCTACGCTGGAAACCCGTGCGCTGTTGCTCAATCGCCACGAACAGCTGATCAGGGTGTTCCGCGAGACTCCGGAGAAGGCGCGCAGCTACGCCATGGATGCCAAAACCCGTGCGGCCCTGCTGAAGGCGGAGCCTTCCTACGCCGCGGTAGTGGAACAGGATGTTCCGCTCACCGGCGAACTCAGCGCCTCTATAGCCGACGACTTCGTCAACCATACCGCGACCAAGCAGTATAGCCTGCATACCCGGAATGGCGACCGGGCAATTTCCTTCGTCAATAAGCGTGGCGACCTCGATCGCATGGTAGGTCACCACATCACCGTGACCGGCCTGAGCATCCCGGAGGTAGTCGCGGCCGAAAGCCTGCGCGAAGCCTCTCCGGCCGAGGTCACTGCGGCTGCAGCGGAGGCCCCGATCGCTTCTTTGAACGGCGGTCTTCAAGCGAATGCGGCTGTCGCGGACGCAACGGTGGCGGCAGCAGCTTCGAGCCCTTCGATCGGTGCGGGCGTCGCTCCCGGCGCAGCGACGCCCATGACCAGCCCTCTAGGCGTGCAGACCACCGTGGTCCTGATCCTCAAGTTCAGCGGCGGCGTTGCCTATCCGGCTGGCTTCGACCAGCAGTCGTACTACAACCAGCTCTTCAACGGACCGAACACTCCCAATATCAATGGTTTCATGAAGGAAAACTCCTATCAGCAAACATCGATAGCAGCGGATATCTACGGTCCTTTGTCCGTATCCGGCAACTTCGATTGCAAGACGGTCGATGCAATGGCAACAGCCGCGGTGCCGGTGGCCGCCGCGGCTGGAGTTGACTTCACCAAGTACAACCGCATCGTCTTCGTTTATCCGGTCGATACGTGCTACTTCGGAGGCCTGGGACAGTTGGCCTCAACCAGCGCAACGACGGCCATTCCCCATCAGTTCACCTACACCTGGGTTCCTATTCCAACCAACCAAACACCAACCGGCTATTACAACTTTCTCTGGCTCGCAACCAATCACGAGGTCGGTCACAACCTCGGGGTAAACCACGCCAACAGTCTCGATTTTGGCGCGCTGACGCTTGGCCCGCTGGACTACACCGCAGTGACCCCCGGCATTGTCACGCCTGGTGGCCATGCCCCCGAGGCAGACGCCGTTACCTCCGCGGCCGCATCCGTCAACGCCGCTGCGACCGTCCCCACCGGCACAACCAAGATCACGGCGGTCAATACCGAGTACGGCGACAAATACTCCGACATGGGCGATGGCCAAGGCCTTTTCAACACCCAGCATGCCTATAAGGACCTAGGCTGGATTGCGACGAGCGGCGGCCAGGACATTACCACCTCCGGCAGCTTTACCCTGTCCCCCGCCGAGATCAACTCCGGTCTCCGGGCTCTGCATGTCCTTCGCGATCCGGTATCGAGTTCGTGGGTCTGGGTCGAGTTTCACCAGCCTATCGGCACTTACCAACCGCTGAGCATGACGGTTGCGCCAGCGAATGTGCCGAACACGCTCTACAGCGGCGCACAATTGCACTATCAGGATGGCTTCTACGACCAAAAGCATACCCTGCTGATAGATGCGAACCCGACCGCTGTCCCAAATAACTTCTTCATGAGCAATCTGCTGCCCGGAAGCAGCTTTTCCGACCCATTCTCGCTCCTTACCATCACCGCCGGCACACAGACCGGCAGCACACTTGGCGTGTCAGTGAGCTACGACGCACCATGCGCGACGGTTGCTCTCAGCACACCCACTCTTCCCGCCGCGGGCGGTTCGGGCACGGTAATGCTCACGGCACCGAATACCTGTAACTGGTCGGTCTCGTCGAACGCAAGCTGGATCAGCTTTACAGGCACGACCACAGGTACTGGGAACGGCACCGTCAGCTTCACCGCAACGGCGAACACGGATACCTTCCAGCGCAACAGTTACCTGACGGCCCAGCGCCAGAGTCTCTCCATCGTCCAGGACGGTAAAGCGGTCACGGTACTGAGCGCTATGCCTACGGCAACCACGGTTGCTCCCTCGACGTTCGTACCGATCGCCCTTATGTTCAACGACAACAAGGGCGTGGCTGATATCAGCCAGATTAACTTCCACGCAGCAGGGGGGACAAGTCCAGACTGCGGCATCGTGGCCGTCAACAATGGCGACACCAACGACATCGATCTCTTTCTGACCATCAATGGAGTCGACAAGTTTGCCGGGACGTCAGGCAACGCCGGAACAATGTCGAGCAGCTCATGCACGCTTGATATCGGCAAGAGTACCTATTCCACGAAGGGCAAGATTGCAACGCTGACCCTTGCTCTCTCCTTTCCTCCCAGCTTCACGGGAGTGCACAACGTGACGGCTTCCGCAAATGGCGCCGACAGCAGCCTGGTTGTTCCGGTCGGCCTCGTCAATGTCTCGACCTCCTCTCCAGTCACCACGAGCCTTGCCATCAGCCCCGCCGCTGCCAGCGCGCCACTCTCGGGTGACCAGGGCACGACCGTTCCGTTTACCATTGCCGGAACCAACACCAACTTCACCGCCGGGAGCACGGTTGCCATGAGTGGCACCGGCGTTGCGGTTAGCAACTTTACCGTCGTCAACGCGACGACCGTTACCGGCACCCTGAAGGTTGGGGCCAAGGCGGCGGCTGGTGCACGTACAGTCACCGTCACCAGCGGGGCTAACGTTGATAGCACAACCTTCACGGTTAACGCCGCTTCTTCGACGATCACGCTTTCGCCGAACTCCGGTCTGAAGGGCGCAACGGTTCCGGTCACGATCACCGGATCAAACACCACCTTTACCGCAGCCAGCACGGTCACCATCGCCGGCGACCGTATCCGAGTCAAAAAGGTCACCTACGTCAGCCCGACGTCGATCACCGCGGAGTTCGTGCTCGACACCGATACCGCAGCTGATGCGCGTATGGTCACGGTGACGAGCGGTTCAGAGGTCGATACGGCTTCATTCACCGTAACGCCCGACGTCACGCCGCTTGTGCAAGCGATGCCGGCCACGGCCAACATCGGAGACAAAGTTTTCGTCCGGTTGATCGGATCGGACGCACACTTCGACGTGACCAGCACCCTGAAGTTCTCGGGCGCTGACATCACGGTCAAAGATATCGCCGTTCTCGGACCGAACGAGATCACCGCAGACATCGTCGTCACCAGTGCAGCACCGGCGGGAGCCAGGACCTTCACCATCACCACCGGGACGGAGACCGCGAAGGGTACCTTCACGATCACTGCGCTTACCGATACCACCACCACGATCGTTGACTCAGGGCTGAACGGAACCACCACAACCCTGACTGCGACCATCAGGCCCAATACCGGTACGGGCACGGTCGACGGCTACGTCTCCTTTGTCGAGAACACGGGCGGGGGCGGCTTCAAGGACATCCTTGCGACTGTTCCGCTGTCTAACGGCAGTGCTAGCTTCCCGGTCTCGAACCTGAGCGTAGGAGTTCATACGTTCTCCGCGCAGTACCTGGGCGACACCACCACCTACGCGCTCTCGGCCTCGACCAAGAACGCTGAGGTGACCGTGAAGCCGACGGCTCAGACCATCACCTTCGGCCCCCTGCCAGGCGTGACGTATGGCACGTCGCCGATCACCCTGACGGCAACGGCAAGCTCCAAGCTTCCCGTCACGTACACGGTCTCCGGGCCGGCTACCCTCAGCGGATCGGTCCTTACCATTACCAGCGTCGGAACGGTCACCGTTACCGCCTCGCAGGGCGGCAACGCCACCTACGCCGCGGCCACGGCTGTCTCGCAGAGCTTCATCGTGGCCAAGGCAACGCTGACGGCAACCGCCGCCAGCTTCTCACGGGCTTATGGTGCGGCAAACCCCGCCCTCACCTACACGGTCACCGGCTTCGTCAATGGCGACACCAGCGCTGTCGTCAGCGGCACGGCCACGCTGACCACGACGGCTACGAAGACGTCTGTCCCCGGCGTCTATCCCATCACCTTCGCGACGCAGAACCTGGTCGCGGCCAACTACACGTTCGCGTACCTCAGCGGGACCTTGACCGTCACCGGCAGCGTGACGCTTCCGTCGTTCACGATCACGGCACGTCCGATTGCAGACATCTTCTATCGTGGCGTGGTCGATATCTTCCTGCTTGAGCTCACATCGGTGAACGGATTTTCTGGAAATGTAACGCTGACCTGCTCCGGCGGTCCTGCCGGATCAAAGTGCACGGACTTCCCGATGACCGTCAAACTGAACGGCTCAGCTTTGGCTCTCTCGGGGATCCTGTTCCCGAAGACCGCCGCTGCCGGAACGTACGACATCCTGATTACGGGTGTTTCGGGATCAACGACTGCAACAGCAACCGCGACGTTCAAGGTGAAGTAGTCCGTCAGTAGAGCATTTGAACGCAGAATGACAGAAGCGACTTCCAACGCCACAACTTCCCGCCGGATGGAGAAACATCTGCCGAAGCCCTCCGGAGTCACTCAGGCTCTACATCTTCGGGGTCGCCCTCGGCCGTCGTATCTCGATATCCATCAATGCCATCGTCGCCCTTTCACTTGGGAAATGAAATCTACCGGGGGGGCGCCGGGGGGGGGGGGGGGGGGGGGGGGGGGGGGGGGG
>CAXUNW010000002.1:46781-48540 GCA_964252505.1 uncultured Acidobacteriaceae bacterium
ACCCCCCAAATCTACCCCCGCCAGGCTGTGGCTTCGATAGTTGCAATGTCGGAACGCAAAAGAAAGAAAAGCCCCGCTTTACCGGGGCTCTGATCAGTTTTTAGGATGTCTTGGGATGATCTAAAACGACCTGATGGCGGAGGGAGAGGGATTCGAACCCCCGTTACCCGCAAAGGTAAAGCGGTTTTCAAGACCGCCTGTTTCAACCACTCACACATCCCTCCGCAGGATGTCTCACTCAAGTTTATCAGGGGCAGCCGCTACCTAGGAGTCGCTCAGCGGAGATGCCCGGTGAACATCGGCACCTCCGCCGAACACCATCCTCGCATCACCGAACGATCTGCAACGCAAACAGGCCGAACAGCAGGTTCGTTGCGTCCAGCACGCCGTACCCCGTTGCATTGTCATAGCGTGCATTCGCCGCATACCCCCAGTTGTCGCCCGCCCGAACATCGGTCGTAACCAGGTTCCCAAGCTGGTAGATCGCCGGCGTGATCTGCCCGACTCGCTTGCCCAGAACCTCGACAAACAGCGCCGTCACGCCATTCAACTGCGGAGCCACAAAGCTTGTTCCCCCGTATCCGCTCTGCACCGCGCCCTGCTGCAGATATTGATATCCCGAGAAAGGATCGGCATTCGCGGACAGATCGGGAGTGTTCCTCCCGGCAAAGTTAGCCGGCAAAATATTCTGTACCACGCTGCCCGAGCCAACGTCTTCCGCGAAGTATTGCCCCGGCTTCGTCTTCGTAATGCCCCCCACCCCGGCCTGATACCACGGCGTCGGCCAGTACGAGCTGACCCCGCCGCCATCCCCCACGGAAAAAACATCGGCAAGGGAGATATCCGCGCCTTTACCCTGCGCCGCCGCCTCGCTTGCAATGTAATCCCAGCCCCAAGCCTGCTCTTTCGCCACAGTCAGCGTGACGCCGTCGTTGAGCACCGTGGAGTAGGGCCGCGTCGTCCCGCCCGCCGCAGTCACCAGGGGGTCCGCGGAGGGATGGTCGATCGCATACGGAGCGTTGCACACCGGGCTCGTCGGGCTCGGCACGCCAAATGAGAAGCATCCCGCCTCCGTATCAAACGCGCCCGAGTCGCCGCTCGATGCGTAGAGCGTCTGCCCTTGCAGCGCCATCTCCAGGAAGGCATCGTGGTAAACCGTCAGTAGCGCCGTATTCCCCGGCGTCTTTGTCGCAACGTCATAGAAGAAGTCCAGCTCCGGCTCCCCCCAGCTCGTGGAGATCGTATCTGCCAGATTGTCAGAAGCAGCCGCCTCAAACGCGTTGATGAAGTTGGCCTCTGTAAAGTTCGGCGCGATGTACACCCGCAGCTTCGCACTCGGGGCCAAGCCGCCCGAGTACTCCGTGTCGAGATCCGTCTCTCCCTCCCCGTCCGCATTGTTCGAGCTCGCCGTCTCCCCGCCATCCACATCGATCTTCGTAATGCGCGTAGGCGATACCTTGAGTCCAAGCTGATTCCAGAAGCTGTAGGCATCTGCCGGATCGAAGGTGTTCAGCGTCACAATCCCGATCGTGCTGCCTCGCCCGCTCACCCCAAAGTCATAGAGCGGCGTCACATGGTAAAACTTGGCAAAGTCCGCCGGCAGATAGTTTCCCGGCGTTCCGCCGACAAGCCTTCCAGAGCCTGCAACCGAGGGGCTGCTCGCCAGCCCGGCCGCCTTCACCCGGTGCATCGGGTGCCGCCGCGTCATCGTGTTCAGCCCACCCACCCCCCGTATCGAGTCGCGCAGCATCGCCGGCAG
>CAXUNW010000003.1:0-33459 GCA_964252505.1 uncultured Acidobacteriaceae bacterium
GGCCTGCGACCACAAGCCCACGTTCCGCGAAAGCAAACCTCTTCCTCAAAAATTTTCTAGAGCATGTGAATTCGGGGAAAAGTGCGGCGAACGGGAAAGCCCTGCCCATCGACTTCATCTCATTCCATGCCAAGGGGTCGCCGACGATCAGGGACGGTAAGGTGACGATGGGTATACAGAACGAGTTGAAGGATGCGGACAACGGGTTCGCGCTGGTCGCAACGTTCCCGAGGTTCAAGAATCTACCGATCATTATCAGCGAGGCGGACCCGGAGGGCTGCGCCGCGTGCTCCTCCAAGGTGAATCCGGCGAACAACTATCGCAATGGAACGCTCTACCCGGCTTATACCGCGGCGGCTTTCAAAGGGCTGTTCGAGTTACAAGACCGGCATGGCGTCAACCTGCTTTCCATGCTGAGCTGGTCCTTCGAGTTTGAGGACAAAGACTACTTTGAAGGGTTTCGCTCCCTGGCGACCAACGGGGTGGATAAGCCCGTGCTGAATGTGTTCCGGATGTTTGCACTGATGCAGGGCAGCCGAGTTGCCACCACCAGCGACGGTCAGGTTCCGCTGGATACGATGCTCGCCACAGGCGTGCGGGAGCATGCGGATGTGGATGCGCTGGCGACGAAGGGAGATCGCGAGGCGGCCGTGCTGGTGTGGAACTATCACGATGTGGATGGACCGGCGGAGGCTGTGCCGACGATGATAACTGTTCGGGGGCTGCCTGCTACGGCACGTCGGGTGCTGCTTGAGCACTACCGGCTGGACGACACGCATAGCAATGCCTATACAGTGTGGAAGAGCATGGGATCTCCACAGCATCCAACAAGCGAGCAGTATGCGACGTTGCAGCAGGCGGGCCAGTTGCAGATGCTGACCTCGCCTGTGTGGGTCGATGTGGTGAATGGTCAGGTTGCCGTCTCCACAGACATGCCGCGCCAGGGCACATCACTGCTGCACGTGAAGTGGTAGGGAGCACGATGGACGTGGGGGCGCAGCAAGGTGGGCCAGGGGCTCGCAGCTTTGGGCTGGAGATGCGATGGTATGCCGTAGCGCTGGTGACGGTGGCGATTGCGATCAGCTATTTCGACCGGCAGACGCTGCCGGTTGCGATCGCGGCGATCCAGCGCAACATTCCGATCTCGAACCAGGAGTTCTCGTATCTGCAGACCGCTTTTCTGCTGGCCTATGCGGCGCTGTATGCGCTGGGCGGGCGGCTGCTGGACCGGTTGGGGACGCGACGGGGTTTTCTTCTGATTATGTTGTGGTGGTCCCTGGCGTGTGCGCTGCATGGCCTTGCCTCAGGCTTTATGTTCCTGCTGATGGCACGATTTCTGCTGGGCATGGGTGAGGGCGGGGCGTTTCCGGCGGCGGTACGGGTTGTAGCGGAGTGGATTCCGGCGGAGGAGCGCTCTACGGCAGTCGGGATCATCAATGCGGGGACCGCGGTGGGTTCGGTCCTGGCCCCGCCTCTGATTGGCGTGGTGATCCTGCACTCGGGCTGGCGCATGGTGTTTGTGGCGGCAGGAGCGGTGGGGCTGCTGTGGGTTGCGTGGTGGAGGCTGAGCTACCAAAGCAATCCGATGACCCTGTCCTCCAACACGGTAGATGCGCGGCTGCTTGGGTATCAGCTTACATTTCGCGAGATTATCGGGATTCGCAGCGTGCAGGCACTTGTGTTTGCAAAGTTTATGAGCGACTCGGCATGGTACTTTCTGCTCTTCTGGCTGCCGAAGTACCTGTACGACGCGCGGGGCTTCGACATTAAACATGTTAGCTACTATGCGTGGATTCCCTATGCGGCATCCGGTGTCGGCAGCTTTCTTGGCGGCTGGTTTTCTTCACGGCTGCTGCGCGGAGGGCGTTCGCTGGACGTGGCACGCAAGCTGGCGCTTGGGGTAAGTGCCGCGTTCATGCCGGTCGTGATGTTCGTGCCGCTCGTCCCGGTGGAGCTTGCCATCGTTTTGTTCAGCGTAGCGTTCTTTTTTCAGCAGTCGTGGTCCGGGCTGATCATGACGGTTCCCGCCGATATCTTTCCCCTTTCCGCTGTCGGCACGGTGTCCGGGCTGGTGGGTTTCGGCGGGGCCATCGGCGGAGCCATCTTCGGGGTGGTTGCGGGATATCTGCTTGGGCATGAATTCGGGTATGAAACGCTCTTCGTGCTCGTCGGCACGTTTCATCTGATTGGATTTCTTGCCATCCTGCTGTTTGCCGGAAGAATCAAACCGCTTACGCCGCACACCCTCCAGAGGATTGAAGCCGCCCTATGAAGATTATTGAAGTCCGCACACGCGTCGTGGAATGGGAAGGCAAGACGGTTCCCCTGCCGCCGCACTTCTGCACCAACCCGATGGACCTGGTGAACTTTGGCGAGGCCTCGATGGGCAACTTCGCTTTCCACGGATGGATAGTGGTTGAGATCTTTACAGATGCGGGCCATGTAGGCCTTGGGAACGCAGCGCTGGCTCCGCTGGTGACGAAGTCACTGATCGATACGTACCTTGCGCCGTTGCTTATCGGCGCAGACCCTTGGGACACGGAGTATTTGTGGCAGCAGATGTACCGGCGGACGATGGCGTTTGGCCGGAAAGGTGTGGCGATGACGGCGATCTCAGCGGTCGACATCGCGCTTTGGGACGTGCTGGGCAAGGATGCGCGGCAACCGGTTTATCGGCTGCTGGGTGGACGCACCAAAGACAAGATCCCGGTATATGCCAGCCGGCTCTACTCCATGCCGCTTGATGAGTTGCGGGTTGAGGCGCAGAAGTACAAGGACGAAGGGTATACGGCGATGAAACTTCGCTTCGGGTGGGGTCCGCTGGATGGGGCCTTGGGCATGCAGAAGAACCTTGATCTGGTCCGGACTGTTCGGGAGGTGATCGGCGACGGTACCGACCTGATGACGGACGCCTACATGGGGTGGACGCTCGACTACGCGAAGCGGATGCTGCCGCTGCTGGAGCCGTTCCATCTTCGGTGGCTGGAAGAGCCGGTGATTCCTGACGACACGCGAGGCTATGCCACGCTGAAGCGGTACGGTCGAGTGCCGATCGCCGGGGGTGAGCATGAGTTTACGATCTTCGGCTTCCGGGAGCTGTTAGAAGCGGATGCGCTGGATTATGTACAGTTCGACACGAACCGGGTGGGTGGGATCAGCCAGGCGCGGAAGATATGTGCCCTGGCTGAGTCGTTCCAGATCCCGGTCGTGCCGCATGCAGGCCAGATGCACAACTACCACGTATCGATGGCGAGTTTGAACTGCCCGATCTCGGAGTTCTTTCCTCAGGTGGATGTGGAGGTAGGCAATGAGCTGTTCTGGTACATCTTCAACGGAGAGCCTGTCCCCAGCAGCGGGTATATCACCCTGGATGACAGCCTGCCGGGGCTGGGACTGACAATCAACGAGGACTCACTGAAGCGCTTCAAGGTGACGGGATGAAGCCGACGCATCTAGTCCAGCTGCAGCATAGCGATGGGGCACGTGCAGTAGCAGTTGTGGAGGAGCCGCATCTTTACTGTTTGGTGGGTGTGAGCTCGATCTATGAGCTGGCTCAGCGCTGCCTGCGCGACAGCAGGCGGCTGGGTGAGTTCGCGCGAGAGCTGGCTACAGGGCCCGGGGTGTTGTACGACGAGGTCTATTCGAACCGCGCGCCGTGGCGGCTGCTTGCCCCGATCGACGTGCCTGGAGCTCCTTCCCGGCTGCTTGTCGCGGGAACAGGACTGACCCATCTTGGCAGCGCGCGCGAGCGGCAGGCGATGCATCTGGCGGGGCAGCCCGCGCAGGACGAGGCGCTGACCGACAGCATGAAGATGTTTGAGTGGGGGGTTGCTGCGGGGCGACCTGCGGAAGGGCAGGCCGGGGTTGCGCCGGAGTGGTTCTACAAAGGAGATGGTTCCGTGCTGCGAGCGCCGTTCGAGCCATTGGAGATTCCCACGTACGCGGAAGACGGCGGGGAAGAGGCGGAGATTGCGGGGATTTATCTTGTGGATGCGGATGGCAGTCCCTACCTTCTGGGTATGTGTCACGGTAACGAGTTTTCCGATCACAGGTTTGAGCGTCGCAACTACCTGAACCTGGCGGGCTCGAAGCTGCGCATGTGCTCGCTTGGACCCGAGATAGTGGTTGGGGCGGCGTTTGCGGATGTTCGCGGCGAAGTCCGGATAGAACGGGGCGGCACAGTGCTTTGGCAGAAACACATTGCCAGCGGCGAGGCCAACATGGCGCACTCTCTGGCGAACCTGGAGCATCATCACTTCAAGTTTGAGGGCCATCGCCAGCCCGGGGGCGTGCATGTTCACTTCTTCGGGGCGGATGCCCTGTCCTTCGGCAGTGGCATCGTACTGCAGCAGGGGGACGTCGCTCAGGTCTGTTTTGACGGCTTTGGCCGAGCGCTCTGTAACCCGATCCACGAGACTCCGAAATCCAGCGAACGGATTAAGATTCGGTCGCTGGCATAACCCACACTGAGGATGGGCACCCTTATGGCACAGACTACGATCGCACTTCTCGGCCTCGGCACGATGGGCTCCGGCATGGCGCAGAATCTGCTGAAGGCAGGCTTTGGGCTTGCTGTCTATAACCGCACTGCAGCGAAGGCAGCCGCTTTAGGCGAGGCGGGGGCACGGGTTACGGCGACGCCGGCAGATGCGGCGAAGGGCGCGCAGATCATCCTGGTGATGCTTTCCGATGACACCGCGTCGCGCGAGACGTGGCTGGGCCCGCATGGGGCGCTCGATGCCGCGGAGCCCGGCACGGTGCTGGTCGATTCAAGCACGCTGAGTCCGGACTGGGTAGCCGAGTTGAGCGCCGCGGCTGAGGCTCGTGGACTCTCGCTGCTGGACGCACCGGTTGCCGGCAGCCGCGTGCAAGCGGCGGAGGGCAAGCTGGCTTTTCTGGTCGGCGGCTCGGAGGAGGCGCTGGCCGTGGCCCGGCCTGCCTTTGAGGCCATGGGCAAGCAGATCCTTCATCTTGGGCCTACAGGCAGCGGAGCCAAGCTGAAGCTGGTCAATAACTTTCTCTGCGGGGTGCAGGTGGCGTCGCTTGCCGAAGCCATTGCGTGGCTGGAGCGGTCCGGGCTTGATCGAGATCAATGCCTTGCATACCTGAAGGCCGGGGCGCCGGGCAGTCCGCTGGTGTCTGGTCTTTCCGCACGAATGACCGCGCGCGACTACACGGTGAACTTCCTTTTGAAGCTGATGACGAAAGACCTGCAGTATGCCCACGCAGCCGCGGCGGCGATCGGGGTGGATCTAACGACAGCAGCCAATGCACACGCGCTCTTTGAGCAAGCCATTGCCCAGGGGCATGGCGAGCAGGACATGGCGGCCGTGATTGAACCGCTCCGCGAAGCATAATCCGATTTGACCTGCGAAAGGATCTTCCCCCATGAAGGCACGTCTGCTCTCCCTGGCCCTGACCGCCACGACCTGCATATCGGCGTTCGCGCAATCCACGCCTGCCTACCTTGATCCGGGGAAGCCGGTCGAGCAGCGCATCCAGGACCTGATTGGTCGGATGACGCTTGAAGAGAAGGCGGCGCAGTTGAACCACCTGAACACCGGCATTCCGCGTCTGAACGTGCCGATGTGGGGTGGATGGAACCAGACGCTGCATGGTGTGTGGTCGAAAGAGCCGACGACACTTTTTCCCGCCGCAATCGCGATGGGCGCGACGTGGGACCCTGAGCTTGTGCATACCGTGGCCGATGCGATGAGCGACGAGGCGCGTGCGCTGTACAACGCGAAGGCGGATGGACCGCGCTCCAAGCATGGCCTGGTTTATCGATCACCGGTGATCAACATCAGCCGGGACCCACGCTGGGGACGCATCCAGGAGGTGTTTTCGGAGGATCCATGGTTGACCTCCCGGATGGCCGTGGCGTATGTTCGCGGGCTGCAGGGGGACGACGTCAACCACCTGAAGGTGGCGGCTACGGTGAAGCATTTTGCGGTAAATAATGTCGAGACCGGACGGCAGCACCTGTCTGCAGAGGTGGATGAGCGGAACCTGATGGAGTACTGGCTTCCACACTGGAAAGCCGCGATCACCGAAGCACATGCGCAATCGGTAATGAGTTCGTACAACGCCATTAATGGAACTCCGGATGCGATCAATCATTTTCTGCTGACCGATATTCTTCGTACGCAGTGGGGCTTCGATGGCTTTGTGACGGACGATCTTGGGGCCGTGGCGCTACTGACCGGGAGCCGACCCAACCAGACGGAGGTTGGACAGCGCGCGAGCGAGGACCCCGTTGAAGCAACCGCCCTGGCGATCAAGGCCGGCAACGACTCCGACGATACGGAGTTCCAGACCAATATTCCTCTGGCGGTGCAGCGCGGCCTGCTGAGCACCAAGGATGTCGATACGGCGCTGACCCATGTCCTGCGGGTTGGATTTCGCCTTGGCGCGTTTGATCCTCCCGCGACCAACCGGTACAGTGCCATTCCGCGCACCGTTGTGCGTTCTCCGGAACATCTTGCGTTGGCTTTAAAGACCGCCCAGGAATCCATCACGCTGCTGAGCAACAAGGCAGGTTTTCTGCCATTGAAGCGCGATCAGATACGCTCGGTTGCCGTCATCGGCCCGGCAGGCGACGGAGACTACGAAACGGGCAACTACTATGGTAAGCCGACCGTTAAGGTGGGTGCCGCACAGGGTCTGCGCGATCTGCTTGGGCCCACCGTCAAGGTGGACTATGCGAAGGGAGCAGGTTTTGTGGACTCACTGGATTCGGCGGCCGTCGCCGCAGCTGCCGACCTGGCCCGCCGGTCCGATGTTGCCGTCCTTTGCCTAGGGACCGACCTGCATGTCGAAGCGGAGGGACATGACCGGAGGGACCTGAATCTGCCGGGGGCGCAGGAGCAGCTTTTGGAGGCCGTCTTCGCGGCGAACCCGCGAACGGTCCTGGTCCTAATGAATGCGGGGCCGCTAGCCGTAACCTGGGCGCAGGATCACCTGCCGGCGATTTTGGATGCATGGTACCCGGGAGAAGCGGGCGGTACGGCCATTGCGCGCGCGCTCTTCGGCGAGGATAATCCGGGCGGGCACTTGCCCTATACCGTATATGCATCGCTTGACGGCGTGCCGCCACAGAACGAATACGATGTTTCGAAGGGCTATACCTACCTGTATTTCAAAGGCATTCCGCTTTATCCGTTTGGTCATGGGCTAAGCTATACGCGCTTCCGTTATGGCAACCTCAAGATGCAGGCGGCATCGGCGACGGGCGGCACGTTGGAGCTTTCCTTCGACCTGACCAACACCGGCGATCGAGAGGGCGCAGAGGTCGCGCAGGTTTACACGCACCAGCGACAGTCGGCCGTGGTGCAGCCGATCAAGAGCCTTCGAGCCTTTCAGCGGGTGTCGTTGAAGGCTGGTGAGACAAGGCATATGCAATTCAGCGTTCCTGTCGCCCAGCTTGGATACTATGACGTGCGAGTTCACCACTTTGTGGTGGAACCGGGAGCATTCGACGTCCTGGTTGGTGCTTCTTCGGACGATATCCGGCTGCGGCAGATGGTCCCCCTGACTGTGAGCAGAAGGTAACCGCGGCTGCGGCGCGAAAGTTCGACACGCCGCCTTCGGGATCGGCTCCTCGTGCATCTCATCTGGTGAAGATGTAGCCGGAGTTCTGGGCCATGCGGCTCGACCGCGTTCTTGTAAGCGGCAAGTCCACCCAGACCCTCTACGCTTTAAAGCAAATGCCGGGCGGTAGCGCAGCATGAGAATTTTTGGGGCGACACGCGGAAGACGGAGTCTGGTGCGGATCGTTGAGTGTGTCTGCTGGCTTGTGTTTGGCGGCTGTAGTTTGTTCCTCCTGTCAACGGTTCGCGCGGCGCACGAGGCTTCAGCGCAGGCAAGGCGCGTCGGTCCGGGTGAGAGCCAGTCGGCGCATCCCTTGCGGGACTTCAGCGATGCGCCCAAGGAGCCGGGATCGAAGACCGCCGGCGGCGTGATCGGCAGGATAGAGATTGCGAGTCTTGGATTATCGGTTCCGATCCTCTCGGATATCGACACGGCGAGCCTGCTGCGCGGTGTTGGCCATGTGCCAGGCACAGCGACCCCCGGCGGCCTCGGGACGATCGCGCTCGCAGCGCATCGTGATACTTTCTTCCGGCCGCTACAACATGTTACGACGGGCATGACCATACGGGTCACGGACGCGACCGGGACCTATCGGTACATGGTGGATTCAACCGAGGTGGTGACGCCTGAACAAGTGGAGGTGCTGGCGATTCGCGATCGCCCGGAGCTCGCGTTGGTGACGTGCTACCCCTTCCACTACATCGGCGCCGCGCCACGTAGGTTCATTGTGCACGCTCACCTTCTTTCAATCACTCCTGAATAGTAGGACCGAGGCAAATAGAAGGCGAAAATCGCGGTAGAATCCCATGGGAGGACCGTTCCATGGCAAGCGGAAGCACCGACTTTCCGGGGCGTGGGGGCGGTTTCCGCGCAGCTGCGGACTCCGGCGATCGGTTTGGCTTCTTGCACATCGATCTGAACAGCTTTTTTGCGTCGGTCGAGCAACAGCTTCATCCAGAATGGCGTGGGCGCCCCTTGGCGGTGGTGCCGACACTTGCCGATACGACGATGTGCATCGCGGCCAGCTATGAGGCCAAGGCGCTGGGAATCAAAACCGGGACGCAAGTCGGGAAGGCGAAGACGATCTGCCCGGAGATTGTGCTGGTGGAGGGGTCGCACACGGAGTACGCGAAGTTTTCGCACCGGATTGCGGCAGCAGTCGAGCGCTGCTGCCCGGTGGCGCATACGCCTTCGATCGATGAGATGGTGTGCCAGCTGATCGGAAGAGAGCAGGAACCGCCGCGCGCCAGGGCAATTGCACTCGAGGTAAAGCAGGCGATCCGCGATGATGTGGGCGAGACGCTGCGGTGCTCGATCGGGATGGCCCCGAACCGATACCTGGCGAAGATAGCGAGCGATATGCAGAAGCCGGACGGGTTGATCGGGCTGCTGCCGTCGCAGCTGCCGCGGGCGATTGCGCACCTGGAGCTGCGCGACCTGCCCGGGGTGGGGGCGCGGACGGAAGCACGGCTGAACGCGAAGGGAGTCTTAACCATGGAAGAGCTACTGGCGCTTGATCGCAAGGGGATGCATCGGTTGTGGGATTCGGTATGGGGGGACCGGCTGTACCACTGGCTGCGTGGGGCTGCGACAGGGGATGATGGCGCTCCTGTTTCGGGAGACGTGCAGAAATCGCTGGGGCACTCCCATGTGCTGGCTCCGCACCACCGGTCACCGGAGGGCGCCTGGGCGGTCGCCCACAAGCTGCTGCATAAAGCGGCGATGCGCCTGAGAATGGAGAAGTTCTACTGTGGCGCGATGGCGGTGACAATCAAGTTCGCGCTGACCCGAGAGGAAGCCGCGCGGTTGAAGACGAAACGGCATACAAGCGGGATCAAGCACTCCGGTTGGGCGATGGAGGCGCGGTTTCCCGACTCGCAGGATACGCTCTCTCTGCTTGAGATCCTCCGGAAGCTGTGGGCCCAACGGCCGGCTGGGCCCGAGTGCCAGAAACCGTTTTTCGTCGGGGTAACGCTGCGGGAGTTGCTGCCGGAGGCGGAGTTTCAGGCGGGCCTGTTTGGCGATCCGGATCATCGCGCGGTGCTGGCATCGACGATGGACAAACTGAACTTGAAGTTTGGCCACACCACCGTTCACTTCGCGGGGATGCTGCCGGCCCGGAACTCGGCTCCGACGCGGATTGCGTTCACGCAGATTCCGGTGCAGTACGGCGTTGAATTTATGTAAGGGCTACTTGTGGAGGGGCATCGGCCCTGCCTGGACGGGCGGGCGGGATGTGCCGGGATGGCGTCGGAGGATGTGGATGTTGGGTGGCAGGACGCCTACCAGGATCAGGATAAGAGCAACAATCTCGGGTGGGTCCAGCGGGCCATAGTGGCGCAGCCAAAGGAACGCTATGGCCTCCGCCAGCAGAGTGGCGATAATCATGAACTTGGCGACGGGTTTCGCCCAGATTTTTTCTTCAAAAGGGAGCATGCATCACCAAGCGGTTTCGCGTTGCGCGCGTTTTGGCTTCGCCGTGCTTTTCCTGCGAAGATGGAACGCCTTCTGCGCAGCAGTGTAGGCCGTTCTGCTTACTTTTGTCTATCGGCGCGGCATGCGATTGGGAACACCCCTGGGTGACAGATGTCATGCTCCAAGGTTGATGCGACACACTTTCGCTGGCGGCTGTGAACTTCGAAGATGGCTGCTATCAGCGATGGATCGGTGGCGTGGAGGATGCAATGATTGAGGTCGAAGCGATGCAGGAGACAAGCGCGGTCGGGCGGCGGGAACGGACAGGCGACGACGTTGCCGCCCTGAACCAGGTGACGAAGCAATATGGGACGGTGACGGCGCTCGACCGGCTGTCGCTGGTTCTGCAGCGAGGCGAGGTGCTGGCTCTGCTGGGGCCGAACGGCGCGGGTAAGTCGACGGCAATCCGGTGTCTGCTGGGGTTGATTGCGCCAACGAGCGGCCAGGCGCGTGTGTTTGGAGCCGACCCGCGAAAGCCCTCTGCGCGGACCCGCATCGGGGCCATGCTCCAGGTCTCCCGGATTCCTGAGGTGCTCACCGTGAGGGAGCATCTGGATCTCTTCCGCAGCTACTACCCGCGGCCTATGGCGATGGCGGAGATCGTCCGTACGGCGCAGTTGGAGGGGATCGAGGATCGCCAGTTTGGCCGACTGAGCGGAGGACAGAAGCAGCGGGTGGTCTTTGGGTTAGCGATGGCCGGGGATCCCGATTTGATCTTCCTGGACGAGCCTACGGTCGGCATGGATATCGAGGCGCGGCGAGGCCTTTGGGAGCAGATTCGAGCGTTGGCCGCGCGAGGCAAGACCGTGCTGCTTACGACGCACTACCTGGAGGAGGCGGACGCGCTGGCGCATCGGGTGGTGGTGATCGACAAGGGGCGGATTGTGTCCGAGGGAACGCCCGCGGAGATCAAGCGCGTGGCGACGGGGGCGGCAGGTCGCCGGGTCCGGTGCCATACCGGCCTTTCGGATGAGTTTCTTTGGGCGCTGCCTACCGTATCGGCCGTACAGAGGCAGGGCGGCGTGGTAACGGTAACGGCGGTCGAAGCGGAGACGGTGCTCCGGGAGATGCTGCAGGCGGACGCTTCGCTGTCCAACCTGGAGGTTCTAAGCATGGGGCTGGACGATGCGTTTCTGGAGCTGACCAAGAAACGATCCTAGCAAGTAGAGAACCCAGGAGGAGCGTGCGCACCGGCGCGGGCCGCAATGCTCCCCAAAAGCACGACAACAAACAAGCACGGCAACGTGCAGGTACGAGGAGGGTGTGATGACGGGTATGGAACAGGTTCAGAGACGTGCACCGCTGGGCATTATTGTGGGCAAAGAGATCAAGTACGAGTTCCTGAAGCTGCTGCGGACGCGCTCATTTTCGGCTTCGGTGATCGGGTTCCCGGTGATGTTCTACCTGCTGTTCGGCGTGGCGAACAAACATGCGTACAGCGAAACGGTGCATATCGCCAAGTACATGCTGGGCGGGTATTCCGTGTTCGGTCTAGTGGGAGCCGCGCTGTTCGGGATTGGGGTCGGATTAGCATCAGAGCGCGCCGCCGGATGGTTGGAGGTGAAGCAGGCGAGTCCTATGCCGCCGATGGCCTATCTGCTGGCGAAGTGCGCCTCTGCGATAGCGTTCGGTGTACTCATCGTCTCGATCCTGACGGGGATTGGTCTGACGCTGGGTGGAGTTTCGCTCAGCCCGAGCGAGATGGCGCGGATGCTGGGGTTGACCGTGGTGGGGTCGATTGCATTTGCGAGCATGGGGTTGCTGCTGGCCCTGGTGGTCCCGGCCAACGCCGCGACCGGCGTGGTGAACCTGATCTACCTGCCGATGTCGTTTCTGAGCGGTCTTTGGATCCCGATCCACATGTTGCCGAAATGGCTGCAATCCTTTGCTCCGGTTCTGCCGACGTACCATCTGGCGCAGTTGATGCAGCATGTCTATGGCTACCAGGATGGCGCCTCCATGCTGAGCCACTGGGCAGGTCTCGTAGGGTTCACCATGGTGATGCTGGGAGCAAGCTGGCTGATCTTCAGCCGGGCACAGCAGAACGCCTGAGAGCTTTGGATACACTGCTGACGGAGCTGACGGCGGGAGGAGCAAGCGTGGTGAAAGCGGATAATGCAACGCGAAATACCGTTACCTCCGAGCGCGCCACCAGGCCCGCAGCACGGCCAAAGGATGTGGAGAACGGACCGCAGGATAAGCGCGACTACATCTGGCTTGTGTATTCGGTCTTCTTCTTCATTACACCGCTGTTGCGGCACAATGCGCGGTACTGGCTGGAGTGTGGGGTGCTGTACGGCATCTTCCTGTTCGTGTACGTCGGGTGCATGCGGGCGCGCTCAACGCGGACGAGCCTCTACTGGACAGTGGGTTTTACGGCGCTCGGGCTGGTCGGATTCCCGATCAACTACGGGTCATCCACCTTTTTCGTCTACACGGCGGCGATTGTTCCGCTGTGTGTCGCCTCCAACCGCGTCATTGTGAGCGTGCTTCTGGGAGAGGCTCTGCTGGTCCTCACTGAAGGGCTGCTGGCGGATGTGAACTGGATCAGCATAGGCTCGACAATCATCTTTATCGCCGTCATTGGAGTCACTAACACATTTGTGGGGCAGCAGAAGCGTACGGACTGCAAGCTGCGGATGGCCCAGGAGGAGATTGAGCAGTTGGCTGCGATGGCGGAGCGTGAGCGGATCGCGCGAGATCTGCACGATGTGCTGGGCCATACGCTTTCGGTGATCGTGCTGAAGGCGGAGCTCGCAGGGCGATTGCTGCGGGAGGGTGGGGCGCAGGATCCAGCTCGCGCAGCGCGGGAACTGGCGGACGTGGAGGCGACGGGGCGAACGGCGCTGCGGGAGGTTCGCGAAGCGATCGGCGGGTATCGGGCGCAGGGACTCTCGGCGGAACTGGAGCGGGCCCGGCGGACGCTCGACGCCGCGGGCGTGGCACTGCGCTACCAGGAGGCCGACGCCACGACGATGACCGTGACGCAGGAGACCGTGCTGTCGCTTGCGGTGCGGGAGGCGGTGACCAACATCGTCCGCCACGCGGAGGCGACGGTGTGCTGCGTGAGCGTGCGGACCGAGGATGGCTTTCACGCGCTGCGGGTGGACGACGACGGAGCCCATCGCGTCGTGCGTGAGGGCAACGGGTTGCGCGGCATGCGGGAACGGGTGAACGCGCTGGGCGGAGTCTTTTCCGTCGAGAGCGAAGCAGGCACGCGACTACTGATCCGGCTGCCGGTGGAGGCCGCGGGCTGATGAGCGCAAAGATCCGGGTGGTGCTGGCCGAGGATCAGGCGATGGTCTTGGGAGCGCTTGCGGCGCTGCTGGATCTGGAGCCGGATATCGTGGTGGTTCGGTGTGCGGCAAACGGCCAGGAGGCGTTTGATGCGGTCTACAAGCTGGCTCCTGATGTGTTGGTGACCGACATCGAAATGCCGCTCATGACGGGACTGGAGCTGGCCGGAAAGCTTCGGGAGAGCCACCCGGCGGTGCGAACGGTGATCCTGACGACGTTTGCGCGACCTGGCTATCTGCGGCGGGCGCTCGATGCCGGGGCGCGAGGCTACCTGCTGAAGGATCGTCCCGCAGCCGAGTTGGCCGATGCGGTGAGACGGGTGCATCGCGGTTTGCGGGTGATCGATCCGGCGCTGGCAACGGAGGCGTGGAGCGCAGAGCTGGACCCCCTGACGGACCGGGAGAGACAGATACTGCAGCGCGCGGGCGAGGGTCGTGCGACCGCAGAGATCGCCGGGGAGCTGCGGCTGTCGGAAGGAACGGTAAGAAACTATCTTTCTGAGGCGATCGCCAAGCTGGGCGCGGCGAACCGGGTGGATGCGGCGCGGATTGCGCGTGGCAAGGGCTGGCTGTAGGAATCCGCCAGTCGCCAGATGACCTTCCATGACGCGGCTGCATCTATCCACGCAGGCAGGATCGAGGGAAAGTCGATGCGAATGATGAAGGTAGCGGAAGCTCGGGGGTTGCTGTGGTGCGGCGTTGCGGCGCTCGCAGTCGCGGGATGCAAGAAAACAGCCGATAACACGGTGAACTATAAGACGGCGCTGAATACGTACTACGCCGCACATCCGGCTTGCCTTTGGTCTGAGCCGAAGAAATTTCCGGCGCAGGCAGATACCTCCGACAGCACGAAGACCTCGCCCTACGACGCGCTGGTCGACCAGGGACTTCTTCTTCGTTCGACAGCCGAAAAGAAGCAGCTTCTGATCTTATCCAAGCAGGTGACCAACTACGATCTGACCGACAAAGGGCGCTCTGCGTGGACGGCTGATGTGAATCAGCCTGGATATGGGAACTTCTGCTACGGACATGCAACGGTCAGCTCGATTGACAACGCAACCCCCACAAACGATCAGCCGGGAGCAACCACCCAGGTGAGCTACCATTACGGCTTCAGCGATGCGCCAGGATGGGCGACCGCACCGGAGACGCAGACAGCGTATCCCAACGTGCAGGCGAACCTGGCTGCCGCAGGAACGACCGGAACGGCAACGCTTTCTAATACGACCAACGGATGGGTCGTGACGAGCGCACCGGGCGTTCCCAAGGCGGCAACCCGCGCCGATGGATCAATCGTTCAGTAGCTGATGAAGATGTTTGTCGTACGACGGAAGAGGCTGGCAAAGATGCCAGCCTCTTCTACGTTTGTCGTCGCCTTACTGCCACAGGTCGCCGAAGGTGATCGACGGTGTAGCCTCGGCGTCAGGACCGGGCCCGCCCCCTGCTTTGCTTCGCCCCGACGCCTGCATCTCGTACTCAGCCGGCGGGATGGCTCCGCCGAGATAGCGGACGAAGTAATCCCAGCGGCGACGAGTCATGTAGGCAGAAGCTGCTCCATAGCCGTGCGCGGCGTTGGGGATCATCAGGAGGTCGAAGTCTTTGTTGGCTTTGATGAGAGCGTCAACCACGAGAAGAGTGTTGTTTGGGGGAACGTTATCGTCGAAGGTTCCGTGGGCAAGCAGCAGATGGCCCTTGAGATTGGCGGCGGTGGCCTGAGTGGCCTGACTGTCGTAGTTGGTAGTACCGTCTGGCTTGGTTTCAAGCAGGCCTGTCCACTTCTCTGCCCAGTCGTCTTCGTAGATGCGGTTGTCGTGGTTGCCGCTTTCGCTGATGCCGACTGAGAAGAAATCGGGGTAGTGGAACATGGCAGCCGCGGCAGCGTAGCCGCCCCCAGAGTGGCCGTAGATGCCAGCGTGGGCGAGATCGATGTACGGATAACGGGCGGCGAGGTCCTTCATGCCGGCGACCTGGTCGGGGATCGTGTTATCGCCCATGTCTCCGAAATAAGCTTCGTGGAATGCCTTTGAACGCCAAGGGGTTCCCATGCCGTCGATGCAGACTACGACGAAGCCGAGCTGGGCGAGGGCCTGTAGATCGGAGTGGGCTGCGGAAAAGGCGCGGCTGCCACAGGAGCCGGTCTGAGGACCGGGATAGATGTGGTTGATGATGGGGTACTTGCGGCCCATGTCGATGGTGGTGGGTTTAAAGAGGTAGCCGTAGAGATCGGTCTTGCCATCGCGCGCCTTGACGGTGATGGGGGTAGGGGGCACCCAGCCGGCAGCCAGCAGTTTAGTGATGTCCTGCTTTCCAAGCTCGACGAGGAGCTTGCCGGTGTTATCGCGCACGACGGCGGTCTGCGGCTCGGTGGGGGTCGAGAAGACGTCGACGAAGTATCTGGCTTCAGGGTCAGGGGACGGGGTGATGGCGTGGTCGGCGTCCTCCGGCGTGAGAAGTTTCTGGTTCTTGCCGTCAAAGTCGACGCGATAGAAGGCCGAGAAGTAGGGGTCGCGGCCTTTCTCCTTGCCGACAGCGAGGAAATAGAGGACGCGGTTGGTTTCGTCAACGTGCAGGACCTGGGTGACGTTGCCCTCGCCGGTGGTGATCTGGTTTTTGAGCTTGCCGGTCTGGAGGTCGTAGAGGTACATCTGGCCCCAGTTGTCGCGTTCGGAGAACCAGAGGAACTCGTTGGTTTTGGGGAAGTACTTCCAGTTGACGCGACCGTTGCCGGACTCGAAGAATTTGGGGACGGTTTCGGTGTAGATGTCCCGGACGGCGCCGGTGGTGGAGTCGGCGATGCGAAGCCACTCCTGTTTGTGGTCGCGGGAGGTGGAGACAAAGGCGATGGAACGGGAGTCCGGGGCCCAGAGGACGTCATCCCAGCCGGCTCCTCCGCGACAGCTGATGTCGTCGCAGAGGCTGGAGCGGTGCTGGTCGGGGGGCATTTTAAAGCGGACGACCTGACGGGTGTTGATGTCGAGGACGACGCGCTGGATCATGGTGACGTCGACATCGCCGGGCAGGGGGTATTTGAGGGTTTCGAGCTGGGGGTGGCCCTGGGTGGTGGAGACGATGTACATCTCGCCCGTCTTACGCTGGTCCTGCTGGAAGGTGGCAATGTGACTGGAGTCCGGCGACCACACAAGGATAGGGTTGTCGGAGTGGGTCCAGCCGGCGTTGTCGGTGGCGTAGCCAAAGTCCTTGACGCCGTCGGTGGTGAGCTGGGTCTCCGCGCCGCTGGCGGTGTCGCGAATCCAGAGGTTCCAGTCGCGAAGAAAGGCCTGCTTCCGCTTATCCGGAGAGAGCTCCGAGGCAGCGCGGGCACGGCCGGCGTTGGGCCGCGCCGCCATCTGGCCGTTGCCGCCTACCTGGGTAGAGCTCTGTCCGGCGCGTGGCTCGGCCGGCTGCCCGGCGGCAACCGGCGCGACGGGAGAGCAGGCTCCAAGGCCTGCGAGGTCGCAACGCATCTGGACGATGCCGCCTAGATCCACAGTAAGGATGCGGTCGTTGCCGGGCTCCGGGGTGAAGGCGGTGATAGGCAGATGGTGGGGGTCGAGGGTGCGAGCGCGCGCCATGCCGTTCGGAAGCGGCAACTTAGCAATGGCAGCCGTGATGGCCGAGGCAAGTTTGGTTTGGTCGAAGGCTGGGCCCAGCGTGCCTTTGGCAGGATCGACGAGTTGGAAGGTGGTGCCTTCCGGGCTCGTGTCGCGGTACCAGAAGCGATTGTCCGGCAAAAAGGTAGGCTCAGCAAAGGTGTGAGACACAAGAGGGGCGACGTTATAGGGCATAAAGCGCTCGGCGTTCGCGTAGTCCTCGCGGGTAAGCTCACGGGCCGGCGGCTGCTGGGCCGATGCGTGAAGCGAGACGGCGAGGAGAGGCAAGAGCAGGGCGGCGGCGGAGCGGTACGGCATGTGGCTCTCCTTGCTGAAAAGGCGGGTACTGGAGGTTGGGACGTGTATGCCTGGCTTAATTCTAGCGAAACCAGGCGTCCGGCTGAGGCTCTATGCGATGCGGTGAAGCCGGATTCAATCAGCCATGCAAAGCCTTTGCTGCGGCGGCCAGGGTGAGCTCAACCTCCTCGGGTCCGTGCGCGGTGGAGACGAAGGCCGCCTCATACTGGCTGGGCGGCAGCCAAACGCCGGCGTCCAGCATAGCGCGGTGGAAGCGCGCAAAGGCTGCTGTGTCCGAGGTGCTGGCCGCGGCAAAGTCGTCTACCGGCTGCGAGGTAAAGAACCAGGTGAACATGGAACCGATTCGGTTGGTGGTCAGCGGAATCCCGGCGGTCTGGGCAAGCTGCGCGACTCCCTCGGCGACCAGCTTCGTCGTCGCGTCCAGCTTGGTATAGATGACCGCCTCGCGGTCGACCAGGTGGGTAAGCTGCGCGATACCGGCAGCCATGGCGAGAGGGTTTCCCGAAAGGGTTCCGGCCTGGTAGACCGGACCAAGAGGCGCGAGGAACTCCATGACCTCCGCGCGGCCGCCAAAGGCGCCGCAGGGGAGACCGCCGCCGATGATCTTACCGAGGGTCGTCAGGTCGGGACGGACTCCATAGAGTTGTTGCGCCCCGCCAAGCGAGAGGCGGAAGCCCGTCATCACCTCATCCAGGATAAGAAGAGCGCCATGCTGGGTGGCTAGGGCGCGGAGGCCTTCAAGATAGCCACTCCGGGGGAGGATGGTTCCGGCATTGCCAACTACGGGCTCCACGATGATGCAGGCGATCTGGGCCGGATGGGCGGCGAAGGCCTGCTCCACGGCGGCGAGATTGTTGTACGGCAGCGCAAGCGTATGCATGGCCGTCTCGTTGGGGACGCCCGCGGAGCCTGGAATGCCGAAGGTCGCGACGCCCGAGCCCGCCTTGACCAGAAGCGCATCCGCGTGGCCGTGGTAGCAGCCTTCGAACTTGACGACGAAGCTGCGGCCCGTGAAGCCTCGGGCAAGGCGAATGGCCGACATGCAGGCTTCGGTTCCGGAAGAGACGAAGCGAAGGCGTTCGATAGAGGGAAAACAGCGCTGGACCAGCTCGGCCAAGTCGGCCTCTCCGGCGTGGGAAGCTCCGAAGCTGGTCGAGCGGGCGGCGGCACGCTGGATAGCCTCAACCACCGGGGGAAAGGCATGACCAAGGATCATCGGACCCCAGGAGCCGAAGAAATCCAGGTAGCGGTTGTCGTCGACGTCATAGAGAAACGCCCCATCAGCCCGCTCGACGAAGGGAGGATCGCCGCCGACGGCGCGGAAGGCGCGAACAGGCGAATCCACCCCGCCGGGTAAGAAGGATTCGGCGCGGGACTGGAGAGCACGGGAACGGGTAAGGACGCGGAGGCTTTCAGCGACGGGAGACATGTGAGTGTCAGTATATTGACCGCAGGCGCGTGTGTGGCGGGGGAAAGGGCGCCCTGCTAGACTGATGCTTCCAGATTCCCGCTCAACCAAGAGGAGCAAGAGCTTTGCACGACGAGAAAGCGCCGACACCTGAGGCCGGATACGAGGCATCCCCGTCGCACGTGGAGGGGACGAAGGCGCCGTCGGTCGAAGATGCCGTGGTTCCTGCAGCGGCATCGAGCGGGGAAGGTGAGGTCTTCAAGCCTCTCTACCCAACGGATTTCAACGAGATCGAAGATTTCGGAGCGATCTGGAGTGTCGGGCCAAGTGGGCCGGTTGGAGCGATCCGGCCGCGAGATGGGCGAGGCCCAGGGGATGCCATGCTGCTGATCGCCAAGCGAGCCGCTGATCAGAAGAAAGCACCCCCGGCCAAAGCGGCCCCCAAGAGCCCCGTGAGCTATGCGGACGCGGGCGTAGACATCACGAGCGGTGACCGCAGCAAGCAGCGCATCAAGATGCTCGCACGCAAGACCTTCAACAAGAACGTGCTGAGCGAAATCGGCGGCTTCGGCGGCTTGTTCAGTCTGGATCTCGTCCGCTTTCCAAACCCGGTGCTGGTATCGAGCGCCGACGGCGTGGGGACGAAGCTGAAGGTAGCTTTTGAGCTTGGCATTCACCACACGGTCGGTCAGGACCTGGTAAACCACTGCGTGAATGATATTGCGGTGCAGGGCGCGACGCCCTTGTTTTTTCTGGACTACCTGGCCGCGGGCAAGCTCGACTCCTCCACGATCGAGACCGTTGTGCAGGGTATCTCGGATGCGTGCCGCGCCAACGGATGTGCGTTGATCGGCGGCGAGACGGCGCAGATGCCAGGCTTCTACGCGGATGGCGAGTACGACCTGGCCGGCTTCATCGTGGGGGCGGTCAGCAAAGAGAAGATCGTGACAGGCAGCGGCATTGAGGTCGGCGATGTGCTGGTCGGCGTGCCCTCCAACGGGCTGCATACCAACGGCTACTCTCTGGCGCGCAAGCTGCTGTTTGAGGTCGCCGGGTACGGGCCGGATCAGTATGTCAACGAGCTGAAGGATAAGACCGGAGCAGCGCTGATGCGGACGCATCGCAGCTACCTTGCCATCATCAAGAAGCTATGCCTGGCTGAGGTGGTGAGTGGGCTGGCTCACATTACGGGTGGCGGCATAACGGAAAACCTGCCGAGGATTCTGCCCAAAGGGATGGGAGCCATGGTCGAACTTGGCTCGTGGCAGGTTCCGCCGCTGTTTGAACACCTGCGAGAGCTGGGCAACGTGGAACGGGACGAGATGCTGCGGACGTTCAACATGGGGATGGGACTGATCTGCGTGGTTCCGGCAGAGAAGGTCAAGAAGGCAAAGGCCATCTTGAACCGCGCTAATGAACGGCATGCCATCCTGGGACGGATCGTACGGGGCGAGCGGAAGGTCAGTTACAGCGGATGAACGAAGCGGCGGGGGAGCGGGTGACGCGGCTCGGGGTCCTGCTGAGCGGCCGCGGATCAAACTTTTCGGCGATTGCCGCGTCGATTGCCGAGGGGACGCTGCGCGGCGTCGAGATCGCTCTGGTGCTGTCAAACCGGGATGACGCGGGCGGCCTTGAGGCAGCGCAACAGCTCGGCGTGCCTGCCGTGTGTCTTCCCTCCCGCGGCATGGACCGGGCCGACCATGAGCGGACGATGATTGCAGCGCTGCGCGAGGCCGGCGTGGACCTGGTCTGCCTGGCAGGCTATATGCGGGTGCTGACAGGAGTGTTCGTGCAGTCGTTCCCAGGTGCCATCCTGAACATCCATCCTGCGCTTTTACCCTCCTTTCCAGGGCTGGATGTGCAAGAGGCGGCGCTGGAGTACGGCGTCAAGATCGCAGGATGCACAGTCCATTTTGTCGATGAGGCCGTCGATCACGGAGTGATTGTGCTGCAGCGAACCGTCGAGGTCCATGACCATGACACGGCCGAAACGCTTGCCGCGCGGATCCTCGCCGAGGAGCATCTTGCGTATCCAGAGGCGATCGCCCGCGTAGTCAGCGGGCTCTACCAGGTAGTTGGACGGCGATACATTCGCGTCTAGTGCGGTCAGCGCTTCGGCAGCGACGGAGCGTGGGGGCGAACGAGCTTCGCCGCGATCCGCTCGTCAGAGACCATGGGCTGCGCCTCCCAGACCGGTCCGTCGGCCATCCCGAGCAGACATGGCGTGTTCTTGGGCAGGCTTGACTCAAGCAGCATCCCGGCGCGAAGGCTGACTATCTGCGAGGCCATCACTTTGAAGGGCGGAAGCCGCAGCGTGGTCCGGACGGCAAGGTCGCTGACGCGATCCTGCAGCAGCTTGCGAACGGCGGGCGGCTGGGGCCGGTCATTATCGCGGCGGTCAACCTCGCGCAGCAGCGCGGCGGCGATGACAGTCGCCAGAATAACCTGCAGCGAGCCCTGGCGGTCGCCGACCTGGAACTCGTAAGTAAAACTGAGGACATACTCCGTCTGCGGGTAGAAGCGGCGAGCGTGGACGGGGCTAACGGAGGATTCATAGGCAGCCTGGAGTCCGAACGGAGCCCACATCAGGTTCATCTCGGTGGAGACGACCCCCATGAGGAACTCCATGATCGCGGTGTCGATCTGGGTGAGCTCGCGCTGGCCGGTGACAGGGGGTATGGTCGTTAGGCCACCGAGCGAGAGGTGCACGAGTGGCTCGACCAGCGTGAGGTCGAGAGCAAGCATGGATCGGGCATCTGGCGAGCGAAAGCGGCTTTGCGCGATGTAAGAGCCTTCGAGATCGATCGTATCCAGAAGATTGTGGAAGAGGCTGCGTTCCGCGGCCACCATGGCGAGCGTGATGGGAGCGCCAAGCCGCGCTGAGAGCGTCATGCCCAGATTCTGCGCGAAGACCTGGTTGATGCTGACCAGCATCTGCATCTGCTCCGGCGAGATGGCGCCGCGACGGGCAAAGTTGACAGCGACGGTGGGGGTTGCGTCAACGACCGCAGCCGGCCGGAACATGTTCGTAATAGCGTTTTGATCGAGTTCTTCGGCCATGGGTCCTGTCGCGAATAGAGATGTCTTGCCGATATGCACGCGGGTTGCCAAGACGCGCGGACGTTGCATGAGGGAACTTTAGCGAGGTTGCGAGGATGGAACTGTACGACCAGGTAAGGTTCCTCTTAGATTGACGGAGGTCCGTGTGGCGTGCGACGTGCATCGGTTCCGTGGCGAGCAGGCTGGAGAGGAATGGCGTCTCCGGCCGAGAGCCTAAGGAAGGGGTATGGCATGACCGAGGAGATGCGGGGCGAGCAGGGGCTGCTGGAGCCTGGTGACGCGCGGCGCGTGGGTCTGGCGCTGCTGGAAGAGACAGCCTGGCAGGCGCTGGGTGCGTCGAACTCGCGCGAGCGTTGGAATGCGTACGCAGAGGTTCCAGTAAGGATCTCCGTCTTGATCCCCCTAGCTAAGGTCTCCCTGAACGACTTGTTGACCCTTGCGCCCGGCACCCTGCTGGTCTCCGAGTGGCAGACCACTCAGGATCTTCCGATGCTTATTGGCAACGTCTTCCTGGCAACGGTAAGCTGCGAGCCCGCCGGAGATCGTCTGGGCATTCGCATCAACAGCTTTGATCAACCGGTGCACGGACTATAAGGATAGAGCTACCCCATGGCGAACCTGGAGCAGGATGGAATGGAAGACAGCCCGGAGTACCTGGACGAGGAGCCGCATGGCGAGCCGATGGGCGAAACGGCGGATCGACAGCGCTCGCTTGAAGACCTTCAGGTGGAGGCGCAACTGCGGATAGGATCCGCGGTTGTCACGCTGAAGAGCATCCTGAGCACGAAGGTCGGTGAGGTGATTCCGCTTGACCGGCCACTGGCCGCGCCGGTGCAGATCATGGCCGGAGGTCGAGCCGTGGCGACTGGAGAGCTGGTGGCGATCAACGGTTTCTACGCCGTCAAAATAAAGGACGTGTCGGTGCTGGAGAGACATCTACCTTCGGACGGCGGCCTGGTCACAAGCTGAAGCGCAAGAGCGCGCCGCAGGCTTACGGATAGATCCGGTTCAGCGTGCGGGCGAACGGAATGGTCTCTCGCACATGGTCGAGACCACAGATCCAGGCCACGGCACGTTCGATGCCCATGCCAAACCCCGAGTGCGGGACCGAGCCGTAGCGGCGCAGGTCAAGGTACCACTCGAAGGCTTCGATCGGCAGGCCGTGGTCGAGAATGCGCTGGCGGAGAAGGTCATAGGAGTCCACGCGCTGGGAGCCGCCGATGATTTCACCGTAGCCCTCGGGGGCGAGCACATCCACGCAGAGGGCTTTGGTGGGGTCAGCCGGATCCGGCTGCATGTAGAACGCCTTCACCGCAGACGGATAGCGGTGCACCATCACCGGCCGGTCATATTGGTTGCTCAGGTAGGTCTCGTCGGGTGAGCCGAAGTCATCCCCGTACGTGTGGGGATGCTCAATGAGGCCCTTGTTGCAGGCTTCTCCGAGCATCGCGTGTGCCTCATCGTAGCTGATCCTGGGAAAGGGGGCCTGGATCGTTTCAAGCTTGGCCACGTCGCGGCCGATCACCTTCAAGTCAGGCCGATGATGCTGGAGAACTGCCGCCACAATATGCGCAATGAAGTTCTCTGCCAGCTCCATCAACCCGGGGAGCTCGCAGAACGCGACCTCCGGCTCAATCATCCAGAACTCCGTGAGGTGCCGACGTGTCTTGGATTTCTCCGCCCGGAACGTCGGCCCAAAGCTATAGACCTTGCCCAGCGCGAGTGCGGTGGACTCGATATAGAGCTGGCCGGATTGCGTGAGGTAGGCCTTCTCGTCGAAGTAGTCCATCTCAAAGAGCTCGCTGGTTCCCTCGCAGGCGGCTGGCGTCAAGATGGGTGGGTCGGTGCGAATGAAGCCGTTCAGATCGAAGAACTCCGCCGCCGCGCGCATGATGGTAGCGCGGACACGCAGGATGGCGGACTGCCGGGGTGTGCGGATCCAAAGATGACGCCGCTCCATCAGGAAGTCGACGCCATGCTCCTTGAGGGTGATGGGGAAGGGTGCCTGGTCGTCGACCCGCTGCAGCACTTCGATGTCGGCGACATCCAGCTCGAAGCCGGAAGGCGCGCGGGCATCTGCGCGCACCTTGCCGGTGACCTTAAGCGACGACTCGAGCGTCAGGTTCTTCAGCGTTTCGAAGACCGCCTCCGCAACCGCCGCTTTTGGCACGATGCCCTGGATGGTGCCGGAGCCATCCCGGAAGATCGGGAAGAGCAGCTTGCCGGAGGCTCGCAGATTGTAGAGCCAGCCGTGCAGCGTAACGTTCTGGCCTTCGTGGGCGCCGATCTGGGCGATGGTCGTAACGGGGGCGGAGAGTTCGGACATGGCCTGCCTAGTTTATCGCTTTGCCTTCGGCCAGTGCTTCCTCCCGGCGCCGGAGAGTCTCCAGGC
Source organism: uncultured Acidobacteriaceae bacterium (assembly GCA_964252505.1). Lineage (GTDB taxonomy): Bacteria > Acidobacteriota > Terriglobia > Terriglobales > Acidobacteriaceae > Edaphobacter. Next base: position 24,130 of record CAXUNW010000003.1, read on the forward strand.
TTTGACTGAAGCGGCTACAGATCGCGTCGAGGTCCTGGCCGAGTTCATGGGTGACCTCGAAGAGCGCCGGCGTCGCAGGCGGCAGCGCACTTAGCTCAAGGTTGGTTGCAACCCAGTCGATCCCGGCGCGCGCGACGCTCTCCGGCCAAAGATGCTGGTCACCGCGAGCGTCGTTGTCCGAGAGGTGCACCGTGCGGATGCGCTGCTTGAGCAGCTCAAGCGCCGGAAGCACCCCGTCGCTCTCGGCCGGCGGCCGGTCAGCGGGAGCAAGATGGGCGTGGCCTGCATTGAAACAGATGCCCAGCGAGTCGAAATGGCCGACCTTCAGAATCTCCAGCAGATGCGCGGGTGTTGTTACCTCATTACGGAGGTTTTCGAGCACCAGCTTGATCCCTAGTGGGGCTGCGAACGCCTTCAGATGCTCGATCGCGGTCAGCGCGTGTTCCAGCGACCACTCGCTCCAGGCATCGTACTGCAGGCCAAGATGCAGGACAGCCGTCGCAATCGGAATCTGCTCCGCCGTCTCCAGCGCGCGCTTAATCTCATCCATCGCCTCAATGCGGCGGCCCTTGTCGGAGGCGATCAGGTTGAGTGTTGGCGCGGCGTGCCGCGAGAAGGAGGTTTCAACATCGAGCGGCTGGTGCAAATGAGGCGTAACGTCGCTTGCCCGGAACCATGCCGCGATCTCCCGCACGCTCGGCCGGTCGGCATAGTCGAAGTGAGAGCGTGCCGCGAATAACTCAATGTGGCGCGCCCCGGCCCGGGCAAAGGCATCCAGGTGGCCCGGCTGAAGGCGCTGCTGAAGAAGAATGTAGGTAGAAAGTCCAGGCTGCATCGTGGTTCCAAGGTACAGGAAGGCGCGGTGGATGGGGCTGGCATTAGACTGGATGCGTTCCCAGGGAGGGGCTTCGCGATGAAGGCTGCAGTTCTTGTTGTTTTCTTGGTGGCGGGTGGAGCGGCCGCCCAGACCAGCGTGGTGGTGGGTCCCGCGACTGTCTCCTCCGGCGTCGCGGCGCCGGGCACGCCCATTGCGGAAGTGGAAAAGATGCGGAAGCAGCTCGCCGACTGGCCACAGCTTGCCCGCTACCATGACGCCAACCAGGCGCTTACGCCGCATACGCCCGGCCGCGTTATCTTCTATGGCGACTCAATTACCGACTCCTGGGCTAGCCCGCGCAACGCCGCACTCTTCTTTCCGGGCAAGCCATATATTGGTCGGGGCATCAGCGGGCAGACGACACCGCAGATGCTGGTGCGCTTTCGGCAGGATGTCATCGATTTGCATCCTGAGGCGGTCGCCATCCTCGCCGGCATCAACGACATCGCCGGGAATACCGGGCCGATGACGCCACAGCAGACCGAAGACAACCTGATGAGCATGGCCGAACTCGCCAAGGCTCACGGCATCCGGGTTCTGCTATGTTCCATCCTTCCCGCAGGCGAGATACGCTGGAAGGCCGGGGTGGACCCGGCCCCCAAGGTGATCGCTATCAACGCCTGGATGAAGGAGTATGCCGCAAAAGAAGGTTTCACCTATGTCGACTACTGGACGCCGATGGCGAATCCGGCGGGCGCAATGAAGGATGGGCTGAGTTCCGATGGCGTCCACCCGACGGCGGCGGGCTACCAGGTGATGGCGCCTCTGGTGGAGGCGGCTCTCGCAGGCAAGTAAAAAGCCGATCCCCCGCCGGGGATCGGCTCCAACTACGGGGTGAGAGTAGCTAAACCTCTTTCACGCCGTCCACAAAGGCCTTCAACTTCCGGCTACGACTGGGATGGCGCAGCTTGCGAAGCGCCTTCGCCTCAATTTGCCGGATGCGCTCGCGGGTGACCTGGAAGCTCTGGCCAACCTCCTCCAGAGTGTGCTCCGAGCCATCTTCAAGCCCAAAACGCATCTTGATGACCCGCTCTTCCCGTGGCGTCAGCGTTCGCAGCACCTGTGAGGTGTACTCCTTCAGGTTGACCGAGATCACGGCGTCCGACGGTGAAACAGCCATACGATCCTCAATAAAGTCGCCGAGATGCGAATCTTCCTCTTCGCCGATCGGTGTCTCAAGCGAGATCGGCTCCTGCGCAATCTTCAGCACCTTACGAACCTTGGCCACCGGAATGTCCATCCGGCGGGCAATCTCTTCCGAGGACGCCTCGCGGCCAAGCTCCTGCACCAGCTGGCGTGAGGTGCGAATCAGCTTATTGATGGTCTCGATCATGTGCACCGGGATGCGGATTGTGCGAGCCTGGTCCGCGATGGCCCGGGTAATCGCCTGCCGGATCCACCAGGTCGCGTAAGTCGAAAACTTGTATCCGCGCCGGTACTCGAACTTGTCGACCGCCTTCATCAGGCCGATGTTGCCTTCCTGAATCAGATCGAGGAACTGCAGCCCTCGGTTGGTGTACTTCTTCGCGATCGAGACGACCAGCCGCAAGTTAGCCTCAATCAGCTCGCGCTTCGCCTTTTCGGCGTCCATATCGCCCTGGATCATCTCGCGCTGCGTGCGCTTCAAGTCGACCAGCGAGATACCGGCATCCCGCTCCACGTGCTCCAGGTCGGTGCGGCAGTTCTTCTGCTGCCGCTTGTACTCTTTCTTGAGTTCTTCAGACTTCGACGCTTCAAACTTCGCTTCCAGCGACTTGATCTGCCGCTCCAGCGTTCGCATCGCATCGACCGTCTTATTCACTTTATCGAGCAGGCGCTTTTTCTCGCCGTTCGTATACTTCAGCTCACGCACAATGCGATTGACGTAAACATGCTCGCGCCCGATCAGCCAGCGGATCTTCCGCTGATCCTTAATCTTTTGCTTTGTGTCCTTGGTCGTCGGAGCCTCGACCTTCTCTTCTAGAGCGCCCAGTTTCTTCTGGTGCTTCACGATCAGATCGATGCGGCTGACCGTCTGGCGCACCCGCGCCTGCAAAATCTCCTCAGTCAACTCTTCCTCATCAAAGGTGACCACTTCCTTGATGTTGCGCACGCCGCGCCGTAGGTCCTCGCCCAGGCCCACAATCTCGCGAATGACGATAGGCGAGCGGGAGATCGCCTTCATCACGCGAATCTGGCCGCGCTCAATGCGCTTGGCGATCTCGACCTCGCCCTCGCGCGTCAGCAGCGGGACAGTTCCCATCTCGCGCAGGTACATGCGTACGGGATCATTGGTCTTCTCAAGCGTTCCCGGCGACAGATCCAGCTCTACATCGTCGGACTCTTCGCCCGCCTCCGGCTCGTACTTGTCACGGTCCGAGCCCATCCGTCCCTCACCCGAGAGGACGTCGATGCCCTGTGTGTTGATCGTGGTCAGCAGGTCATCCAGGTCATCGGGTGAGGTAATATCGCCGGGCAGAAGGTCGTTTACCTCACCATAGGTCAGGTAGCCCTTCTCCTTGCCTGTGTCGATTAACTTATCCAGATCGTCGTCGTACTTATCAATTTCGTCAGCCACGGGAACTCGCTTCTTTAAAAAAGAATTTGGCGGGAGACTCGCGTTCATGTCCGGTACATCAGGGACACAGGCGAAGACCTTCCCATATAGGAATTAGATGCTTTATCTGAAGCTGGGGTGCGGATAAGCCGCGGTGGCAAGCCGAAGTGACACTCGCATAGGAGGTCGGAGGCGCTCACAATCCAGTAAATTTGATACTACTACAAAGTAACCAGCATCCTGCAGTTTTAGACGATGTCCGGCGAGAAAAGATGCAGTCCACTCTCCCGCAGGAGCTCCCCTTGCGCACCACCCTGGTGTCGCGGACAGCGGCGCAAATGCAGATCGCAACCGTTGGCTCCGTACTCGAACCCGCAGCCCTCGCAGCAAACCCGATACACCGGCTGGCCGCTCATCGTGCGCGATGGCCACCCCGTCCGCTCGATCACACGCTGGCTATGCTTATTGGTAAACCCGGGGACGGTGCTCGGATGCCTGGCCACCTCTTGAGTCTACCCGCGTCATGGTCTCCCCCAGATACTGTCGAGAAAGACATACCGCGGCCGCCGCGAGTCGGGCATCGCGTGCGTGTCACCGGAAAGCACCATGGTCTCCCACTCGGTGGGCCCGTACGCAGGCCAGCGTGGCAGGTCGGCACCGTTCGGATCGCCTGTCCGGGCGAAGTTGGTCCAATAGCGCATCATTTGATCGGAAAGGCGACGGTCTTCAGCACGCCAGACCGCTTCCGGACGGGAGTCCAGCGCACCGAACACATACTCGATGTCGTCCGAGTGGAAGGCGCCCAGCGCCGCGGCATGATTCCGGTCGCCCGGCGATCCCAGCGTGAAGAAGTAGCGGTACACCGGAGCCTTTCCGGTCTTGACCTGCGCCTCCAACCATCGCCAGGTGGAGTATGCGATGAACTTGTCTCCAAGATAGTCGCCCGTTCCAGCCATCGCGTCCGCGTCATTTGCCCCGCCATAGACCACTACGAAGTCCTTACCGCGTCCCGGAAAATCCTTCTCCCCCAGCGCGGCCAGGGTTTCGCTGTTCACCGGCGTCTTGCTATTGACCACCCCGCCGCGTCCCTCATCCGCGTTCCATCCTGCCATTACGGGGATGTGCGCCTGCCTGCCCGCCGCGTAGATCGCCGGAACGGCCTCGGGCAGAAAATACCCGTCCACATCGGGACCAAAGCGAGGCGGCGCGGGGGTCGTCTTTGCCGTTGCCGCGCGCACCACATCCTCGGTGGAAACCTCACGCAGCTTGCCGATATCAGCGGTGCCGAAGGCCTTTTCCGCCCACGCAGCATCGGTCTTTTCGCGCGCGTCCCGCGTTTGATAGCCCAGCCCGCCTGAGTAGAAGGCGCCGCCGCTCTCCCCGATCGCTTTGCTCACCAGCCCCTCGGACACCGGCGACGCCATCAGGGTGCTGACAGCAAACGAGCCCGCCGACTCGCCGAAGATCGTAATGTTGCGCGCGTCCCCGCCAAACTGCCGGATATTCGTCTTTACCCATTCAAGCGCTGCCGTCATATCCATCAGCCCGTAGTTGCCCGAGGCGTGATGCGTCGACTCGGCCGTCAGCCCGGGATGCACAAAAAACCCAAAGATGCCCAGCCGATAGTTCATCGAAACCACAACAACATCGCGACGGGCCAAAAACTGCCCATCCTGCCGATTCTCTGATGTTCCTCCCGTCACATACCCGCCTCCGTACACCCACACCATCACCGGCAGGCTCCCGGGCTTCGCCCCCATCGGGGTCCACACGTTCAGCGTCAGACAGTCCTCACTTGGCCCAGGATCGTGAAACTGCATGTCGTTGTACGTAGCTGACTGGACGCAGTGTGCCCCGAACGCCTTTGCCGCGCGCACCCCGGTCCACCGCGTGGCCGGCACCGGCGGCTTCCATCGCAGATCCCCCACCGGGGGCACCGCGTACGGAATTCCTTTAAACGCGACCACCTTGCCATCTGCCGTAAGCGTCCCCTCCACCGCGCCCTTGTCCGTCGTCACCCGCGCCGACTGCGCCGCGGCCGCAACTCCTAGGCCTAAAGCCATCACCGCAAACACCCTGGCTCCCCGCTTGAACATACCCTGATCCTCGCCAGCCAACCTACCACCATCCGGGGATCTTTGACCACACCGGCTCAACGGCAGGGTGTCCCTGCATCACCAACCCATCTCCCTGCAGGCGCCCGCTACATCGCTCGCAATGCCCGCATTAAGCCTACCAGTTCCACCTGCAGCTTTCCGGACATCTCCACATCCCCGCGTCGGTCCGCCTCACCCAGCATCGCCCGCAGCTCCCGCTGTCGCCGCTCCAGCGCGCGCCGCTCCAGGTTCAACAGCGCGTCCTTAACCTGATCCAGAACACTCCGCCCCACCGCGCTTTCCCCCTGCGGCTGCTCCAGGGCTCTCGCCAAAAGGGTTCGGGCTGCATCGTCCGGAGCTGCGTCCATGGGGTTGTCGTGACGCGGACCATGCACCATCGCTTCCATAATCGCCCCAACCACCAACCCCTCGTACCAGTCCGGATGCTCCCCTAGCCGCTCCGCCGCCAGCTCTCTTGCAGCCTCGCCATCGGGTAGAGCCAGCGCCCGCAGCAGCACCGCCTCCGTCTCGCTCAGCGGCGCCACCTTCTTCGCCGGTACACTCTCCACTCGGCGCGACGCGGCCTGCTTCAGCTCCTGCAGTAGGATCCCGGAGTCGATGCCCAGCTTCTGCGCGGCGTCCAGGGCAAATTCGTTCCGCTGCAGCGCATTCGGCATGCGCCGGATGTGCGGCAGCAGATAGTTCATCGCCTTCACCTTAGCCTCCGCCGTCCGCGCGCCAAACTGTGCCCGCGCCCGTTCGATCAGGTAGTCCGAGTACCGTTGCGCGCCCCGCAACGCCGCCATATACGCCTGCACTCCGCGCTCCCGCACATACCGGTCCGGATCCAATCCGCCTTCGAGCGCAACCACCTTGATCGTGAAGTCCTCTTCCATCAGGAGCGCCAGCGACTTCTCCGCCGCCGCCGCCCCCGCCGCATCGGGGTCGAAGTTCAGCACCACCTGCTTGGTGAACCTTCCCAGCAGTCGCACCTGCATCTCGGTGAACGCCGTGCCGGAGGTCGCCAGCACGTTCTTCACCCCCGCCATGTAGACGGAGATGCAGTCCATCTGCCCCTCCACCAGAAGCGCAAAATCCAGCGTCCGCATCGCTGCCTTGGCTTTATCCAGGTTAAAGAGCACCTGCCCTTTGGTATAGAGCGGCGTCTCAGGCGAGTTCATATACTTCGCCGTCGCACGCCCCTTCTCGTCAACCTCATCAAGCGCACGCGCCGTAAACGCAATCACGCGCCCCTGCTCGTTCGTTATCGGGAAGGTAATTCGACGCCGGAACCGGGCATAGACCTGCCCGAAGCTGCCGTCTTCATTCTCCTTTGCGGAAAACAGCCCTGAGGCGCGCATCGCCTCTTCCGTAAAACGCCCGGCAAACCGCTCGCGCATGTCGTTGAAGCTCTCCGGCGCATACCCCACGCGGAACTTCGCAACGGCGTCCGCCGTCATGCCGCGTCCGGTCAGGTACTCCCGCGCCCGCGCTGCCTCCGGGCTCTTCAGCATGCCTTCAAAATACTGCGTCGCGCCCTCATGCATCTCCAGCAACTGGCCGCGCAGACCCGCCTCCCGCGCCTCCTCCGGTGAGGAAAACTCCCGCTTCGGCAGGGCGATCCCGCACTTCGCCGCCACCGCCCGAACGGCCTCCGGAAAGCTCACGCTCTCAAGCTTCATCACAAAGGTGAACACATCCCCCTTTTCATGGCAGCCGAAGCAGTAGAAGTATCCATGCACCGCGTTGACTGAAAAACTTGGAGACTTTTCCTTATGGAAGGGGCACAAACCATTGAAGTTCTGCGCTCCCGCCTTCTTCAGCTTCACGTAGTCGCCGATCACCCGCACGATGTCTGCCTGCTGCTTCACGTTGTCAGAAAAGTTGTCCGCCATGTGCCTTCCCGCCACACCTCCGTACCTCCAAGTCTAGCCGCCCCCATCGGAACTTCCAGCGAAGAGGTGGGTTCCAACCAAACGAAGGCCCACCATACAGGAACGATGGGGCCGTTATACCTGGAGAAAGCTCATGCCTAACTTTTCATCCCTTCGCAAGATTGTTGTGCTGGCCGCGCTTGCGGCCGCACCTCTCGTGTCTCATGCCGGAATCTTCATCTCGGTCGGCTTTGCGCCGCCCGCCCTTCCGGTCTACGTCCAGCCCGTATGCCCACAGGAGGGCTACCTCTGGAATCCCGGCTACTGGGCTTATGGCCCGGAAGGCTACTACTGGGTTCCCGGCGTCTGGGTACAGCCGCCTACGGTTGGCGTTCTCTGGACTCCACCCTACTGGGGCTTCGCCGGTGGCGTCTATGGCTTCCATCCTGGGTATTGGGGTCCTCATGTAGGCTTCTACGGCGGCGTCAACTACGGCTTTGGCTTCTTTGGCGCAGGCTTCGCCGGCGGCCGTTGGGAAGGTGGCCATTTCGCCTATAACTCCGCCGTCAACAACGTGAACGTCACCAACATCCACAACACTTACATCGACAAGACCGTTATCAACAACGTGAACGTCAACAATCACACCAGCTTCAACGGCGGTCCGAACGGCATCCAGTCGCGGCCCAATGCACAGGAGGCCGCCTACGAGCATGAGAACCACATCGCACCCACAGCCGAGCAGCAGCACCACTATGAAGCGGCTCACAGCAACCCGCAGAACTTCGCCAAAGCGAACGGCGGACACCCGCAGATTGCCGCCCTTCCCCGCCCCGGAGCAACTGCGGGGGCTGTTCCCGCTCGCGGAGCCGTAGGCGCCCGTGCCCAGAACCAGCAGCAGCGGATCGGCCAGGGTGTCGGCTCCGGACAGATGACCCCCCGGGAGGCCGCCAACACCGAGCACCGCGAGGCGAATATCAATCAGACCGCCAACCAGGACCGCCGCGCCAACGGCGGGACCCTCAACCCGCAGGAGCGCCAAAACCTCAACCAGCGGCAGAATAACGTCAGCAACTCCATCTACCAGGACAAGCACAACGCGGCCACGCAGCCGCAGGCTCGTCCACAGCCCCAGCCTCGCCCCCAGGCTCAACCACATCCCCAGGCCGCACCCCGCCCGGAAGGGCATCCGGAAGCGCGTGGCGGCGAAGGTCGCGGAGAAGAGCGCGGACGGTAACGGCAGGGGCAACAGGAAAGGCCCGGCGAAGATGCCGGGCCTTCGCTTTGTCCAACCAAAACCCGGCCAGCTAAAATAACTCGTGTCTCTGCCCCTCCCCCGCATTCGTATCGTCCTCGTCCGTGCCCGCAACCCCAACAACATCGGCGCAGTCGCTCGCGCCATGTACGACTTCGGCTTCCTCGATCTGCATCTCGTGAGCGAGTACGACGTACCCTTTGCCACAGCGCGCTCCGCCATCGACGCCACACAGGTCCTTGCTGACGCAGTTATCTCCCTTACGCTCTCTGACGCGCTCCTCGGGTGTACGCTGGTGCTCGGAACAACCGCGGTCGGCGAACGCGACCTCCGTCATCCCCTCTTTAGTCTTGCCGAAGCCGCGCCTCGCGTCCACGCAGAGCTTGCCAACGCCGACACGCGCGTCGCCCTGCTCTTCGGCTCCGAGAAGACCGGCCTCTCCAACGAAGAGCTCAGCCATTGCGACGCGCTCCTCACCATCCCCATGGCCCGGCACGCAGGGCTGCGGCACCCTTCCATGAACCTCGGCCAGGCGGTCGCGGTCTGCCTCTGGGAGCTCGTTCGGCCCGGCATCATACCGCCCCAACCCGCGTCCCAGCTCGCCCCCGCTGAAGATCTGGACCGCATTCACAGCCTGCTCAGTCAGGTCCTCGATGAGAGCGGCTACACCCGTCGTCACCCCGCCACAGCGG
>CAXUNW010000003.1:33469-45437 GCA_964252505.1 uncultured Acidobacteriaceae bacterium
GTCCATCGCATGTCACTCCAGCAGCCCGACGTTCCGGCCTGGCTGGGCATCCTCCGCCAGCTTCTTTGGAAGCTCCGAACCCTGGAGCCCTGACCCGCTTCAGCCGGCAGCCGCCACGTCCCGCGGCTCCATCCAAAGCCGTCCCACCACGATCAATACCGCAAGCAGCACCGCGCACACCGCAAAGACATGGCGTACACCGATCCGCTCCGCCAGCACGCCTGAAAGCACCAGCCCGCAGATCTGCGCGCCGAAGATGAACGACATCACGGTCGACCCCACGCGGCCCATCAGCGCAGGGGGCGTCTCCTGCTGAATCATGGTCTGCGATGGAATGATGATGCCCGCCACTGAAAATCCAATCACAAAGTCTCCCAGCACGGTCGTCCACACCAGGCTTACTAAAGTCAGAAAACACAGCCCCACAGCAATGCCGCCAAGCCCGGCATATACGAGATAGGCGTTCTTGACCTTCTTGGCGAAGGCAGTCAACACATTGATCCCCATCAGGATCCCGATGCCGATCGCCGCACTCGCCATGGCGAAGACCCGCGTCGAGGCGCGTAGACTATCCCGCACATACACCGCGATCAACGGCCCAAAGCAGCCCAGCACAAACATACCCGCCGCCAGCGCCACGATCACAAACAGCAGACCGGCATGGTGGAAGATGAAGTCGAAGCCCTGGCGCATGTCGCGTCCGATTTTCGTAAGCCCGCCCGTCTCCTCCTGGTCTGCCGGCGCAGCGCTCGCAGCAGCCGGCCGCACCAGGGTGAGGGTGGCGATCAGGCTTCCGGAGGCGATAAAGCTCGCCGCATCCGCGTAGTAGCAGCTTTGCCGGCCAAACAGCGAGACCAGTGTGCCTGCAGCCGCCGGGCCTGCGATGCGCGTGACGAACATCACCTGCTGCATCAACGCGTTGGCCGAACGAAGCCCATGGAACGGCACAATCGAGCGGATCGCCACACCCTGTGCCGGTCCAAAGAAACTCGAGACTACGCTGATCCCGGCAAGAACCAGGTAGAAATGCCACGTCTGCGTCGCGACCAGCAGCAGCAGCACCAATCCGCCACGCGCCAGGTCGCTCGTCACCATCGTCGTCTTCAGCGGCCAGCGATCCACAAAGACGCCAGCCACCACTCCAAGCACCGCGATGGGCACAAGGTACGCGATCTGCACCCCGGTCACCTGCCGTGCATCCGCATGCAGTTGGAAGGTCAGCACATCGATGACGGCGAAAAGCGCAACAAAGTCCCCGAAGTTCGAAACGATCTGCGCATACCATAGCCGCCGCATCTCACGAATCCGCAGCACCGCTCCCATCGAAAGCGGATCGGGCGCGGCTACCGGGATGGGGCTGGAGGCCATTGAAGTTTCCCCATCCTACCTGTCTGCCCGGCGCGGCGCACCAGCTATCTTGTCCCACCCATCGATCGCCACGGCATGCATCCCCATCGCCTGAAACCCCGCGAGCAGCAGCGCCACCGCCTGCAGCGTCGCCCCGCGGTCCGCCCCCAGGCCGCGGTCGCTGCCATCGTGCAGCAGGACGTTCGTCCCTCGACCCAAGCTTCGGTTCCACGCCACTCCGCGCAGCACGCGCCGGGTCAGGGCTCCTGCGTCCTGCGGCTGCGTCCAGTCCTTGCCCATCACGTTCCACTGCACCGGAACCATGCCCATCTCGTCCACGTATCGCAGCACACCGGGGCGGCGCGCTCCGTGCGGAGCCCGGAAGAAGCGCGCCCGCTCGCCCAGCACATCTTCAAGCACGGCCGCACATCCTTCGAGTTCCTCGCGAATGCGCCGTCCGGTCGCGACATGCAGCCATGGGTGCGTCATCGTATGGTTCCCCACCACATGCCCCGCCGCCGCAACAGCACGGACGATCCCAGGCTGCCGCCGCACATGATTCCCGATCACAAAGAACGTCGCCCGCGCCCCGTATCCGGCCAATACGTCCAGCAACCGCAGCGTGGTGTCCCCGTTCGGGCCATCGTCGAAGGTCAGCGCTACTTCGCCAGGATCCCGCCCGGCAATCAGCGTACGGCCAAAGAGTTGCGAGCCCGCGGACATCGCCGCGTACGTCCAAAGCCCCCCGGCCAGCCCTACCATCGCAACGGGCCCCGCCCCTTTCAAGCCCGCGCCGCCAGCAGCGCCAGAACCTCCTCCGCATGGCCTGCCGGTTTCACCTCCGGGTACACATGCAGCAGCCTCTGGCCATCGCCCGTGTCCGGGGAGATGACAAATGTCGTCCGCCGCACCCCCTTCACCAGCTTGCCGTACATGTTCTTCGGCTGAACCAGGTCGTAACGGTCGATCAGCACCATATCCGGGTCCGCCAGCAGCATGTACGGCAGGTCGTACTTCACCTGGAACTTCTTCTGCGCCTTCACGTCGTCGCGTGAGATACCCAGAATCACCGCGCCGGCAGCCTGCAACTTCGCAAACGTGTCGCGAAATCCACACGCCTCGATCGTGCAGCCCGGCGTGTCCGCGCGCGGGTAGAAGAACAGCACCACCGGCGACGCTTTGAAGTCCGAAAGTGAGACCTCTGTGCCGTCCTGATTCTGCAACGTAAAGTCCTCAACTATCTCGCCTGCCTGCATTGCTCCCCCGTCTCTTTCACTTCTACTGCGCTTCACCTGCCAACAACGCCAGCGTCTTCTCAAGGGAAGCGGCGTCTTCAACGTTCGCCACCACCTTAGCCCGATCGATCTGACGCATCAAGCCGCTCAGCACCCTGCCCGGCCCAACCTCAATAAAGTGAGTTGCGCCCTGGGCGATCAGCAGATGCATGCATTCCACCCACCGCACCGCACCGGTCACCTGCCGGATCAAGCAGTCGCGCACGTCAGGCGCCCGCGTCACCAGGCGCGCGTCCACGTTACACGCAACTGGAAACGCAGGGTCTACCAGCGCTATGCCCTCCAGGTCCGTCGCCAGCCTGTCCTGCGCGGGCTGCATCAGCCGGCAGTGGAAGGGTGCGCTCACCGGCAGCATCACCGTCCGCTTGGCGCCTGCGGCCATGCACAGCTCAACTGCACGCTCAACCGCTGCACGCGCTCCGGAGATTACGGTCTGGTCAGGTGAGTTCAGATTCGCCGCCGAAACAACCGCGCGCGCAAGCTGCCTTGCCGCCTCCTCGGCCTCGGTCGGCGTTGCATCCAGCACAACAACATGCGCGCGTTCATCCTCAACCTGCGCGCAAAGTTCGCTGATACGTTCCGCCCCCAGTCCCAGGATAGCCGCCATCGCGCCCTCACCCGGCGGAACCGCCTCCTGCATGTACCGGCCGCGGCTCCGCACGGCACGCACTGCATGGGAAAACGGTATCGTGCCCGCCGCCACATGGGCGGAGTACTCCCCAAGCGAGTGGCCCGCCGCCATCACCGCCGTCACACCTCGCTCCGCAAGCACCCGATACGCCGCCACAGAGACCGTCAGGATTGCCGGTTGCGTATGCTCGGTACGTCGCAAAGTCTCGTCCGGCCCCTCAAAGATGGTCCGTGACAACGCAAACCCCAGCGCCTCATCCGCCTCATTAAAGACCGCTCGCGCCACGGGAAAGGCCTCATACAGCCCACGCCCCATCCCTACTGTCTGCGAGCCCTGCCCAGGAAACAGCAACGCCGCCTTCTTCATCTCTTCGGTAGCCATCGCGTTCGATGGTAAACCAACTGCGTTGCTAGATCCCGACGCCGAACTCGAGCTCGCGTTCGTCCCCGGCATGAGCGTAGAAATCGTACGGCGTGCGCCGTATGAACTTGTATCGTCCCCGCAGTTCCCGGCCAACCAGCAGCCCTAGCGCAACCGCCCCTACCCCCGCCGAGACCCAGCCAAAGGTACGCAGCAGTGTCCCATGCGGTGTGTCCGTTTCCTGATCGTCAGCATCGCGCAGCCGATCTCGCAGCCGAGCAAGGCTCGCCGCGGCCACCGGATGGATGGTGCTCGCCACAGTCAAACGCGGCGCGAACGCCGGAAACACCTGCGCCACCGAGTCGGACGCCGCCGCCGGAAGCGGCTCCGCATCTGCCGGCGCCTTGCCAGTCAGCTTGAAGGAAAACAGGGTCTTCATGGCAAGCATCATAACCCAGCCGGCCTCTTCCCGGCACGCCGCCACCGTCGCGACAGCCCCGAACGGGAAAGGCCGCCTACGCCACATCCACCTTGGTGAAACCAAGCGAATACAGAAGCGCCGTGACGGTCACACGGGCATTCCGTCGCGCCGCATCCAGAATGCCGTCCGCTAGCGCCGCCTTCTGCAGCTGATCCTGCGCCTTGGCCCGCGTCTCCGACTCCAGGTTCCGATCCACCGGCACCAGAAGCCCCGTCGAACGGGCATAAACCCGCGTGTGCTCGTTGTCGATCGACGTCACAAACAACTCTGACGGTGGCAGATTCACCTGGATCGAACGCCCGCCGCTCGCCTCCTGAATCTTTACATCCTCCGACCTCAGCCGCGCAAGATCGACCCCCCCAACCGACTGCCCATGCACCACCAGCAGAATCCGGTCCCCAGCCAGCAGGTCCGGAAACATCGGCGTCGTCCGCGCACCTTCCACCACCGTGTCCAGCGAGTACACCACCGTCTCCAGACGGTTAAGCCGCTGGATCCTCTCGACCACCGTCGCCGCCGATGTGTCGAACGTCGTGCTTCGGCCCGTGATCAACGTCGCCACGCGACCCATAGGCCCCGTCGTCGCATTGCGCAGGAACACCACCAGTGCCGCGGCTCCTAGAAAAAGGGCAAGCAGAAAAGCAATAAAGTTACCGGAAGAGCCGTGGCCGTGGTCATACTGCGTCGTCATTGCAGAACTCGTTTCATTCGGGCTCCTTCGAGCATACGGGATACACCGCAGAGCGAAGCGAACCCGAGTGTTCCGCCCCCGCGGCATCGCCTGCCGTCGTCACCGAAGGTTCGTGCCCCGGCCGCCCGCCGTGCTACTCTTCACACGGCCAGGCATTCGGCTAGTCCGCCACCATATCGGAAGCTTCCGTCACATTGGCCGCCACCCGGTTCTTGTAGCTCGCCCCCACAAACTCCCGAAAAAGGGGATGCGGCTCCAGAGGCTTGGACTTGAACTCCGGGTGAAACTGGCATCCCAGAAAAAAGGGGTGCGATGGTATCTCCACAATCTCCACATACGTCGCGTCCGGCGTGGTCCCAGTCAGCCGCATGCCCGCCCCGGTCAGCACCGCCTCGTACTCCCGGTTGAACTCGTACCGATGCCGGTGCCGCTCGGAGATCTCGGTCGTCCCATACGCCTTTTCCGCCAGCGAGCCCCCCTCCAGCACGCATGTCCACGCCCCCAGCCGCATCGTTCCGCCCATCTCCTCCACACCCGTCAGCTCGCGCAGTTTGTAGATAATCCGGTGGGCCGTCGCCGGGTCGAACTCGCCCGAGTTCGCATCCTGCAGGCCGCACACGTTCCGCGCATACTCGATGCAGGCCGTCTGCATCCCCAGGCAGATGCCGAAATACGGAACCGTCTTCTCCCGGGCATACCGAATCGCGTTCAGCATCCCCTCGATGCCCCGCTTACCAAACCCACCCGGTACCAGGATCCCGTCAAACCCGTCCAACTGCCGCTCATAGTCCCGATTACGCCGCCCGTCCGGCCCGCGCGTCTCCAGCCCCTCGGCCTCTATCCACGTCACCCGCAGCTTCAGATTGTGCGCCAGCGCGCCATGCACCAACGCCTCCTTCAGGCTCTTGTAGCTGTCCTCATACTCGACATACTTCCCCACAATGCCGATCGAAACCTCGTCCAGGGGGTGGTACGCCCGCCGCACAATGTCGTTCCACTTCGACATGTCCGGCGCTTTGGTTTGCATTCGTAAATAGTGCATCGCCAGTGCATCCACCCCTTCCTGCGCAAACGTCAGCGGCACCTCGTAGATCGAGTCCACATCCCGCGCCGCGATCACCGCCTTCTCCTCCACATTGCAGAACAGTGCAATCTTCGAGCGCATCTCCCGCGGCACCGCCCGGTCCGACCGGCACAGCAGAATATCCGGCTGAATCCCGATCGACAGCATCTCCTTCACCGAATGCTGTGTCGGCTTCGTTTTCAGCTCCTGCGCCGCCGCAATCCACGGAATCAGCGTCACATGCACAAACAACGTGTTATCCCGGCCCAGATCCTGCCGCATCTGCCGGATCGCCTCCAGAAACGGAAGCGACTCAATATCCCCAACCGTCCCGCCAATCTCGACGATCGCCACCTCGCAATCGGCCGCCACCTTCCGCATGGCATTTTTGATCTCGTTCGTTACATGCGGAATCACCTGCACCGTTTTGCCCAGGTAGTCTCCACGTCGCTCCTTGGTGATGATCTGCTCGTAGATCCGGCCCGTCGTCAGATTGTTGTCGCGCGTCAGCTTCGCGTGGGTAAACCGCTCGTAGTGCCCCAGGTCGAGGTCCGTCTCCGCGCCGTCGTCCGTCACAAACACCTCGCCATGCTGAAACGGCGACATCGTCCCCGGATCAACATTCAGGTACGGATCGAACTTCATCAGGTTGACCTTGATGCCACGAGCCTCAAGCAGGCACCCGATGGAAGCCGCCGCGAGGCCTTTACCCAACGAAGACACGACGCCGCCCGTTACAAAGATGTACTTTGCAGACATGTCCGCGAACCTTTGAGCTGCTGTGAGATTGTGTCCGGTAGGGGCACGATCAAGTATCGCAGCCTCCGCGAGAGGAAGCAACCGGCGTAGTATGAGACACGCTGATCCAGCCCCGGAGGCCGTCATGTTCGCTCCCAAGCTCGCCAGGCCCAGGACAGAATCCGGCAGACGCCCTCTGCGAAGCGCCCCCCAGACCTCCTCCGCGTCTCCGGCCAGGCAGGAGAACTACGCCGCACGGCCTCGCCAGGCGTGGGACTTCGGGAGTATGTCTCTTGCGCCCTCCCCACCGGGCAGCGCCGCTCAGGAGCGTCAAGCCGATGAGATTGCCCACCGCGCCGTCGACGCCGGCCAGACCCATCCCCTGCTTGAAAGCGGGCTCCGCCACGCCCACATCCGACTCGGTCCTGACGCCGGACGCGACGCCGCCCGGCACCATGCAGCCGCCTACACCCATGGCAACCGGATCACCTTTGCTTCCGGCCACTTCCGGCCCGACACCCCTGCCGGACTTCGCCTCATCGCGCATGAGGCTGTGCATGTGGGCCAGCAGCTTCAATCTGCTCGCCATACCGTCCAACGTAAACCTGACGACGCCGTGCAGATGCCGCCCATGCAGGTCCCCTCCACACTGAAGCCCGTCGAAGGCAGCGTCGCGCACCTGGACACCCTCACCAACCAGGGCATCACCTCCTCCACCATCGGCGTCACGCACTCCGCGGCCGACATCGAGCGCAACTCTCCGGACCCCGCAGCCGCCCTGCCGTTTACCCCGGCCGGCTGGGACGGCGACACGATCCTCAGAAAGCTCGGTCAGTACGACCGGATGCCCGGAACCGACAGCGACGCGCTCCGCTGTGTCCAGGCGGTTGGCATGGCGGCCCGGGTCCCCGACGGCCCCGCAGCCGTCTCCGCCTATCTTGCGGCTCTCATCGCCCAGGGCCTGCTCACCGGTGAACTCACTCCGCGTAAACGCACAGCCATCCAGGTGCTCAAGTACGTCGCCGCGCGGATCGATTCCAGGCATGCCACCTTCGGCGACCTCAGTTGGGCTCAGGAGGCCATGCACGACCTCTTCTACAACGATGTCTCCGGAACCCCTCTAAGCGACGTCACCAGACAGGTCGCCCCCGCCCTTGACCTCTCCAAAAGCCTTCAACCAATGGATGTCTGGTGCGACACCCCGCAGGATCTCCTCACGCAAGCCAATCGACTCAAACCCGGCGAGCAACTGCTTGTCGAAGAGTTCTCCGTCAGCCTCAACACCACCTTCGACCAGCTATCCGAGCAGCATATCGAGGTTGCCGAAGGCCAAAGCACGACGGTGCTCATCAACGGTCGTCCCGTACGCATCAAGCGCATCGCGATGGACCGCCGCCCGCCCCACACCGCGCTTGACTTCCATCGCGACACGCGTGCCGGTCACCAGATTCTCGTCATGAAAGACGCCGCCAGCGGAGCCCTGCGTCTCTACGATCCGGAGACCTCCGACAGCGGCCAACACCTCGCAGGCATGGCCGCGGACGGCTCCGATCTCGTGACGCGCTTCCACGACCAGCCCGCCTTCGGCATCTACCACTACATGGAAATCATCGGCAAACTCCAGCCTGGTCTCACCGCCCCGAACGCGATCACCGCCCCATAGCAAAGCACTTCGACTAGGCGCGGCGCTCGTCAGCATGCAGAAACATCAACGCAGCGTTTCTGCCAACCTCAAAAGCTCACGCCGACCTTCAGGACGCTGAGTTCCGTGTTCGGTCGCAGCTCCGGATTGTGGTTGGCGTCATAGTTCAGGCCCGTTCCGCGCAGGATATGCTGCTCCGCTTTAACGTAGATATAGGGCGTCACGTCGTAACGGCCCGCAAGGGCAAGATCTCTCTGGTAGCGGCTCGGCCCCAGGCTTGCCTGATGATCGCTGTTCTCCGACTCGTAGACGCCCGCCGTCAGCCTGGATGAAACCTTGTAGCTGGCCATGGCGTACCACCCGCGGTCATCGTTCCGGCCTGGAGAATAGCCGTCATCGAGAAGATGGAAGGTTACATCCTGCCAGCTGCGCGAGTACTCGTAGGCAATCATCATCTTGTTTTTCTCGTACTGGGCGAAGTAGCTCGGCTGGGTGTTTGCCGAGATGGTCTCCCAGCCCCACGCAACGCCATTTTGTCCTGTCAGCGCCGCTTTCCAGGGCTTGACGTGGTGCTCGGAAACCCCGATCAGGAGCCCCCGCAACGGGGTCTGCCAGCGCAACGCTCCACCATATTCCGCCCCTTCAATCCCGTCCGGCAGATCGTAGCCCGCTTCGGACTGCTGCCGGAAATACCCATCATCAGGACCATACGAGCCCTGACCACCCCAGGCGCGGTACTGCAGCTTGCCGAAACGATCGCCCAGTTGCAGGCTGCCGTAGATCACCCCGCCCGTATGCGCCAGGATTGAGTTGCGGCTGGTAATCGTATAGAGACTCTGCGGCAGCAGGGCCCAGAGATACGATGGATCAACGTCCTGGGTCTCATTCAAGAGCCCGATCGGAGTCTTCACCTTGCCGACTCGCAGGCCCAGCCGGTCGTTGAAACGGTAGTCCGCCTGCGCCCAATCCATCGTCACCGCGTTGCCATATTCGCCCAGACGGAAAAAACGCCCTTGGGCAGCCACCGTCAGCTTTGCAAGCGGCTGCGCGCTCACGTTAAGGACCGCCTCAGTCCATGCCGGGCTCACCTTGCTGGAGTTCGTCGTGAAGAGATTGTTGTGGGTCGTGTAGAGCAGACCTTGCGTTGCGAAGCCATGCGCCTGAAAATTCAGCCGCTTTAGCTCCTGAGCATGGCACTGCGGGGCTAACGCCAGTACGCAGCATATAAGCGCCCTTACCACCTGCTTCATCGCCAGCTCCTGGATACCGATCGCGGTGCCGGGCCGTTCAAGGACCCATGCTCCTACCGGCCTCATCGGCAAATACGACCAGGGCTTGAGCCATCTCCAAGGAACCCCGCGGCCTCCAGCGCGGCGTGCAGCCAGACGAACCCGCTCTCACCCCGTGTTTCGCAGCCCCGCGCTGATCCCATTGATTGTCGCTGTGATCGCGCGGTTCAGCTCAGCCGAGTCGTCCCCACCTCGCTTCCGCCGCATCAGCTCCACCTGGATCAGGCTCATCGGGTCCACATATGGGTTCCGCAGACGGATCGAGTGCTCCAGCACCCGGTTCTTCTCGAGAAGCGTCGTCTGCTCGGTCACCGCAAGCACCATCGCCCGCGTCCGCGTAAACTCCGCTTCGAGCATCCCGAAGACGCGCTCCCGCAACTCCGCATCCACCACCAGCGACGCATATAGCCGCGCAATCCCGAAATCAGCCTTCGCCAGAGCCATCTCCACATTCCGCACAATATCCAGAAACAGGGGGAACTCACGCGCCATGGTGCGCAGCTCGTCCAGCCTCCCTTTTCCCTCCGCGAATCCCGCAAGCGCATGGCCTACCCCAAACCACGCCGGAACCAGCTGCCGGCTCTGCATCCAGCCAAACACCCATGGGATCGCCCGAAGATCCGCCATCGATCGCTTCGCCTGCGCATCCGTCCGCCGCGCCGGGCGCGACCCGATCCGCGCATGCTCCAGCTCGGATACCGGCGTCGCCTGCTCGAAGTACGTAAAGACCTCCGGATCGTCCACAATATGCTTCCGGTAGAACGCATACGAGTCGGCCGAAAGCGCATCGAGCGCAGCCTCCCACTCCGGCCGCAGAACCCCCGTCAGGCGCGCGCCGCCCCCGGCCATCGCATCCGGCCTCACAACTGCGTCCAGCGAAGCCGCCACCATCAGCTCCAGGTTTCGCTCCGCCAGCACAACGTCCGAGTACTTCCAGTTCAGTACCTCACCCTGCTCGGTGATCCGCATCTCGCCGGAGAAACTGTCCATCGGCTGCGCAAAGATCGCCCGATGCGTCGGCCCCCCGCCCCGGCCTACCGTTCCGCCGCGCCCATGGAACAGCCGCAGCGTCACCCCGCACTCCCGCGCCACCGTGTGCAGTCCTCGATGCGCCTTGTAGATCTCCCACGTCGACGCAATCATGCCGCCGTCTTTGTTTGAGTCCGAGTACCCCAGCATCACCTCCTGCCGGCCGCCCCAGCTCGCCAGCAGCGGCTTGTAGGCCTCAGACGTCCAAAGCTCCCGGCAGATCGCCGGACCCGCCTGCAGGTCCTCGATCGATTCAAACAGCGGCACAGGCATCAACCCAGGGTCGTCTCCCTCGGCCTCCACTCGCACCCCACCCAGACGCGCCAGCCACACCACCTGCAGCACATCCTCAGCCGACGTCGCCCCGCTGATGACATGAATCCGGATGGTCTCCGGCTCATACTCCCGCTTCAGCTCGGCAATCGCCCGGAAGGTGTCCAGCACCTCCTGGGTCTGCGCCGTCAGCGCCGGAGGCACCTCCAGCGGCTGCCCCGCCACCGGGGCCCGCCACCCTCCAAGCTCCTTCATCGCCTGCGCATGAACCCGCGCATGCTGCCGGATGTCGAGCGTCTGCAGGTGTAGCCCATACGTCCGCACCTCCATCATCAGCGGCTCGATCAGCATCCGCGCCAGCCGTTCCCCGCGGTTCTCCCTCAGGCTTGTTCGAATCGCCTCCAGATCCGCCAGCATCTCCGCGCCGCGCATATACGGCGTCAGTCCGCCCGTCACCGCGCCGATCGCCGCGCTCTGCGGCACACTCCCCAGCCGCATCATCATGTACACAATCGCCAGCCGCACCGACTCAAACGGAAACCGCGACTCCAGGCTTGCCTGCCCCGATCCCCGCATCTCCCCGCCATACCGCGCCAGCAGCTCGGTCAGCCCCTCCGACACGCCCGCCTGCTGCGTCGAGCTCGCCAGCTGCTCAAACACCATCTGCAGCTGCCGCCGGTAATGCCCCATCAGCAACGCCTTTGCCATCGCCAGAGCCTCCCGCGTCGCCGCCGGCGTGACAAACGGGTTCCCGTCCCGGTCCCCCCCGATCCAGGATCCGAAGCTCACCACCTGCGGTACCTTCGCCGGAGCCTCGCCGTACTCAGCCTCAAGCGCCGCCTACAGCACCGGCAGCGTGTCAAACAGGGAGGACTCGTAGTAATCGAGCGCCATCCGTATCTCATCCCGCACCGTCGGCCGTTCGCTGCGCACATCGTCGGTCTGCCACAGCGCCGTAATCTCCGCCAGCACCTCTCGCTCAAGGCCATGCAGCGTCGCCTCCGCCTGCGGAACCCGGTCCAGAGCCTCCAGCAAATCCGAAATCCGCCGACGTTTGAACATCACCGACCGCCGCGCGACCTCCGTCGGATGTGCCGTAAAGACCGGCGTCACGCACACCTCACCCAGC
>CAXUNW010000004.1:0-1855 GCA_964252505.1 uncultured Acidobacteriaceae bacterium
CCTCGAACGATACCTCCCGCCAACGCCCCGCGCCGCATACCCTTGCTATCAGCGAGCGACCGAAACTCCGCCGCCTGAGCTCCGCCCATGCTGTTGAGTACCCCTGCCTTCTTTGTCTTTTTTCTTCTTGTCTGGCTCCTCTTCTGGGCTCTTGCGCGCCATTCTGCCGCTCGCCTCGCCATCCTGGTCGCGGCCAACCTGTTCTTCCTGGCCAAGTTTGGCGCCCTGTACCTTCTGCTCCCCGGCGCCGCCACACTCGATTACCTGGTCGGCCTCGCCCTCGCCCCCGCGGCTCCTCCTCGCCGCCGCCGTGCCCTGCTTGCCGTCTCCCTCACGGTCAACCTGGGCCTGCTGCTCGCCACCAAGCTCATCCCCTTCGCCGTCGGCGACCGCCTCGCCTGGCTCCTCACCCTCTCGCTCTCCTTCTACTGCTTCCAGTCCCTCACCTATACCGTCGACCTCTACCGCCGCGAGGAGGGTGCCGAGCCCACCCGCTCGCTCGCCGCCTATCTCGCTTCCGCGCTCTTCTTCCCCACCATGGTCGCCGGCCCCATCCTGCGCCTGCACGACTTCCTCCGCCAGCTCGCCCGTCCGCCCGCACTCACGCAGGAGCTCGCCGGCCGCGCCCTGCTGCTCATCGGCGTCGGCCTGGTCAAAAAGCTGCTGATCGCCGACTTCCTCGCCGAAAACCTCGTCACCCGCGTCTTTGACACGCCCACCCTCTACAGCGGCCTTGAGGTGCTGGCCGCCGTCTACGGCTACGCCCTGCAGCTCTTCTTCGACTTCTCCGGCTACACCGACATCGCCCTCGGCGTCGGCCTTCTGCTCGGCCTGCGGCTGCCGGAAAACTTCAACCGTCCCTATCTCGCGATCAACCTGATGGACTTCTGGCGTCGCTGGCACATCAGCTTCTCCACCTGGCTGCGCGATTACATCCAGGAGAGGCTCCCGCAGAATCGCCGCAAGCGCCCCATGACGTCTTACATCTATACCGTCATCGTCACCTTTCTGCTCGGCGGCCTCTGGCACGGCATCGCCTGGACCTTCCTGGTCTGGGGTGCGCTCCACGGCCTTGCTCTCGCCGCCGTCCGGCTCTACAAGAACCGGCAGCCGCGCGGCCACAAGCCCACGCCCTGGGGACGCATCCTCGCCACGCTGCTCACCTTCCACTTCGTCTGCTTTACCTGGATCTTCTTCAACGCCTCCTCTCTCGCCAACGCCGGCGAGATCCTCAGCCGCCTTGCCACCCTGCCGACCGCGCAGGGCCTGGCCCACGACAATCTCACCCTTCCCATCCTCGGCGTCCTCCTCCTGGCGGCCGCGCTCCATTGCCTGCCCATCAAGCTGCTCGACTGCGGCGCCGACCTCCTCGGCCGCGCGCCCTTCTGGCTCCAGGGCGCCGCCCTCGCCGCCCTCGTCCTCCTTATTCAGACCCTCTCCGGCCGCGGCTCCGCCACCTTCATCTACGGGAACTTCTAGCCATGCCCAACTTTCCCGTAAAGACCGCCCTCGCCCTCGCCACCGCCTTTGCCGTCCTCGCCGCCTACCGCCTGGTAGATCCCGGCAAAGGGCTTAGCCCATCCATCTTCCCGGAGGCCGCCCATCTTGCCCTGCTACCGCGCAACCCGGCCTCCATCCCGCCCAAAACCCCGCTCAACGGCATCCAGCAGCCGCGAAATGGGGAACAGAAACCCTCCACGGAGCACGCAACGCAGGGTCCGGACCCCTCC
Organism: uncultured Acidobacteriaceae bacterium; assembly: GCA_964252505.1. Lineage (GTDB taxonomy): Bacteria > Acidobacteriota > Terriglobia > Terriglobales > Acidobacteriaceae > Edaphobacter. Next base: position 1,731 of record CAXUNW010000004.1, read on the forward strand.
GATGCCTGTCCCCTCCCCGCAATCGGGTCGGGCGATGGCCGTCCGCGTCGCCGCCAAACGCCCATCAGCCCTTACCTGCTGGACCCCTGCCGCACCCTCGCCCCTCTCTTAGCCGCCCTCCGCGC
>CAXUNW010000004.1:1865-14379 GCA_964252505.1 uncultured Acidobacteriaceae bacterium
AACGGGAACATCCCGCGAGGTCCTTACCATCCTGCACTATGGCGACTCGCCCACCACAGCCGACCTGATCACCGGCGACGTCCGCGAGCTTCTGCAGCAGCGCTTCGGCGATGCAGGCCGGGGCTTCCTGCTCGCCGCCAGGCCCTGGGCCTGGTATGAGCACCGCGGCGTCGACCTCTCGGACAAGAACTGGACCATCTCGACCGCCGTCGGCAAGGGCCGCGAAGAGGTCTACGGTCTGGGCGGAGCGAGCTTTGAAGGAACCCCGGAGGCATCGAGCCACATCGTCCTCAAGGTTCCCGCCGACCCTGGAGCGACCATCGAGATCGCCTTCCTCGCACGGCCAAACGCCGGCTCGCTCGCCGTCTCCGCCAATGGCGCCCCGCTCGAAACCTTTCCGACCAGCCTCGACGACGGGCCGCCCCGCCCCGGCTGGCACACCCTTGCCCTCCCGGCGGGAACCAGGACCATCGACCTGAAGCCCACGGGCGGCAGCGTCCGCCTCTTCGGCGAAACTCTGCTCACTGGCCAGCCCGGGGTCCTGTATGACTCGCTGGGGCTCAACGGCGCCAGCACCTCCGTCCTCTCCAACGGCTTCAACGCCGCCGCCTGGGCCGCCGCGCTGCAGCACACCCGCCCTCGGCTCGTCATCATCAACTACGGCACAAACGAGTCCGGCTTCGGATCGTACGTCGATAAGCAGTACGAACCGACCCTCCGGACCTCCATCGCCCGCATCCGTGCCGCCCTGCCCGGCGTGCCGATCCTCATCATGAGCCCGATGGACCGCGGCCGACGCTCCGGTGTGGACCAGATCGAGACGTATGACACCATTCCCCGCCTCATCGCCATCCAGCAGCGCGTCGCCGCAGAGCTGAACTGCGCGTTCTTCGATACCTTTAATGCCATGGGAGGAGACGGCACCATGTCGCGCTGGTACACCGGCCATCCGCGCCTGGTCGCCGGAGACCTCATCCACCCCACGCCCCAGGGCGCCGCCATCGTAGCCCGGCTCTTCGTGCACGACCTCGCCTCCGCGTACGATCGGTATCTGGGCCTTGCCGCGAAGACAGGCCCGCAAAATGTCGCCGCACAGCCCGATCTCCGGTCGTCACCCCCGGGGCAACCCACCCCGACGCCCGCTGCGACGTCCAAACCTAAGCCCTCTGCCGCCGGCGAGTCCATGCCGGCGCCGTCACCACCACCCGCTACCTTACCCCAGAACGCAACGCCGGAAGCCCCTCAAGCATGATCCTGCTGTCTCCCCGACGTATCCCGTCTCCGTCTAGGCCGCGCGTCATCGCCGGAGACGTTGCACAGCCTGTTGCCTCCTGGTCGGCCCAGCAACATCGGAGTTCCCCGCGGGCCTCTGCCGCGTCCCTCTGGTCCCACGCGTCGGCAAGCATTCCTCGGGCGCGGCTTATATGCCGGTCCACGCGAGGGCTGCTGGCCATGCTCCTGCTCCTCACCCTGCTGCCCTCCGCCGGGGCGGCCGCCACCAGGAAGAAGCCCGCGAAGCCGGCCCCGAGATCGAGCCGCCGCGCAACACCCCCAACCGCCGGTAAACATGCCAAGCCGGGCCACGCCAAACCGCTTGCCAGGCGTGGCTCGCGTACGCCCTCCCGCTCCGCCCCGGCCTACGTCGCACCCGACAGCGCCATCGCCGCCACCGAATCCACCCGCACCCAGCTTGCGGAAGCCCCGGCCAGCCCCTTCTATAACGCCCAGGCGCTTGCTCCTTTCTTTCGTGTGCTCGCGGCCCACCAGGCCCGGTCGCCGGATGCCCTGGGTGCCGATTCGCCCATCCCGGCGACCGTGCGGGTCCTGCAGTTTGGAGACTCCCACACCGCCGCTGACCTCTTCACCGGCGACCTGCGCGCCCAGCTTCAATCCCGCTTCGGCAACGGCGGCCTCGGCTTCCAGTATCCGGGCCATCCCTTTGCGGGCTACCATCTCGCCGGATCGAGTCGCGCACAGAGCTCCGGCTGGCTGACCGAGGGCAACCGGTTCACCCAACTGGGCGACGGCGACCTCGGCCTTGGCGGCATCGGCATCTCGACCACCCAGCCGGGCGAGACCGTCAGCCTCGGGACCACCTGCACGACCCTGCAGGTGCAGTATCTGCGTCAGCCGGAGGGAGGCCGCCTCCGCCTTACCGACAACGGCGTCTTTCTCTCCGACATCGACACTGGCGGCGGGCAGCCCACCGCAGCCGGTGCCTCGGGATACCCTCCGGCCGAGCCCGCGTCCTCCGCCCGCGGCGCCGGAACCCTCACCTATGCCTGCACCCCGGGCGAGCATAGCTTCGAACTCACCACGCTGGACCACGCGCCCGTGCGGCTGCTGGGCCTTGTCACCGAGCAGCCCGGCATCACCTATGAATGTCTCGGTATCAACGGCGCCGTGGCCACCCTGATGCTGCGCTGGAACCAGGCGCTCTTCGGCGAGTACCTCCGTCAGCGCGACCCGGCGCTGATCGTTCTTGCCTACGGGACCAACGAAGCCGCGCAGTCGCCCGGCTCGAACGAAGACTACGTGTTCCAGTTCCACCGTCTCCTGCAGAACCTGCATCGCATCGTTCCCGCCGCGGCCATCCTGGTGCTTGGGCCTTATGACCGCGCCTTGAAGGCCGGTCGGGGACGCCGCGCCGCGTGGCACACCTTCGGTGGGACCGACCGCATCATCGCCGACCAGCGCCAGGCCTGCCACCTCTATAACTGCGCCTTTTATGACGAGCGCACCCGCATGGGCGGACCCGGCGCCATGATCCGATGGGTCTCCGCCGGCCTGGCCCAGGGCGATCGCACCCATCTCACCGGGCCAGGCTACCGCGCGCTGGCAGAGGCTCTCTTCCGCGACCTCATGGCCGCTTACGCCACCTTCCAGCAGACCAACACCGCCGCACTTGCTCTCCCAATCCCGCCTATGGGGCGACGGGGGCCGGCGAACGGGGCGCATCCGCCTGCTCTATGATCGCTAGAAGAACACAGGCAGCGATGGCTGAAAGATCACAGGCAGCCCCGCACCGACAAGACTCTCCGCGGCAAACCGCAAAAAGAAAGAGCCTCACTCCCATGGATAAGAGACCCGGCATCCTCAAAGTGCTTCAGTCCGTCGCCGACCAGCCCATCAACCCTGCGCCGGAGGAGAGCCTCTTTACCTCGGGCTTGCTCGATTCCTTCGCGCTTACCGACTTCGTCACCGGTCTCGAAACGGAGTTCGGCGTCACCATACCCGACTCCGACTTCTCCGCCCGCAAGTTCGACACGATCGCCAAGGTTGAGCAGTATCTCGAGAGTAAGGGCAAATAGATGGCCTTCCTCCGCGCCTTCGGAACCTGCCTGCCCGATCGCATCGTCACCAACGAGGAGCTTGCACCCTCGCTGGGCGTTGAGCCGGAGTGGATCTTTTCGCAGTCGGGCATCCGGCAGCGACGCTATGCGTGCGAGGCCGATACCGTCGCAACCCTCGGCGCGGCGGCGGCCCGCGACTGCCTGGCAAGCGCGGACCTGGCCCCGGAGGACATCGGCCTGATTCTCGTCGCCTCCGGCTCGCCCGACCGCTTCTGCCCGGGCCCGGCCAGCACCATCGCCGCGCTGCTTGGCCTCAACGGCACGCCCGCCCTCGATCTTCCGATCGCCAGCGCCGGCTCGCTGACCGCCCTGTCGCTTGCCTCGCGGCTTGCCGCAGGGCTCGGCAACATCCTTGTCCTCGGCGCCGAGATCATGTCGCGCCGCATCGAACCGACTCCGGAAGGCCGCAACACGGCCATCCTCTTCGGCGACGGCGCGGGCGCTGCCCTCGTCTCCCCCACCCAGGGCTTCGCCCGCATCGCCGACTCCTGCCTGCACACCGACGGCAACTCCGCGGAGGCCCTCGGCGTGCAGAACGGTCGCATCTATATGGAAGGCTCGGTCATCATCCGCCACGCGACCCGAAAAATGCCCGAAGCGATGGCCGAGTTGCTTACGCGCAACGCGCTCTCCGCCGAATCCATTGGTGCGTTCCTGCTCCACCAGGCCAACCTCAACCTCATCACCCGCATCGCCCAGACCCTCAAGGCCCCCGTCGACCGCTTCTTCTCGAATATCGACCGCTACGGCAACACCAGCTCCGCCTCCATGCTCATCGCTGCTGCCGAGTGGCGCGCGGCCTACCCCGCGGCGCTCGCCGCGCCCATCCTCTTTTCCGCCTTCGGTGTAGGCCTCAACTGGGGCGCCGTCCTCGCCCTGCCGCTCTAGCCATCCATCCGCCCCGCATCGACCCAGCAAAACACCACAAGGAAACGCCATGAAACCGCTTGAACTCTGGTTCGTCACCGGCAGCCAGCACCTCTACGGCGCTCAAGCCCTCGCGCAAGTCGCACAAAACTCACAGGAAATCGCCGCCTGCCTCGACGCCCAGCCCGCCATCCCCTATCGCATCGTCGCAAAACCCGTCATGACCACCTCCGACGAGATCAGCGGCCTCTGCCGGGAGGCCAGCAGTACCGTCGAGTGCATCGGCTTAGTGCTTTGGATGCACACCTTTAGCCCAGCCAAGATGTGGATCGCCGGGCTCTCCCGGCTAACCAGGCCCATCCTCCATCTGCATACGCAGTTCAACCAGGCGCTGCCCTGGTCGACCATCGATATGGATTTCATGAACCTCAATCAGGCAGCGCATGGCGACCGCGAGTTCGGGTTCATCACGGCGCGGCTCCGCCTGGCCCGAAAGGTTGTCGTCGGCTTCTGGCAGGATCCGCAGACCGTCGCGGAGATCGGCGCATGGACCCGCGCTGCGGCAGGCTGGCATGAGTCTCAGAACCTGAAGGTCGCGCGCTTCGGCGACAACATGCGGGAGGTCGCCGTCACCGAGGGCGACAAGGTGGCCGCCCAGGTCAAGCTCGGCTACAGCGTTCAGGCGCATGGCGTGGGAGATCTGGTAGCCCGCACCCGCGACGTCAGCGATGCGGATGTGGACCGCCTGGTTCTCGCCTACCGCGATGCATACTCGATCGCTCGCGAACATGATCGGCCCGACTCGCTCAAGGTTGCCGCCAGAATCGAGCTTGGTCTCAGGGCTTTTCTTGAGGAAGGCGGCTACGGCGCCTTCACGGACAACTTTCAGGATCTGCATGGTCTCGCCCAGCTTCCCGGGATCGCGACCCAGCGTCTCATGGCAGATGGCTACGGCTTTGGCGGAGAAGGCGATTGGAAGACCGCCGCGCTGGTCCGTACGATGAAGGTCATGGCCCGTGGCCTGCCCGGCGGCACCTCCTTCATGGAGGACTACACCTACGACTTCAGCGGCACGCCGAAGGTGCTTGGGTCGCACATGCTGGAAATCTGCCCGTCCATCGCCGCGAACAAGCCGTCGCTTGAGGTCCATCCGCTGGGTATCGGCGGCAAGGAGGACCCCGTGCGGCTCGTCTTTACCGCGCCTGACGGGCCCGCCGTCTGCGCGTCGCTGGTGGACATGGGCGAGCGTTTCCGCATCATCGTGAACGAGGTGGACGTCATCCAGCCCGAGCAAGCCCTGCCCAGGCTTCCGGTCGCGCGCGCCGTATGGGTGCCCCGGCCGAACCTCAAGGTGGCGGCAGCGGCCTGGATCTACGCGGGAGGCGCGCACCACACCAGCTTCAGCCAGGCGCTTACGATGGAACATCTTGAGGACTTCGCTGAGATTGCCGGCATCGAGCTCATTCGCATCGATGCAGAGACATGCATCCCCGGATTCCGCCAGATGCTGCGCTGGGAGGAGAAAGCCTACTCGGCCCGGGGCTGAAACGAAGAACGCTCAGGGTTTGAAGGCCGGGTCGGATTCTTCTTCCACCGTCTCCTCTAGGGCGGGTGTAATCGCGGTGCTCACCTCGTCCGACGGCTGGGTGCCTGCCAACACATGGGCCACCTGGTAGCCGCCCAGGCGAGCGCGCCGGAAGTCTTCGGCCAGGTGAGCGGCAACCGCTGAAGCCTCATCCGGGTGCTCGAGGAGAGGAGGAAGGCTCAGCCAAACGAGCATCTGCTCCAGCGCCTCCTTATGGAAGTAGACCTTGCCACCGGCCTCCGTCACGCCGGTAAGCCAACGCACCTCCGGATCCTCCCAGAAGGCCTCCGGAAGGTTCGCGAAGCTGGTCGGAGGAGCCGATGCCCGCGAGAACAGCAGCAGGCCGACACGCGCCGCCCACTTCCACGTGTCCTCGGTTGCCATGCCGAACGCGGTAAAGCTGGAGGCCAGGGCGTGACGGAGTTGCGCCGTGTTGAAGGCCTCCGAAACCGGCCGCAGGACGCACCAGGCCACGACCGGCGCCCACATCGCCGGGTCAGCCTCTGCCGTCGGTCCGGCCGGAATCGCCCGATGGCCGTCGACGCCGAGCGCGACAGTGGGCAGGACCTCCAGTTGCCGCAGACGCCCCTCAAGTCGTATGCGTAGCGTCTTCAGCTCGTTCGCTGGAGCGAGTTGCGGCTCCAGCGCGGCAAGTGCGGCGTAAAAGCGGTCAGCGCGATCCAGCAGACCATCAAGCGGGCCGGGGATGGCCGCCGTCGCGGACGGCGTCCGATCGCCCTCAGGATCCGAGGGGGGCTTCGCGGGCGCGGGGAGATCGTCCACGTCCGGCTTCGTGGCGGCGCTGTCCGCAGAGGGAGCCAGGCTGGGCGGCGCGGCCTCCTGTACGGTCTCGCCCTCAGTCTCAGTCTCGGGCTCAGGGTCGGCGTCGGCGGGTCGTTCCACGGCGATCAAGCCAGCGATGGCGCTCGGGTCAAGGACGCTCCGCAGCGCGTCATGCACGGGACGCAAACGAAGCCGATCAAGCTCCTCGGCAAGGCTCGGAACGCCAACCCCCTGGAGCGCGTCGCAAAGACGCTCCCAGGGCTGGCCTTCGCTGGCGCGGCGCTCCTGCCAGTGGAGGAGAACCACGTACTGATAGCCGCGCAGCGCCATCGTCACCCCGGACTCCCGCAGGTCGCGGGACCAGCGAAGATACTCCAGGCCGCTCGCGGAATCGCGGAAGCTGACAACGGCCTGCTCGCCCCAGGGAAGCTGGATGGCATCGCCCAGAGTGTCGCCGCGCAAAAGGCCGGAACCCTTGTCGACCTGCTCGACAGACCAGTGGATGGTGCCATGGGTGGAGTTGAGGCTGTTGTTGAAGAGGATGACGGCCCGGCGGTCGCCTTCGCGGTTGGAGAAGGCGAAGACGTTTTCGTCGATGCCGCCCCCGGTGTTGAAGTCGTACATGCGAAAGAAGGCCGATTCCGCGAAGAGGGCGCGGTCTTTCAGCAGCGGCATGATCTCTCGTTGATGGCGGGCAACCAGGTCCTGGTTTGGCGTTTCGTCGAACTTGGCGCGCTTGTACTCCATGCCGTAGCGCTCGGTATAGGCCTCCACCTGGCCGTGCCCGAACATGGGCAGGCCGGGAAGGGTGGCCATCAGCGTGGCGCAGCCAAAGTACTTGTCGCCGGAGCCGAACTGGTCGATGGCGGTACGCTCGTCGGGGTTGGACATGAAGTTGACGTAGCGCTTGAGGATGTCGGGATCGAACTCGATGGTCTTCTTCAGGTACGAGCGGTACTTGGCGTTCTCTTCGTCGCGCAGCATGTTCATAAACGCGGAGTTGTACACGCGATGCATCCCGAGGGTGCGGACAAAGTAGCCTTCAAGGAGCCAGAACGCTTCGGCCAGCAGCAGCGTGCCGGGAACCTCCACAGCGACGCGGTCCACCACCTCACGCCAGAACTCATTCGGCATCAGGGCATCGAACTCCTCCTGCAGCATGGCGTCCTCGTTCCGGGAGGGAATGGAGCGGCCCTCTCCGGGAAGCGGAAACCAGAGCCGCTGCACATGCTTCTTGGCCAGCGTCATGGCGGCGTCGAAGCGGATGATAGGGAAGAGCCTCGCAACCTGGAGGATCGTCTGGATTACGTGCTCGCGGACGTCGGCGCGGGAGTAGTTGAGTTGGGCCGTGTCGTTCCAGGCGAACGTCGTTCCGTCGTTGCCGTGATAGACGTAGTCCGTACGCCCGGAGCTGCGCTGCTTGAGCTCGAAGACCACGGCGGCATCGGTCTGGTCGAAGTAGTGGTCTTCGATGCGTATCTCAACGCGATCGTCCGGTGAGAGGTTCGGACCCTGGAAGCGGTATACCGGAAAAGGGCTTTCCGGTCGCGAAACGAACCAGTCCGGGTGCTCGATCACCCAGGTGGAGTCGATGCCCATGTGGTTGGGCACCATGTCGCTCGCGAGCCGGATGCCGGCGGCGCGGGCTCGGTCGCGCAGCACCTCGTAGGCCGGTTCGCCGCCAAGATCCTCGGCAATGCGGTAGTCGCGCAGCGAGTAGGCGGAGGCTACCGCGTCTGCCTGGCCACGCATCCGCTTGATGGTCTGCGACGCCACGCTGCGCTCCCACAGACCGATCAGCCACAGTCCGTTCATGCCGCGGCCGGCCAGGGTATGCAGCTCCTCCTGCGGAATCTGATCCAGCCGGTGAATGTGACGACCGTACTGCTTGGAGAGCTGCTCGAGCCAGACGTAGGTGCTCTTCGCAAGCAGGACCACCGTGGGCATCCATGCCTGGTCCTGGCTGAAGGCCTCGTACTCGTTCACCGGCGCTTCCTGAAGACCTTTGGCAGCGGCCTCGCGGAGGGCCCGGCGTCGCGCATCGTCGCCACGATACTCCTCGAAGCCTTGATACTCGTCGCCGGCAAATCCGAGCATGCCCCAGTCACGCGGTCCATCCTGGCTCCACGCACCCTGGTTGCCGGCCACCGGCGGGTGAAAGCGCGTCCAGATGGCGATCTCCTCCTCGCGGAGGACGTCGGTGGCCAGCAGAATCTGGCGCACCTCGTCGCCGATGTAGGAAAGCCAGTTCTCCCGAATAAAGTCGAGCTGACCGCTCAGAGAGTCCGGCGCCGCCAGCATCGGGGCGCGGAGAACGTCGAGAAGACTCTCGCCGTCCGGACCCACTGGGGGGCGTGTCGCGAAGAAGTCGCCAAGCCGGGCGGTGAGCTGGGTATAAACGGTCTTTGCCTTCAGCTCTTGATCGTTAAACAGCTCGTGAAAGGGCCGGTAGGCGGGATTGGCGTTGCCGAGCCAAAGCATCAGCAGCTCTTCGAGCGCGGCCTGGCGGTTGGTAGGGCTGTTGTCCGTCTTTGCGAGCCATGCGTCGACTGTCTCCTCGCCACGGAAAACGGCCACGTTGGGGAACTCCGCCACGAAGGTGCGCAGCAGCGCATCAACCTCTTTTTCCGAGAGGTTCGCCTCGAACCACTCGATCGCGGCGGCAAGCACATCGGGGTCCACAGAATCCCGGTACCGGGCGATCAGCGCATGGCTCAGCTCGTCGATCAGCCCCATCGCGAAGAGTGCCCCGGCATTTACCGGCTGCGGCACACTCCCGGCCGCCGCCTCCGCCGCACGGCTCTCCGTCATCCTCTGGGCGAGCTTGCGGCTGGCGAGCACATCGCCGAACACCACGTTGCCGACATAGTTGAAGAGGGTTTCGTCGACCTGATACCGCTGTCTTGCGCTTCGCGCGATATGAAATTCCATCTCTGATGCCTCTGTTTTCTGGTTGTTGCGTCTATAGGCATCCTACGCGAGGCGCCGTTGCTGACGGGCGGGTTCAGCGAACGCGCGCACCCCCATGTAGGAAGGTTGCGGCCCCTGTAAGGATGCATTGACCACCAGCAGAACCGGCGGAATGCGCCAGTGTTTCGGCTTTGGGGAAGCAAGCCCGATGCCGCTAGGGCGGCGTGGGCTGCGCCGGCGTTGGCTCGCTCGCCGGAGACACTTCCGTGGTAGCACCCGTTAAAATGCGGCTCTTCACGGCCAGTTGATGGCAGCCGCTATAACGCGCCGAAAAGGTCCACGCCATCGCGTTCCGGCCGTACGCAACGGCGCTCGAGTCGATGGTCCGCGGCAACCAGAAGGGTTTGCCGTCGAACAAGATGGGATCGTAGTCCGCGGACCAGTCCCACTCGCCAAGAATGTCCGGCCGAATCTCGTAACCGAGCGTTTTCACCTCGATGCGGCGGAGACGGAGGGTTGCGGGGTCGATGAAGGCCCGGCCCTCCGACTCCCGCGTTCCGCACAATGGATCGCGGCCACGTTTCGGCAGCATGGCGAAGTCGATGACAATACGGCGGTCCTCAGGCCGTGAGCCAACGAGCCGTGGGTGCATCCTGTAGCGCATGCAGGCGCTTTCGCCGCTGGAAACCAGGCCGAGCGCGCTGCCGAACACGCCCGACAGGATGGAAGGCCCGCCAACGGTCTCTGTGGCAACCGCTTTGCCGTCGATCGTCTTGATGTCGCGCGATTCCTTCAGCATCGGCTTCTTATCCGGTCCGGTAATCCGTTGCAGTCGGAAGGTGGATTCCGTGACGGCCTGCAGCGGCTTGACGAACGAAGCGACCGGCCCGTAAGCGGAGTTGACATGCTCATCGCAAAACAGGTTCGGCACGGAGCGGGTGTACTCGATGTAGTTCGCTTCAAGCCGGTCAAGAACCGTCTGCAGCGGGGGCGGCCCGGGATGAGCCGGCATCTGTGCCGCCCCGGAAAGCAGGCTTCCACCCAGCAGCAAGAAAAGGAGGCGCGGGCTACTTGCCACTGATGGTCCTCCAGTAATCCTCGCTGATGCGGACCATGCCTCCTTCTTCCAGGCCGGCGACCTGTCCGTAGAACATGGTCTTGGCCAGATGTTCCGCTTCAAGCTGCGAGGTGAGGTCCCAGAGGAGCTTCTGGCCGTTAGGAGCCCGGACCAGCAGGTCGGGCTTGGTCTCGGCCAGCGCGGTATTCAGAAAGTCTTCGCGAAGCGCCGGATACTGGCCCGTCAGTCCGTTGCGCTTGATGTACTGACCGACCGTAAGCCTGGCGCTCTCGGGCCGAAGGGCCACGCTATCGCCGAGCCGTCGTTCGGCGATCACCTCCCAGTCCGCGGCGCCCCCGCCTTCGGCCTCGATCACCTCGCGGACAGCCGCATGAAGTTTCGTGCCATAAAGATGCGGCGGCAGCCCGGTCACCTTGCGCGCCTTCAGCAGTTGCATGGCGCGTTGGATCACGCCGGTAAGGTCGAGCTGCGCTGCCTTGGCGGCTGCCGCGGCGGCCTTTGTGGTTCGCGGCGCGGGGCCGCCTCCCTTCAATGCGGGGTTCCGCGCCGGATCGATCGGCTTCACCGCCTGGTCAATCTCTTCCGGCGTCAGCGGCTTCTGGAAAGCCTTGCGGCCCGTCGCTCCACCGCGTGCAGCCGTCGCCACGCCGTGGCCCGGCGGGCCTCCCAGCGCGGAGGCTTGCATCGCGATCACCCCCGCCTCCGCCAGCGGCTTGACCGCAACCTGGGTCGTCGCGATGGCAACCTGGGGAACCGTGACCGCCGTCGCAACCTCGCCCACCTCGAGTGCAACCACCTTCGTCGACAGCTTGACAGTAGGAACCGCGATCGAACCCACCTGGCCTCCCTTCGCTCCCGCAAAGGCGAAGGTGGCCAGAAACGCCTCAATCTCGCCGATCATCTCGCCGCCAATCAAAACCTGGTCCTCGGGGCTCGCCTTCATATACCGCTCTTTCAGCGCCTCAATCCGCGCCTTCAAGCCCGGCAGCAAGTTCTTTGCCGCGGTGGCAATGTCGTCCAGATCCTGCTTGAACGATTCCCCCTTCCCGACCGCCGCCGCAATCAGGTCGACCGTGATCTTCACCAGCCCGGCCGCCAGCTTCGCAAGCCCGGAAATCAAACCCGCGATCCCCTGCACAAAGCCCACGGCCAGCCCGATCAGCACAAGGCAAAGCGCGAAGATCATGTCGGCCGTGAAGTCCGCGACATCGAGAAGCGTTCCCGCGGAGCCGCGCGCCCACTCCGGAAGATGCGGCAAACCCGCCCGCGCCGCGCCGATCGCCGCCCGCTTGGCAGACTGCATGCCCTCGATCATGGCATGGTAAACGGCCCATTTCTTCTTGTCGTACGCCGCCGCCACGTCGTCGGACCACGATTGCCGCCGCACCTCCGGTTGCAGCCCGCCGGGCTGGTTCCCGTGCTGCGCCACATGGACGAGCTCATGCGCAAATAGGGTGCGTCCCGGCGCCGTCGCAAGATCCAGCTGCCCCTCGGCGAAGAAGACGTCGTTGCCCCGGGCGAAGGCGCGGGCCGACTCCGCCCGGGCCGCGCGGTCCGCCGCCTCCCCGGTGTGGATGCGTATCCGCGCGAAATCGAAGGTCTTCTGCGTAGAAACAGGATGGAGCGCGGCTGCGCCGCCGAGTTCGGAGGCTTCGGTCTCCGCCTCGGCCTCCGTCTGGAGCCCTGTGCCGCCGCGGCCCGCCCGGACTGCCGCGGCCGTCAGTGTGTGCGCGCGCGCGGCCAACGAAGATTCAGCCGGAGAAAGCGCACGGCCACGAGGGCCTGCGGCCCGGGATGGCACGGTCGGAGACGGCTTGGCTCTGGCTGGAATAGAGGCCCCCGGACGCGAACTCTTGCGGCGCCCCTATTGTAATGAATGCCGCGCAATCTATCGTATCGACTCGGCGGACACGGCCCCCCCCCGTGACTTAGGCCCCC
>CAXUNW010000004.1:14389-44144 GCA_964252505.1 uncultured Acidobacteriaceae bacterium
CACGAATCGTCCGTCAGACGCTCGCCGGCTCGCCCTTCATCTTCTCGGCAATATCAAACGCTATCAGGGCATCGATCGTCGGCTGCAGCTGGCCTTCCATCACCATCGCGAGCTGGTGGTTGGTCAACCCGATCCGGTGGTCGGTCAGGCGGTTCTGAGGAAAATTGTACGTACGGATCTTCTCCGACCGATCGCCCGAGCCCACCTGCGCCTTGCGATCCTTGGCCTGAATCTGGTGGATGCGCTCAGCCTCCACCTCATACAGCCGCGCCCGCAGCACCCGCATCGCCTTCTCGCGGTTCTTGATCTGCGATTTCTCATCCTGGCAGGAAACCACCGTCTGCGTAGGCAGGTGCGTTATGCGAATCGCCGAGTAGGTGGTGTTCACGGACTGGCCGCCCGGTCCGGAGGAGCAGAAGGTGTCGATCCGTAGGTCTTTGGCCTCGATCTTGATGTCTACCTCCTCGGCCTCCGGCAGCACCGCCACCGTGATCGCGGAGGTGTGGACGCGGCCCTGCGTCTCGGTCGCGGGAACGCGCTGCACGCGGTGGACGCCGGACTCGTACTTCATCTGCGAATACACCTTCTCCCCTTCAAAGATCGCCGTCACGTCCTTCAAGCCCTGGCCAATGCCGCTCTCGGACTGCGAGAGCACCTCAACCCGCCATTTGTGCTGCTCGGCGAACCGCAGATACATCCGAAACACCTCCGCAACAAAGAGCGCCGCCTCGTCGCCGCCGGTCCCGGCGCGCAACTCAATAATGATGTTCTTGTCGTCGTTCGGGTCCTTCGGCAAAAGCAGAACCTTCAGCGCCTCCTCCACAGGGCCAAGCCGGGGCTCCAGCGAGGCGAGCTCATCGGCCGCCATCGCCCGGACCTCGGGGTCGGAGTCGGCCAGCATGGCTCTGGTCTCTTCAATGCCGTCGAGAAGTTTGCGGTACTCCCGGTACTTCTCGACCGTAGGCTCCAGGTCGCGGTGCTGCTTGGCGGTAGCCTGGAACTTCTTCTGGTCTTGAACCAGGGTAGGGTCAGAGAGCTGGCGGCCAAGGTCTTCGTAGCGCGCTTCAAGCTGTTCCAAACGGTCGAACATGAGGTCTCCACCTGCGCAGGCAGGAATCTGTAAAGCAAAAAGAGAGTGGGTGAAGGGGGGCGGAACCGGGAGGCGCAGCTAGGCGAAGCCGAAGCGGGCCGAGAGGGGCCTGCCCGCCGAGTGGAGGCACGCCTCAAACGAAATGTTGGTCGCATCCATCACAACTTAGATGGTACCGCGAACTCCAAGGGTTCGCACAGCATCTTTACCAGCAGCCCTCCGCGCAGCTCCCGTTTGGAAGTCGTCGTGTTCTGTCAAGAGGTAAATCGTGCAACTCTATATATAGCAACAAGTTGCATTGGCGTAGGAGATATACCTGAACGCTTACAATAAAGAGGTGAGATGGAGCTGCGGAGTAACGTTTACCTGCAACCCCCCTCCTTCGTTGGCTGCTTCCGCTAAGTCGTTTCTTCTCTAATATTTACTCGTAAGTCGCTTGTTTTGAATACTTTGCCGGGGGCTGTCAGCCGTAACTCCTTCATTATAAAAGGTTTGCGCCCAGGCAGTAGGGGGGGTACCCCTGCCTGTAACCGAAGCTGTTGCATATAGAAAAGGCGAGGGGGCTGTCATCCCACCACTGGATCGGAAAGGGATCATGGCAAGCTTTCTTGGGGTCGCAACGCTGGCGGAAAAGCTTGCTGGAGAGGCAAGCCGGCTGAAGAAGCGAGCCGCCATCGCAGAGGCGATCGGCAGCGTCCATTGCGAGTCGGGCGCAGCGGAAGCCGGGCTCTTCGCCTTGTACCTTGCGGGCCTCCCGTTTCCAGAAGCTGATCCACGCAAGCTCAACGCGGGGGGTGCCCTGTTGACAGGAGCTGTCCTTAACGTCAGCCACGCGACCGACGCCGCGCTTACGGCAGCCTACCGGCGGCACGGAGACCTCGGAGCGGCGGCGTTCGACCTGCTGCCGCAGGCTCCGGATCGGGCACACGACCTGACCCTGCGGGAGGTGGCGGAGGCGTTCGCCGCCATGGCCGTCGCCAGGACCACCGCGGCGCGCAAGGCGTTGGTCGAAGAACTGCTTGGCCGCGGCTCCGCGCTCGAGGTCAAGTATCTGCTCAAGCTGATGCTTGGCGATATGCGCATTGGGGTAAAGCAAAGCCTCGTGGAGGAGGCGATTGCGGTTGCCGCCACCGAGGCCCGTGGGGACGGCGCGGCGACCGAGGTGAAGGCGGTCCGTCATGCCGTCATGCTGGAAGCGGATTTGAGCGCGGCGGTCTCGCGGGCGTTCGAAGGCACGCTCGCCGAGGCAAGGATGCGTCTGTTCCATCCGCTTGGATTCATGCTGGCCAGCCCGGTGGAGACGCCGGAAGAGGCTGTGGCCCGTTTTACCGCCAAGCCGGAGCCGCCGGAGAAGCCGAAACGGAGATCGAAACCGAGCGGCCAGGAAGCCGACGTTGTTGAAGAGGCCATCCATGCCCTAGAGCGCCACGAGGCAGCCTCTCCGGAGCACGTAATCCATGCTTTTCTCGAAGATAAATATGACGGGATGCGGGCGCAGATCCATTGCGGCGATCCTGACAACCCGGCCCGGGTCGCCATCTACTCGCGGAATCGGGAGGACATCACTGAAAGCTTTCCAGAGTTGGCTGAGGCGTTCGGATGCGTGATGCCCGATGTCCACGGAGCCATGATTCTCGACGGCGAGATCCTCGCCTGGGACTTCGAGGCCACAATCGATGGAACGCCGGAAGGTCCTGTAACGCCGCGTGCCTTGCCGTTTGCCGTCCTGGGATCGAGGATCGGGCGGAAGAAGGTCTCGAACGAGGTGAGAAGGCAGGTTCCCGTCGTGTTCATGGCGTTCGACCTCATGTATGCGGGTGGAGATCTGCTGCTGGACCTTCCCCTGCGTGAGCGCCGCAATCGGCTGGAAGGGCTCGTGGAGCGGATTGTTCACCGGGTGACAGCCCCGTTTGCTGTCGATGAGCGAGCCAAGGGCAAGCAGAGGACGATCTTTGAGGAGGCGCGCGAACCAGGGCTGCCCCGTCTGATGATCTCCCCGACCCGGCTCGTCGAGAGCGCAGAAGATATCGACCGCGCGTATGCGGATGCTCGCGCCCGCGCCAATGAAGGTGTGATGCTGAAGGCAGCAGACTCCGCCTACCAGCCGGGCCGCCGCGGGCTGGCCTGGGTTAAGCTCAAGCGTGAACTGGCGAGCCTGGATGTAGTCATCACCGGCGCCGAATACGGGCACGGACGGCGTGCGGCATTCCTCTCCGACTACACCTTCGCGGTACGAGGAGCCCAGGGAGAGTTGCTCAATGTAGGAAAAGCGTACTCCGGGGTGACGGATGTCGAAATCGGGGAGCTCACTGAGTTCCTCAAGCTGCATACGCTCGAAGATCGCGGCCACTTTCGAACGGTCGAGCCTTTGGTCGTCCTGGAGGTCGCCTTCAACAACATCATGCGCAGCGATCGGCATGCCAGCGGCTTCGCCCTACGGTTTCCCCGCATCCTGCGCATACGCACAGATAAGCCGCTGGACGAGATCGATACCGTGGAACGTGTAGAACAGGTGTACCTCAGTCAGGTCGACCGTCCAGTCGATTAGGGGACGATTCCAGCATCCATCTTGTCGGGGGCGATGCGGCTTCTCCTCATCGGCATCCAAATCTTTTGTTGGAACCAGGAGGCTCTGTACGGAGTTCATGGAAGGTTTTCGAATCCGCAGGGTAGCCTGGATCGTCTGATACGTAGATGGTCTTGTACTTCGGAGTGCTTCCATGAAGCGTTATCTGGCAGTAAGCCTCGCTCTGATCGCCTTTTTCTCTCCGGTTGCCGCCTTGGCGCATCCGGCAGGAAATACGGCTCACATGCGTCCCGCGCTGTTTCATGATCGGTCCCCACGACCGCATGTCCATGTTGTCCAGCCTCACCACTAAGTTCCGGTCACCTCGGCACTGGCTCGGGCTTGTTCTATAAAGAGCCTAAGCCGGTCGGGATCCTTCCTTCCGGGAACGAACTCTACCCCGCTGGCAACGTCCACCCCCCAAGGCTTGAGCGTTTCGATCGCCTCCGAGACATTGTGGGGATTCAGGCCACCCGCCACAATCAGCGGCAGTCCCGCAGCTTTTTCAAAGACAACCTGCGCCATCTTCCAGTTGAATGAGGTTCCTGTTCCACCAAGCGCCTTCCCGACCTTGGTATCGATCAGGAGCCGATGAACATGTCCGACATCGCGCAAGCTCTTCACCTGCTCTTCGAGAGCGGAAATGTTTCTCTCGCCGGATAAGTCCATCATCCAATGCAAGGTTTGCGTGACGAGGACGCTGTCGTGGAACTCTCGGTGGAGTGCAGCGGTCAGCTCCGCACAAGGAACATCATGCAGCTGAACGCCTGTAAGTGAAGCCGAGGAGACTGCCTCCGCAATCTCGCCGAACGAATGACCCTGAAAGATGCCGATTCGTTCCACAGAACGTGCATTCAGGATGAGTTGGGAGTTGATCAGGGCAGCTTGGTTCGGCGTCACGCGGCGCGTACTGGGAGCGAAGACGAAGCCGACCGCATCTGCTCCCAGATCAATCGCAGTTTGGGCATCTTCACGGTTCGTATTGGCGCAAACCTTGACCCACACAAGCCGCTCCTAAGCTGTCAACGGCACAGACATGCCGAGCAGAGACGCAAGATGTAGTTCAGGATGAGGCTCGCGCATGAGTGCTTCGCCGATGAGGAAGGCACCATAGCCTGCTCTTGTGAGCCGGACGATGTCTTCTCGGGTGCGGATGCCACTCTCGGCAACGCCGAGCACGCCTGCAGGAAGCAGGGAAGCAAGCTCAGCCTGCACCTCAGGGTTGATCGCAAGGGTCTTGAGATCACGGCAGTTGATGCCGATGAGGGTGAAGCCGAGCTGCAACGCGCGGTCCACCTCATCGCGGGTGTGAGCCTCACAGAGAACATCCAGATTGTAGCGAGTGGCTTCTGCCGCGAGTCCTTGCAGCTGCCGGTCATTGTGAGCCGCAACGATCAGGAGGATCGCGTCTGCACCCGCAGCTCGAGCTTCCACCACTTGAAAGGGGTCCACCAAGAAGTCCTTACGTAGAAGCGGAATAGAGACCGCGCCCGAGACTGCTTGGAGGTCGCCTATGCTCCCGTGGAAGAACCGCTCCTCAGTCAGGACGGAGAGAGCGGCCGCACCGGCGGCTTGAAAAGTCTTGCCTAACAGTACCGGCTGAAAGTCTTCGCGAAGCACACCCTTTGATGGAGACTTCTTCTTTAGTTCCGCGATGATAGCGGTGCGCGTCTCGGAAGTACTGTATAACGAAGCGGCGAAGCCACGTGGGATATGATCTTCGGCGCAACGTTGCAGATGACGACGATCGGCAGTCTGTTTACGTTCAAGTACACGTAATGTGGTGTAAGCAAGAATCTCTTCAAGCTTCGTCGCCATGTTGTCCTCAAACGTCCGCCGACACAATAACTAGCGGCCCTAGACAAGTGTGGTCAGGCCAAATACGAATGTATATACTTGGTGCCGAAAAGAGGACTCGAACCTCCACACCCTTGCGAGTACGTGGACCTGAACCACGCGCGTCTGCCAATTCCGCCATTTCGGCCTTGAACCAAGGTGCCGCGCTTCCTCTGCCCAGCCCGGCTGCCTGCTTGTACCTTACAAAGCTTGATGCACGCTGTCAATTCGGCACCGGCTACCATACACTTAGGAGCGGTTACCTTATGGCGGAAGACAACGACAAAGTGACGGCGGGTCGCTTCAGCGACGGGGATAAAATTCCCGAGGATCTTGCACTTGAGATCCGCAAACTCGCTCATGATCTGTCCAATGCGCTCGAGATCATCGTTCAGACAAGCTTCTTGCTTTCCACGGCCGAGTTAAGGGAACCGGCAAGTGATTGGCTGCGCATGCTGGAGAGCGGCGTCCACAAGGCGTTGGACATAAACCTCGCTTTAAGGGCCTACATCAAAGAGCACACGCCGAGGTAGCGGTATCGCTAGGTAGTTGCCTTATTCTGAGATCTGACGATTTTAGGCTTTTTGCTTGACTCCTCTGCCGCCTCCGCGGAACTGAGCTTCTGGAGTTTTTGCACCTTTCGTGCTGATAGCTTATTGACTGCGGCGGCGGGATCAGCCGTCTTGGGACGTTTAGCCTCGTGCGAGGATAGGAGGCGTTCAATCTGTTGGAGCAGAATACGTGTCTGCATCGGCTTGATAAGCATCTTGTCTGCGCCCGCAGATACTTGATCTTCGTCTGACATGGGAAAGGCAGTCAGCAGTGCAACTGCAGGATGGTATGGTGCAGTGCGGGCCGCCCTGATCACTTCCACGCCTGCGGCATCACTTTCCATCCGCATATCTGTGATGATCATGGCGTACTCCCGCTTCGCGATTTTGGACTTTCCCTCGCGCGCTGAGGCTGCAGTATCCACATCAAAGCCGCTGATCTCTAGGACTGCCTTCAAGGTCAACAGGACTGTGATCTCATCATCTACCAGCAAGATCCTACGCTTAGTCACACTCAATCTCCCGTCGCTGGCGCTGCCTTCCCTGTCCATCGTGGCAGTCCCATCTTCGCCCCTGTGAACAGAATACTGCAACCCGCCCCCCGGTGGCCCTTCCGATGACGTCTGAGCGTAAGCTTGTTGAAGCTGACGGAGGCCCAAACGGCGCTGCCGTCATCCGATCGGGCCTCGCTTCTATCAGAAATGTTATAGTTACCCCTGAAGCGGTAAGACCAGAAGATCGAACCAAAACGAACCCATAGCACGGCCTGCTTAGATTCAGGCTGTGGAGGCGACCCATTCCCCCGATCGATAAGCGCTCTGCCAAGTCATTCATTCGTACTAATGAACGTATTCGCGCCCGGGAGGTCCGGGTTATTGATGAGAACGGCGAGCAACTCGGCGTAATGCCGCCCTTTGAAGCGCTAAAAATGGCTCGCGAGCGCACCCTTGACCTAGTGGAGATCTCGCCGAACGCCGTTCCTCCTGTCTGCAAGATCCAGGATTACGGTAAGTTTCTGTACGAAAAGGATAAGTCTGAACGTGCTGCGCGGAAGAAGCAGAAAGTCATTGTAATCAAAGAGGTTAAGTTTTCGGTCACAGTAGATGAGCATGACTATCAAACGAAGAAGAATCAGGCCGTCCGCTTTCTCGGCGAAGGTGACAAGGTAAAAGCATCGCTGCGATTTAAAGGCCGCCAAATGGCTCACCGAGATCTCGGTTACAAAATTATCAACCGATTGATTTTGGATATCGGCGAGGCAGGTTTGGTCGAGTTTATGCCTCGGATGGAAGGCACGACGCTCCACGCCATTATTGCTCCATCTAAGAAGGCAGAGCAGCAGCAGGCGACCCTTACGAAGCGGGTAGTCGCCGCATCGGCGAGCGGTTCGGCGGCAGCCAGTGAATCCGAATTTACCATTCGGGTACAGATGAATTGATCCCGCCTACTGTTTAGGCGTTCCCGCACCATCCCGTCTTCGCAGCCTGCCATCACAGCCAGCCAAACTAGAGAAGTTTTTAGCCGGCACCGAGTCGCCAGGTTCGCCCAGTGGGTGTCTTCTTGCATTGACTTTCGCCGTCTGTGCGAAGATGACGTTAGTAATCAACTCTATATACTATTCTCTTATATTACTGATTTTATTGGACTTGTTCCAGAATAAATACTATGTTTGCTTCATTGGGCGAGTCCAGCTAAATCGTAGCGGCCCTATAAGGAGAATTCCAATGAAGAACATCCTCAGCACCTTTGTCGTCGTCCTTACCCTAATCGGAGCGACCGCTTTCGAAAACAACGGAATCGCCAAGAACGACCTAGCTGTAATTACGACTACCAAGGCAAGTGCGTTTCCTGTTCCCACCTGCCCGCCGGATGATCCGAACGGCTGCGGCATCGCGGGCAACTAACTTCAGTGCCGAAGAAGTCAAGGAAGTGGGTATTTGCTGGTATGGTCCTGCTAGACTCAATGTGAGTTTGGAGTAGAACCTACAAATGCAAGCCATCATCAACACTCTTTCCTTCGTCGAGCTTTTTGCTTGTGCTCTCGCCTTCGGACTGCTCCTTTATCGACGGCAGCTGAGGAGATACCTCTACCTGGGTCTATTCACCGGTGTCAGGCTGCTGTCTGATACGGTTCTTGGGGCGCTGATTGTGAGCTCTCACCATCAGCGCCCCAAAGCGGCTGCATTCTACTGGGCGTACTTCTACGTCTATTGGACGACTTACGCGCTCGAAGCAATCTTGCTAATTCTGACTGTGTACTCAATTTATCGTCTGGCGATGGCACCGCTACCGGGTCTGCAGCGCCTCGGAATCTTAGTCTTCCGCTGGGTAGCCTCCATCTCGCTGGCCGTGTCCACCGGGCTTGCTTTCGGCCCGCATGTGACGAGCATGCGTTTCATCATTCGGCTGATCACGCAGTTCCAACAAACCTCAAGCATCCTGACCCTCTGTTTGCTCCTCTTTGTCTGCTTTGCGATTCGCCCGATGGGGTTGAGCTATCGGAGCCGCATTTTCGGGGTAAGCCTGGGTCTGGGAACCCTGTCAGCGACGAACCTTGTGACTTCCGGCTGGATCACAACGACGAGCAGTATGTACTCTTTCGTTAGTATCGCAACCTGTGTGACGGTTTGCGCAGTGTTCGCAGTATGGGCTGTGTACTTCGCGCTACCTGAGCCGAAACGCAGAATGATCATCCTCCCTACCACATCTCCATTTCTTCGCTGGAACCAAATTTCTCAGGTTCTCGCCGATGAGCCGGGCTACGTAGCTATTGGTGGAATACCACCGGAGATGTTTGCCGATGCCGAAATCGAAGTGATGAAGCGCGCCTCCCGCAAGATGATTGATTCTCCGGAACTCGCCTAAGCCGCAGAGACCAAAAAATCCGCCCTGCTTAGGGCGGATTTTATCTTTACGGGTACGTGATCTGGTCACCTGGTTCAAAACGCATCACTCGCGTTCCGAGCGCTTCCAGTTGATGAGGTCGCCAAGAGTGGTGCTGCTACTGTTTCCACTGTTGGAGGAGGATGAAGGCCCAGCCGACTTACCACCGCCCGCATGCTCCCTCTCTTTATAGCTTTCGACCTCAGCCCGACTAGCCTCTTCGCCGACAGCACGGATGCTGAGACCCACTTTCTTCTCTTCCTGGTTCATCTTCACGATCTTGAACTCGTGTTCTGAGTCAACATCCATCTTGACTGGCTGGCCAGTAGCGTCGACTGCTTCAGAGACGTGGCAGAGACCCTCGACACCGTCAGCTATTTCCACAAAAGCACCAAACTGGGCCGTTCGCAAAATTTTACCCTTGATAACATCTCCAATCCGATGCTGGGCGAAAAAGGTGTCCCAGACGTCTGGCTGAAGTTGCTTGACGCCGAGAGATAGGCGGCGGTTTTCAGGTTCCACGCCGAGCACGATCGCACGTACCTTTTCACCCTTTTTAAGTACCTCAGACGGGTGTTTAATCCGCTTCGTCCAGCTTAGGTTCGAGACGTGCACAAGGCCATCTATACCGTCCTCGATCTCTATGAATGCTCCAAAATCCGTGAGGTTCCGAACACGACCTTCAATGATTGCCCCAGTAGGATACTTATCTTCGAGCTGCTCCCATGGATTATCTTGAAGCTGCTTCATTCCGAGAGAGATCCGACGATCATTAGGGTTAACGCTTAGGATGATCGTGTCGACTTCGTCGCCCGGCTTTACCATCTTCGAAGGGTGCTTCATACGCTTGGACCAGGTCATCTCGGAGACATGGACAAGACCTTCTATTCCCTGTTCCAGCTCGACAAACGCCCCGTAGTCAGTCACAGATAGAATACGTCCGCGCACCTGAGCTCCAATCGGATAACGATCGGTCGCGTCCAACCATGGGTCGGGGGTGAGCTGTTTGAAGCCAAGTGAAACGCGCTGCTTCTCCTTGTCAAACTTCAGTACCTTTACCTGAATCTCGTCGCCGACATTTACCAGGTCACGGGGGTGAGTTAGCCGGCCCCAACTCATATCAGTGATGTGTAGGAGACCATCGAGGCCACCCATATCGACGAACGCGCCGTAGTCCGTAAGGTTCTTGACTGTTCCGGTCAGGACGCTTCCTTCTTCAAGCGTCGAAAGAGTGACAGACTTTTTTGCGTTCTGATCTTCCTCAAGCAATTCCTTGCGAGATATGACCACATTGCCGCGCTTCTTGTTGAGCTTGATAACGCGGACTTCGATCTCGGTGCCTATATATCCGTCAAGGTTTCGGACGGGCCGCACCTCTACCTGCGAACCGGGGAGGAACGCCTTGATTCCTATGTCTACGGTGAGTCCACCCTTAACTCGGCTGAGGACCATGCCTTTGACTGGCGTCTTTTCGTTCGCGGCTTGCTCAAGTTTGTCCCACACCTTATGCCGCAGAGCCTTGTCGTAGCTCACCAGGTAGCCGCCACCCTCGGTCTCCTCGCGCTCTACAACTACTTCAACCGTCTCGCCGATAGCAAACTTTGGTTTGCCCTCTGGATCCAATACCTGCTCTAGCGGAAGCAGACCCTCACTTTTTAGACCGATATCGATGACGAGGTGCTTGTCAGTCACCTTCACTACGGTGCCTGTGACAACAATTTCCTCTGCCGTCATATTTTGAGCGGCGGCGGTCTCGGCAGCCTGTTCACGGTCGAAGTTCGCCAGCGCGGCGGCGAAATCGGCCGCGTCGTAGTCTGGTTCTTCGCTCGCCTCTACCTGGATGGTACCGGATGAGGCCGCTGGGGAGGGTTTGGGTGCAGTCGGCGCGGCTTCGGGTGAGACGTTGGTTTGAGTGGATTCATTTGACAGTTCGGCTTGCTCGGCTGTCGCCTCAGGCGTGATGGTCTCAAATTCGGTGTTCAGGGGTTTGCTCTCGGTGTAATCAGGATTATGGTCGTCTACCATGATAGTGCGGACTCCGGGATCCAAGCTTTGTTTCACCCGTGCCTCGATCGCGCACCTGGGGAGAACAGGAAGCCGCCGAGATGGAACAGGCTGCTTGTCATCTCCCACGCCGAGGAAGCAGAGCAAGAACGAACACTGCTTGCAGAGGAGCGGCTGCACTTGGGTCCCACACGCAGTTGCTCACTTCAAAGACTAGTCCGTTCGACCAGGAACGTCAACCGAACGCGTTGGTTTTGTCTGAATATCGAAGCTAAAGCTACCGTGACCCGCACTTGCTCGTATACTTGGCGAGTATGGACCGGCTTTGGACACCCTGGCGTTACGCCTACATCACTGGTGCAGGCAAGGATCCAGCACCAGGTGTTCCGCTCGCCCTCTCAGCTTGGCTTACGTCCGACCACGCAACTGAAAAGCAGGGGTGTGTTTTCTGTAACATGATTGCTGCGGTCGATTATGCCACTGCGACGGGAATGCCCCTAGTTGCCGCTAACCGTGAAGCACTTATTGTTGAACGCGGAGAGCACGTCTTTCTTTGCCTCAACCGCTTCCCGTACTCGCCGGGGCATCTTCTGATCGTGCCGTATGTGCATTGCGACTCGCTCAGTGGACTACCGTCGGAAGCGGCGCAAGAGGTGATGACAACGGCGCAGCGTGTAGATGCGGCCTTGCAGAGGGTCTATCGGCCCGATGGGCTCAACTTTGGCTTGAATTTGGGGCAGGCTGCGGGTGCTGGCGTAGCAAGCCATCTTCACCTGCATGCACTGCCTCGGTGGACCGGCGACACAAATTTTATGACCGTAACGGCGGAGACTCGTATTCTCCCCGAGACGCTTGACGTAACCTGGCGGAAGCTCCGCGAGGTCCTTGGACAGCCAACGGGTTAAGGCCGGCCTTCTTCAGCCCCATGGTCGAGCAAGGATTGAGCGGTTTGGTTGCCGCGCGTCATGCGAGTGGCCTCGAAGTTGGTAATCTTCCAGTGTCCGTCTGGCGTTCGTTGGTAGACCCGCGTGTAGCGGAAGCTGCCCCGCATTGGCAAGCCGTCGCTAGTTCCCTCCACCTCCGCCCGGGAGGTCACGATCGCCGTGCTGCCAATTAGCTTCACTTTGACATCGCTCAGGTCGATCCTAGTTAGGACGGTTGTTCGTCGTCGCATTCGGTCTAGTTGCTGCAGCTTCGTGTTGACCTGACCGGTCATCGAGATACCGAAGTAGTCATCTGAGAGGATCTTGTCCATCTCGCCAACATTTCCGGTTAACTGAGCATCTCGCCATTCACCTTCCATGTCTTCAATCTGCCGCTTTGCATCTTTCTTTATCGCTCGCTTACTCGCAGATGCGGGAACAAAAGACCCCAGTAACAAGCTGACTGTCAGGAGTGTAGTGCCAAGGGGCGGCAAGAATGCAGGTGCCGGACGCATTCGCATGGGCGTACGCGGATGGTAATCCGATCTTCCGTTCGAAGTCAAAATCGCCTTGGCTGCTGCACTCAAGTCCAGCGAAGTTCCCGTCCACTGCAAGAGTCATGTGAGCTGCCTAAACTATAGCGAGCAAAGTTTCCATCTCTCGCGTCTTCATCATCTGGTAGAGCCCGCCGATGGCGTGGTGGTGGAAGTGCGGCGTAGCCCTATGGTGATCGAGCGCCTCCTGGTTGAGGTATTGTTCGTAGATCAGCACGGTGGTTGGGTCTCCGTCGATAAAGTGAGCAGTGTAACTGATGCATCCGGGCTCTTGCCTGGAGGCGTTGGTTAGGTGCCGAAGAGCTTCCTCGACCCTGTCGTGGTCAGCGGCATCAAAGTGCATTCGTACGGTGAAGCTCAACATGAGTCTTGCGTCCCTCCCTGCTGTTCCGAGTTCTTCGCTACTCTGTAAGAGCAGCGTCAAATTCCGGCATAATCATGGTTTCATCTCGATCCGGGCCGGTCGAGACCATGCCGATCTTTGCCCCAGACTCGTTTTCTAGAAAACGGAGGTACTCCTGCGCACGTTCAGGCAGTTTCTCGAACTCTGTAATGCCTTCCGTGGGCTCATTCCAACCCTTCAGGGTTGTGTATACCGGTTCTATCGAGTCGAACCCGCGCATGTCAGCAGGAATGACGTCCGTTATCTTGCCGTTGACGCGATAGCCTGTGCACACCGGGATCTCGGCACATTCATCCATGACATCCATCTTGGTGACTACGAGCCACTCTGTGCCGTTGATCATGTTTGAGTAGCGCAGCAGCGGCAGATCGAGCCATCCGCAGCGACGGGGTCGCCCGGTAACTGCACCATACTCCTGACCGCGAGCACGCAGTAGGTCCGCCGTGTTATCGCTGATTTCAGTTGGAAAAGGTCCCTCCCCCACACGCGTCACATACGCCTTGGTTACGCCGATCACGGTACCGATCGCAGTAGGCCCCACTCCCGTTCCAGTGACTGCCCCGCCGGCGGTCGCGGATGAAGACGTAACGAACGGGTAGGTTCCGTGATCGATGTCCAGTAAGGCCCCTTGAGCTCCTTCGAACAAGACTTTTTCACCTGCTCTCAGGGCATCGTTCAACATGACGGCTGTATCTGTGACAAATGCTGAGATCTGCTCCGCGGCTCGTGCATACTCCTCGTAGATGGCCTTCGGGTCAAGCGGCTCTGTCCCAAACAGCGCCTGCGCGATCGTGTTCTTTTCGTGGCAGGCATTGTTGATGTGGGTCCTCAACAACGGGCTATTCAGCATATCGATAACCCGCAACCCGCTCCGGTGCATTTTGTCTTCGTATGCCGGACCAATCCCTCTGCTGGTCGTGCCGATCTTGGTCCTGCCAGGCGCGTTTTCCGCGGCCAGTTCAATCATCCGGTGATATGGCAGAATCACCTGCGCTCGGTTGGATACGAAAAGCTGGCCATCCACCGGCATCCCGGCATCCCTCAATTTTTTTACTTCGCCTAAAAAAGCCATCGGATCAAGGACCACACCGTTGCCGATTACGCCCTTGCACTCCGGCCGGAGGACGCCGCACGGGATCAACTGAAGCACGAACTTCTTTCCCTTGATAATAACGGTATGCCCAGCGTTATGGCCCCCGGCATAACGAGCCACAATGGAAAACCGCTCCGACAGTACATCGACGATCTTGCCTTTGCCTTCATCGCCCCACTGGGCGCCGAGAATGATCGATGCTTTACGCTGACTCACTTAGAGATAACTCCCGTCTTGGGTGGCGCGGAGTTTGGAGGCCCGTCGCCATCCCCGAGCCCCATCATATACCGGGCTTCGAGGAGATCGCGTCTGTCAACTTATGAGCCTCGCCTCCAGGTAAGCTGGAAAGGGATGCCAGAACTTCCAGAAGTCGAGACGATAGCTAATGGTGTTCACGAGCGCGTTTGCGGCCAGACGATCCTCAGCGTCTGGACGAGTGGGAAGCCACAGACCTTTAAGACGTCCGAGTCGGAGATTGCAGATACCCTGACGGGCTCCTGCATAGAACGCGTTTGCCGTGTCGGTAAAACGATCGTGTGTGATCTCCGCAACACCAACATGGGAGTGGCCCAGTTTCTTATCCACCTAGGAATGACTGGGCGCCTGCTCGTTTCGACCCCAGAAACCCCGATACCACTCCATACGCATGCGGTGCTCACCCTTAGCGGGGGACGCGAACTTCGTTTTGTTGATGCTCGACGCTTCGGGCGACTCTCCATTCACCGTGGCGTACTCTCCGGAAAGACCGAAGCCACCGATGCTTACAAAGGTCCTGGACTTGAGCCTCTGACCATCACTCTCGACGACTTCGTCGCTCTCTTCCGCAGACGGCACACACCGATCAAGGCAGCGCTTCTCAACCAGAGCCTGCTCCACGGTGTGGGTAATATCTATGCCGATGAAAGCCTCTTCCGAGCCGGCATTCGCCCCCGCCGCCCGACCGATCGCCTGACTCGGACTGAACTCAGCCGGCTACGTTGTGCGCTTATCGATGTATTACGGCACGCGATCCAACTCGGAGGTTCATCCGTGTCGGACTATGTGGATGCTGATGGCGTTCGGGGGTTCTTCCAGCTCGAACACCGCGTATACATGCGAGCCGGTAAACCTTGCCTGATCTGCGCGACGCCCATCAAGAAGATCACGCTCGCCGGACGCAGCACCCACTTTTGCCCAATCTGCCAAAAATAACTTCAACGCTCCCACGGCTGCAGCACCTTTACCGACTTCATGCCGGCAGCCGTGGCGGCAGCGATCCCCATCATTGTGTCCTCAAACACGAGGCAGTCCTCAGGCGCAACTCCAAGCTTGCTGGCGGCCAACAGAAACGGTTCAGGGTCGGGTTTAGCCCGTACATAGTCTCCCGCGCACACCAAGGTGCTAAACCGGTTCGAAATGCCGAGAGCATCAAGTGAGGCGACGACGGAATCACGCGTACTTCCTGATACGACCGCGAATGGGATATGGCCGTGGCTCAGGTGAATGTGCTCCAATACCTCAGGAACCGCCTCTAGGTGAGCAAGATTTGCGAAGTACATCCGCTCCTTGCGCTCGCGGATTTCGCTGATCGGCATCGTTAAGCCATGCTTTTGATTCAGTGCTGCGATGATCTCCGCCACCGGCATCCCGCCCCAAGAGTAGAAAAGAGCCTCGTCGAACTCTGCCCCATATTCTCCCAGCACCTTGTTCCATGCCAGGTAGTGCAGCGGCATCGAATCGACGATGGTTCCGTCACAATCAAATAGGTATGCCTTGAATGGCCCTGCGGGAAGCTCAAGCGTTCTCAATCTTCGCCTACTTTAAGAACGGCCAGGAACGCTTCCTGCGGAATATCAACCTTGCCGATCCGCTTCATGCGTTTTTTGCCTTCCTTTTGTTTATCGAGCAGCTTGCGCTTGCGGCTGATGTCGCCGCCATAACACTTTGCGATGACATTTTTACGGATTGCCGTCACGGTCTCCCGCGCAATTACTTTGGCCCCAATCGCCGCCTGTATTGCAACTTCAAACATCTGCCTTGGAATCAGCTCGCGCATTTTGGAAACAAGCGCCTTACCCCGGTCGTAGGCAAAGTCCCGATGCACGATGATCGAAAGGGCATCGACCGCATCTCCGCCAATCAGGATATCCATCTTGACCATAGGCGAGACCCACATGCCCGCCAGATTGTAGTCAAGCGACGCATACCCTCGTGAAACACTTTTAAGCCGGTCATAGAAGTCGAGCACGATTTCATTGAGTGGCAACTCATAGGTCAGCATCACTCGGGTCTCCGACACATACTCGATATTTTGCTGCCGTCCCCGCTTGTCTTCTACCAGCTTCAAGATGTTACCGACGTACTCTTCGTTCGTGAGGATCTTGGCGATGATCGCCGGCTCTTCGACGCTCTCGATCTCTGTAGGGTTGGGCCAACGCGAAGGGTTATCGACTTCTTGAACGCTGCCGTCGGTCATGGTGATGCGGTAACGTACACCTGGGGCTGTTGTGATGAGGTCCAGAGAGTACTCGCGCTCGAGCCGCTCTTGAATGATTTCGAGATGAAGGAGCCCAAGAAACCCACAGCGGAAGCCGAAGCCCAATGCCACGGATGACTCCGGCTCAAAGGAGAAACTGGCATCGTTCAACCGGAGCTTCTCAAGTGCATCCCGCAACATGGCATGCTCATGTGAGTCGACTGTGTATAGCCCGGCGAAGACCATCGACTTGATGTCCTCGAACCCTGGAAGCATGTCCTCGCAAGGCCGGGCATCCTCGGTAATGGTGTCGCCCACCTTAGTATCGGCGACGTTCTTGATCGTCGCCACAAAGAACCCTACCTCTCCCGCTGTCAGCTCCTCAACTGCCACCGGCTTGGGTGTCATGACCCCCATACTCTCGACATCGAATACCTTGCCGTTTGAGAGTAGCCGGATCCGCATTCCCTTCCGCAGCTTGCCATTGATAACTCTGGCCAACACGATCACCCCGCGGTAGGCATCGAACCATGAGTCAAAGATGAGCGCCTGGAGCGGAGCATACGCGTCTCCCTGCGGCGAAGGCAGGAGGTTTACCACGGCCTCGAGAATAGAAGCCACGTTGAGCCCTGTCTTGGCGGACACAGCGATCGCATCGTCGGCCGGGAGGCCGACTGACTTCTCGATCATCGCTTTGGTCCGCTCGATATCGGCCGAGGGCAGATCAATCTTGTTAATGATCGGGATGATCTCCAGCCCGTTTGAAATCGCGAGATAGGCGTTAGCCAGGGTCTGCGCCTCCACCCCTTGCGACGCGTCCACGACAAGCAGCGCACCCTCACAAGAGGCGAGTGACCGAGAAACCTCATATGAGAAGTCGACATGTCCCGGCGTATCAATCAGATTTAGCTGGTAAAACTCACCATCCGACGCCTTGTACATCATGCGCACGGTATGCGCCTTGATCGTAATGCCCCGCTCCCGCTCCAGATCCATGGCATCGAGCACCTGCGCCTGCATCTCGCGTGAACTCAGCGAACCGGTAAGCTCCAGCAGGCGATCTGAAAGGGTCGACTTGCCGTGGTCGATATGCGCGATTATCGCGAAGTTACGGATGTGGCTTGGATCCATGCGGGTAGCGCAATGCCTCGATCTTGAAGGATATCATCCAGTACCGCCTAAGCCTCAGAAGGCGGCGCGACACGACCGGAGAACCATGTATCTCCGCCATCCGTCTTACAATCAGTTGCGGGCAGATCATTGTCTTCCCATTACGTGGAGGTTCGTTGCCTGATTACAATCGAGATCCTCAGAGTTCGGTATCCCCCTCAGCCACGCGATGGATCTTCTGCTGTTGGATCGTCGTTGTCTGCGGCTCGCTTTTCCTGCTTACTGGCTGTCCCGGAGATCCAGTCGCCACGAGTGCTGCGCCCGGAAAAGCGTCAGCGCAAGCGACAGCTCCGCCCGTTGTAGCGACGGTTGCTGCCCGTCCCGCGCCGGCCAACTCACTGCCGGCTATCCAGGCGGCGAGCGACGGCGCAAGAGCGCAGCAGCTCATTGCGAATGCCGAACGCTCCTATCGGTCGGGAGTTGCCAACTATCAGGCGGGTCGACTTGAAGCGGCAAGGATTGACTTCGATTTCGCGGTCGACGGCTTGCTTACCAGCGGAATGGACCTGAAGGCGGAGTCTCCCCTCTCTGACGAACTGGAGCGTCTCCTGAACGCGGTCAACTCACTGGAACTGGCAGCTCTAAAGCAGGGCAACGGTTTTTCCCCAAAGACGGAAGAAGCACCGCTGGATGTTGCCAACGACCTCACCTTCGCACCCAACCCCGAGCTTGCCGCCAAACTCAAGACGGAGCTGAATGTAACCTCCGATCTGCCTCTGGTCATCAACGACGAAGTTGCCGGGTATATCGGCGTTTTCTCCACTTCTGAGAGTTTCCGCAAGCACATGGCCGCCTCCCTTCAGCGTGTTGGCAAATACCGCGGGCTGATCCAGC
This sequence comes from uncultured Acidobacteriaceae bacterium, assembly GCA_964252505.1. Lineage (GTDB taxonomy): Bacteria > Acidobacteriota > Terriglobia > Terriglobales > Acidobacteriaceae > Edaphobacter. Next base: position 32,752 of record CAXUNW010000004.1, read on the forward strand.
GAGTGTTGAAGGAAGAAGGTGTTCCGCAGGACCTCATCTACCTTGCGGTGGCTGAGTCTGGCTTCCAGCCTCAGGTCGTCAACACCAAGTCCGGCGCGGGCGGTATGTGGCAGTTCATGACCTACACAGGGCCGCAGTACGGTCTGACCAGAAACGGTTATTTTGATTACCGCTTTGATCCAGAGAAGTCTTCTCGTGCATATGCGCGGTACATCAAGGCGCTCTACAACCAGTTTGGTGACTGGTACCTGGCGATGGCTGCCTATGACTGGGGTCCAGGCAATATCCAAAAAGCCGTTTCGCGTACCGGCTATGCGGATTACTGGGAGTTGTACCGGCGTAATGCCATGCCGGGTGAGACTCGCGCCTACGTTCCCAAGATTCTCGCAGCCGTCATTATGGCGAAGAATCCCGAGCGCTACGGTCTGAATAAGCTGGTTCCAAGCCCGGCCGTCATCTACGACACAGTATCGACCGACTACGCGATCGATCTGAATCTGGTTGCCGACGTGACGAGCAGCTCTGTAAATGAACTTGTGGCTCTCAACCCGGCCCTCCTGCGACTTTCGACCCCGCGTGACATCTCTTTCGATCTGCATATCCCGCCTGGCACGAAGGACCTTTACACCGAACGCATCAAGGACATCCCTGAGGACAAGCGTATCTCCTGGCGCTTTCACGAGGTTAAGCAGGGTGAGACTCTTGACACGATTGCGACCGCACTGCATAGCCATGCCAGTGAGATCGCGGGGATGAATGCAATCGGAGTCAGTGCTCAGCTTGCAGCCGGCGATGAACTCATCATTCCGGTCGTAGGAGCGGCGTCGATCCAGCATCCGCAGCGCTATAGCGTCCGTCGCGGCGACACACTCGTTACGATTGCTGATCGTTTTAACGTTTCGGTTGAGGACCTTCGCCGCTGGAACGCCCTTTCGTCTGGCGTTGCACATCCGGGACGCACGTTGTATGTCGCCGAACCCATACGACTCGCGCCTTCGGCGCGTCTCCGACGCGCTGCAAGGAAGGCTTCCTACAAGAGCTTTGCACGGAGTAAGCGTTCTTCATCAGCAAGCGCACGTACTTCGCGTCAGAGGCCTCTGCCGCATAGGTCGCAAGCTTCTTCAGGCACATCACGGGGACGTGTGAGCACATCCACTGCTGCTCATGCCAAGGCGAGTTCGACCAAGTCGAAACATGTGTCTCGCAAATAGCACATCCTTGCTAAAAGAACGCTTGCCATCGCTAGCGCATCAATGCATCCTGTTGCTATCATCCTCGCCGGACAACGTTTCCGCGTGGTGCCGTAAGGCATGATGACGTACAACATCACACCGTGCAGCGATGCATCGAGACAGGGCTATAAGGGAACCAATGAGTGATATCGACGAGACCATAAAGCTGTACGTTGCGGCAGATGAAGATGACGATGCAGCGCGGGGACGCACGGCGGACCAAAGCTTTGATGAGGAAGACGATGAAGAGGAGGAAGTGACGCTTTCGTCGGACGATGACGAGGGCGACTTGAGTGGGGAGGCGGATGCTGTCGAGATACCCCAACCCGACTCTCTCCTTCACGGGCACATCCATACCGAAGAAGCCGACGTTGAGGCCCCGCCATCGAATGCCGTTGATGGCTATACCCCACCAAGCGAATTGTCACAGGAACCGACCGGAAGTATGGTCGGGGTAAGTGTTGGAGAAGCCTTGAAGAGCATAGCTTCGAGCCGCCGAGGCACAACGAAGAGCTCCCCAGCAAAACTCACCGAAAGAACCGCGAAGCGCTCTACGACAGCTGCTACTTCAGGAACTGAGCCGGTAGCTCCCAAGAGGAGCCTTTCGGCAAAGAAAGTTGTGTCTCGCAAGACCGTCGCTGTGAAGAAGTCTGCTGCGCTAAAGAAGAAGCTGGCACCTCTGAAGACGCCTGCTCCGCCCAAAAAGGCCGCCCCATCCCGAACGACAGCGGCGTCGAGCAAATCCGTCGCGAAGAAGACAACGTCGATCAGGGTAGCGGCGTTGACTGGAAAGCCCGCCCCGAAAGCTGTGGGCTTGAAGAAGAGTGCAGCATCGATATCAGCATCTGCCGCGAAGAAGCCTAGCACCAAACGCGGCGGCATGGCAGCCCCTAAGAAGGCGGCCGGAACCAAGAACACCGGCAGCAAAAAACTCACCACGAGAGGTACTCCCTTGGCAACGAAGAAAGCAGCGACAAAGACGGCGGCTCCGGCGAAGAAGGCGGTAGCCAAGAAGGCTCCTGCAAAGACCACGCCAGCCAAGAAGACAGCGGCTCCGGCCAAGAAGACAGCAACGCCTGCGCCGGCGAAGAAGACGGCCGCGCCGGCAAAGAAGGTCGCCGCCAAGAAGACTGCTGCGAAGAAGATCGCCGCCAAGAAGTAGTTCCGCACCCTGCGGATCTTCGGCTCTCGACCACAACCAAAGTGGCCCAGATTCCTCATCTAAAAGGCTTCTGGGCCATTCTGCTAGACACGTCGATGGTGCTTACTTGGACGCTGCGATCTCGGCCAGGACTTCCTCGCTATGGTTGGCGACCTTCACATCAGTCCAAACCTTGGCGACTTTGCCTGACGGATCGATGAGGAAGGTGTCGCGATTTGCGAACTTCATTGCACCCATTGTCTTGACTGGAACACCGTAAGCGTCCACTACCTTGTGGTCCGGATCAGCTAGCAGCTTGAAGCTGAACGTATCCTTAGCGCACCACGCTTTGTGCCCTTCGACGGTATCAAGCGATACACCAAGAACGACCGCATTAGCTGCCGTGTACTTCGGCATGTCCCGTTGAAAGTTATGTGCTTCGATTGTGCAACCCGTCGTCTGGTCTTTAGGATAGAAGTACAGAACGACCCACTTGCCCTTGTAGTCAGTCAACGAAACTGGCTTGTCTTCTTGCGAAGGCAGCGTGAAATTCGGTGCCGCGACGCCGGCCTGAACGACGTCAACCCCTGCCGCTCGTGCCTCCAGGCTAAAACCGCCGACCGCAACCACAACTGCGGCCGCCGCAGATACAAAGACTTTCAGCACACGCTCTTTTTTCATCTTCGTCTCGTCCCCTTGTTTGTGCTGGAGTCAGTCGCGTGAACGCGGCGCTCGGCACACAGTCAAATAGTACGCCCCATATCACTGTGGCTCCAGAATCTGTTTGACTGCCATCAAAGCGATGCCGGCCTCATCGGCTGCCGCGACGACCGTACCTGGGGTGAACAAGAGTGTTCGACCGGCCTCCATGCAGAGGCAGGTGGCACCGGCTTCATGCATTGCAGCGATCGTTGCAATGCCAATAACAGGCACATCAAACCGCATGTCCTGCTTCGGCTTCGCGACTTTCACTATCGTAAGCGCGCTCCTCAAAAGCGAACCCTCACCTGCGTCACCGACTAGTCGTCCTGCGCGGCGTATTGTTTCATCGGTTCCTTCCATCGCCTCGACTGCGACGCAAGCCTGCGCGGCGATCGCTACCGTCTGCCCGATGTCCAACCCCGCCACTGCCTTTGCAACCTTTAAACCATAAGCGATATCCTTGGCTTCTTCTTCACTCGGCGGCCGCCGAGTAAATAAACCCTCTTTGGCGAGCAAAGGTTCGAGGTAGGCTGTCGAACTGATTAGGTTGACACCTTCATCACCCAGCACCTTTGCGATCGCACCAAGCAGCATGTCCGTGTTCCGCGTACGAAGATTCAGCAACAGCTTCGCCAGCAGCCAGTCCGGTTGAAGGGCGGAGAAGATTTGCTTATGCCGCACCTGCCCTGCCATTACGGCGTGGGTCACACCTTCTGCATGAAAGACTTGGATCAGCTTTGACAACTCTCCAAGCGACAGCCAGTGCACTTTGGTTCCCGCATCTATGGCCGCGCGGGCATTCATCTCCGGGTCCGTTTCCTCCTTGAGGGCTGCCACAATGACCGTCATGCCCTGTGCTCGGGCGGCCTCCAGCAGGAGGAAAGGGAACCGTCCATTGCCGGCGATGAGGCCTAGTTTATTCGCCATGGGGCTGCGTCAGGCGAGCATCTCGAAATAGATTGGGCTCGCGACTCCATGAAGCCGCTTGCATGCCGGGTCGTCTCTCCTCTTGCGGCATACACCTACGGGCTGCATGGTAACCCCGAGTCGGCGCGGCGCTGCACACCCAAGAGAAACAGGCTGTTTTCCCCTGCAGATTGCAAGATTCTGAACGTGCTAGTGTCCACTGAATAAACAGCATGGAAGATCCAACTCCGGAGTTCTGCCTGGTAGTAGGAGCCTGCATGACTCGCCTCCAACTTGATGTTACGCGGTAAGCATCGCTTCAGCGTGTCAGTTCACCTTAGAGCGGTAAGTTGCTCTGAGCGCTAGTCTACAGAAGTCGAGTTGCCGACCCCCTTCGTAAACGGATGCGGAAGCCTCTTCTATAAGTTCTGCCCGTGGTCCAACATGCGCGTTCGGCGTAGAACCGCTGTCAAAAGAGAAGTTTCAAGCCGATCTGAATCTGTCTAGAAGTTGCGGCAGCAGTGATCACTCCGGCGGTTGGGCTTTGCACGGCCGCCGCTGTTTGGCTGGCTACTGAGCCCTGCGATGGTCCGGAAGAATAAACGACCGCATTTGGGGTAAGCAGGTTCGTGTGGTTAGGGAGGTTGAAGACCTCTGCGCGGAATTGTAGCTGACTGGTTTCAGTCATCCGCGTTGATTTCAGCAGCGACATATCCCAATCGGCAAAGCCCGGACCAGTCAGTGTGTCACGATGAAGGTTGCCCACTGTCCCGTAGGACGGCGTGAGAAACGCGTTCGGGTTGAAGAACTGAGTGGCACGCTGCGAGGTATTTCCGCGCGTGTACGGTGTACCAACCAACGTGGGGTTGATGTCGGGACGCACGGGGTTTCGTGTGTCTCCTGAGCCGGTCGGATTGTAGCCAAGCTGAGGAGAAAACGGGAACCCAGTTTGCAATATCGCAATTGTACTGACCGTCCAGCCGGAAAGGGCTTGATTGACGAAGGGTCTGCGGTTTGAGAGCAGATGGTGGCTTCTGCCAAAAGGTAGCTCGTAAGTGCCGTTGAACGACGCAAGGTGGCGGACGTCGGTCGCGCCCGGGCCGTAGTCCAACGAGGCGTTAGCTGGATACGAAACAAAAGCTGGTGTGTTGGCCGAGACGCTGGTGTTCCAGGCGGACCCGTTGTCCAGGTTTTTGGCAAAAGTGTAGTTTCCGCGGAACTGGAAGCCTTGCGTGAAGGATCGCTGTACATCTACTTCCAGAGCGTTATAGTTGCTGAGACCTTGCGAAACCCACGAGGTAGTGTTTGCGAGTGCGGGATTGGCCTTAACAGTCGTCGGATAGTAGATGGTGCCGTTTGCAACGTTAGCTGGGCAGTTGTTCTGGCAGACGATGGATGCAGGCTCATTTTGATCTTCTGAAAGGATCTGGCCGTAGCCATGAGACCCCACATAGCCGACGGTGATCGACGTAGCGGCAGCAACTCGTTGTTCAATCCGCAATGAGTATGCAAGTACCGTCGGGGTGGCGAGGTCCGTTTGTACATTCGAGGGTGACACGAGGCCGACTGCACCCAGCGTAGGGCTTACCACCGACACTCCACTGTAGGAAACAGTGGTGTTGAAGGGCGCCGCCTGATCAAGCCGGTAGTCAAGATTATCCAGCAACGAATGGTGTAAGCCAAAGGAGGCCCGCACCGCCGTTCTGCCATCGCCCAAGATGTTCCAGGCAAGTCCGACCCGCGGCTCAGGAAGAAAGCGAGCGCGGTTGGTGGTCAAAGCGGCAGAGCCAACGACTGGATTTGTGTTGATGATGCCGTTCGTAAATGAATAAATACCTGCACGTCCCTGATGTTCACCAAAGCCGTTTGAAGATTCAAGACGAAGGCCTGCGCTTGCCTGGAGCGTCTTCGTCGCTCTCCACGTGTCTTCAACATACCCTGCGCCAAACCATGATCGCCAGCCAAGCTTCGTTGGATTGGGCACAACTGTAAAGGTCTTGACAGTGCCTGCAAGGAAGGTCGCAAGTGAGGCAAAGCTCGCTTGTCCGTACTGGTTTTGGGCAAGGTTATCGTTAGACTGCAAGCGCTGCGTCCACCCGCCCACCTCTATCTGGTGTCTTCCGATGTTGAGAAAGATGTGGTCATCGAAGGTGAACAGGTTACGGGCTATAGCATTGTTGGAGCCGACATTCGCGCCTGCGCCCGTGATCTGGGAAGACCCGTTTGAGGCTGTCGAGCCCGCGATGACGATGGCACCAATGGGCTTGCCGGGAACAAAGGTCCCCGTGGAGTCCTGAACTGACGCGGGTACAGAACCGAGGAAGAGAAAGCTTGCCCGCGAGAAACCGAAGCGAGCGGTGTTCAGGAGCCGTGGAGAAAAGACATGCTGCTCCTGGGCACTCAGCACCTGCTCACGCAGGTCCTCGTTGATGAGCGAGAAGGGGTTTTGGGTCGGGGTGTTCGCAGTCGAATCGTCCACGGTGTATACAGCAAAGAACAGATCATTGGCGGTAAGGTTAGTGTCGAAGCGCGTCGTTCCGAAGTCCTCGCGAATGTGCTGCGTGGGGCTTGAGTAGGCAAGTCCGATGCCGGTGAGGTGTCCATTCGTGTCAAGGAGTTCCGGGCCGTTTTGCGCAGGCCAAAGGTTGAAGAGTGGCGTGACTCCACTGCCTACGGCAACCCTCGTCTCTACGCCTGCAGCGTTGGGTAGGAAGCCCAGCCGTGATTGGGAGTCTGGAACCAGTGTGACGTCGGTGACGCCAAGATTCTGGCGGTAACCTTCGTAGTTGCCGAAGAGGAATATCCTGTCGCGGATCACCGGTGCGCCGAGCGAAGCTCCATAGTTGTTCCGCTGGAAGTTAGGTTTACGGCTCTGATCGAAGTAGTTTCGTGCATCCAGGAAGGAGTTGCGCAGGAACTCATACGCGGAACCGTGAAGTGCATTGGTCCCCGAGACTGTGACGATGGAGATCTGAGCGCCTTGGCGTTTGCCGTAGTTGGCTCCATAGGTGTCGGAGACCACGTTGAACTCCCGCACTGCATCGACTCCGAGCAATTGGCCGCTGGTTCCGCCTGGTGTGACGTTGATCAGCGACGCGCCTGTGTACTCGACGCCGTTGAGGAGGTAGAGGTTGTCCTGGGGTCTGCGTCCGGAGACGGCGAACATGTTGCCAACAGAGGAGTTGGAGGTTCCGACCGAGCCGGAACGCTGCGCGGTGTAGTTGACGGTTGCGGGATTGAGCGTGATCAGTTGGTCATAGCTGCGTCCGTTCAAGGGAAGGTCTTTGACCTGCCTCTCGTTCACCAGACCAGAGGTCTGCTGGGTGGAGAAGTTGACGGTTGCGGGTTGATCCTGCACGGTGATCTCCTGCTGGGTCTCGACGGTCAGCGCGGAGTCGACCTGAAGAGCTTGTCCGACAGCGAGCGTGATTCCGGTCCGCTTGCGGATGGCAAATCCGTTGGCTTCAACGGTCACGGTATATGCGCCGATCGGCACGGATGGCGCGGCGAAGTGCCCGGTTTGGTCGGTCTCCAAACGGCGTTCTGTTCCAGTATCGTCGTTGTGGATGACGACCTTAGCATGCGGGATGACAGCTCCGCTCGGGTCCGTGACGTTGCCGACGATCGTTCCTCCTACAACCTGCGTCTTTGCGGAAGGAGCGAAGGCCAAGAGCAGCGTCGCGGTGAGAGCGAGGAGAGGAGAAGGTCGGGACTTGCGGCTGCGGCTGCGGTAGCGGTATGCGGACAGGGTCTTGTCCCAAGCAATGCTCATGGTCTGTTTCTCGTATGGGAGTTTCAGGTAGGAACGCAACACGAGGTCTCGCTTCGGAGGCGGAGACAGTTACGTTCTACGAGGGTTGAAGGTATCCTGCGGCGCAGGACGAAGCACGAAGGGCTAACCCAGCTAGAGCAGCGGGGAGCAACAACAACGGCTTTGGCGTTGGATCACCATGGCTGAACCTTACTTGAGGGTCAATGCTGTGTCAATTGGCCCAACGTTGCGGCTCTGGCTGCGATAGCCTAGATGGAGCGTGACACTTGTCCACATTATCGTTGCGGTGATCCAGGCGATTCTTCGGGTGCTCGCGTCCGCGGTGCGCGCAGGCGCATCTGCGCTTGCTGCCGGATTGCTCGGCATCTCGCTGCTGATTGCGTTGGGTTTTGCCGGAGTGTCTGGTCTGGGCGCACTTGGTGTGGCCGCTAAACGGCGGAAGAAGACGGATCTCGACTCTAAGTAGCAGACGCAGCGTTCGAGGACTTCAGGCGCGATCGCTCGGCGATGAGGCGTTTGCGCTGCGTGGCGGGAAGAGCAAGCAACACGCGGGTTTTGGGCGCCAGCTTAGCCAGTGTAAGGGAATGTGCGGCGCGAAACTCCTGCTGCCAGATTGCGTCGCGATGCGCAGACCAGGAGCGAGCGGCGACCCAGAAGATGCGGGCAAAGTATGGAGCTGGAACGATGTCTTCGTACTCAACCAAGGCGGCGAAGCGCTCTGCGCCTGCTGCATAGGAGACAACAGGTTTGTCGTCGCGACTGAGGTTGATGAGGACGAACATCTTGCCGCCAAGAACTTTGTCGCCGAGCCAGAAGACGAGATTATCGCCCCATTGCATCGTTTCGGCGACATGTGGAAGCGTGAGGAGGAAAGCGCGGGCTCGCTCGACGTTCATGACGAGAGTATAGGGCGAAAAGGCGCTTAGTCCTCGGGTTTGCAGCTTCCCTTCGTGCCTGGTTTCTTGCCTGGAGTTGGCTCAAAGCCGGGCCAGCAAGGATTTCCCTTGTTGCTGGTTTTCTTCGCGGCCTTATTTGCGGTTTTCTTCGCGGCTTTTTTCGCAGGAGCTTTTGCGGAGGTCTTCTTTGCGGTTGCCATGCGGACTTAGAGGCAGGATCTTTGCCAAGCGCAGGCGAATGCAGCATTTTATTGTTTGCGAAGTCGTAAACGGATAGGCCCTTTTGCGGTGGAGCCATCAACGATGTGGCCTTGCTGGGTGATGTCGATGAGGCCTTGGTCGACGAGGCGGCGGGCGGCTCGGCGCGCGGGTTCCATCTGCTGCTGCCAGGTGTCGCCGCCTACGAGGCGGGCGGCTTCGGAAGGGCAGATGGTCTTATCGGCTCCTCGTTGTGCGAGGAGGCTAAGGATTGCGGATTCGAGCGATTGGTCGAGGGCACCGGGGCGATGGGTGCGGCAGCCAACGCTGCAGAACCTGACGGAATCCCAAGTGCGCTCGAACTTTTTGCGCCACTCGATGGTGCGGCCGCAGGTGGCGCAGACCTTAGGGGCCGGCTGCCCGGGCCTTGGTTCGGGTTTGTGTCCACGGTCACCCATTTCCGGGTTGGATGCGCTATGGGGTGATGGTTGCGACAAGTTTGGTTTCGATGGCGGGTGTGCCTTTGAGGGCGAGGGCGCGCTGCTCGACCGCGCGCATGACACGGAGGAGGTTGCCGCCGTAGATCTTCTTGATGTCCTCCGCTGTGTAGCCTTTTTCCAGCAGGGCGCGGGTGAGCAAGGGGAATTTGTCGTAGGAGGAGAGCTCTTTAGGGACACAGCCCACGCCGTCGAAGTCGGTGCCGATGCCGACGTGGTCGATGCCGCCGATTTTGATGGCGTGGTCGATCTGGTCGACGACATCCTGCAAGGTCGCGGGCGGGAGAACGGCGGTGGACTCCTCTTCGAGCTTGTCGATGGCGGCGGCACGGGCGACGGGATCCTCGATCTTCATGGCCTCCATGAAGCGGGGGCGGAGGGTGGCCATCAGGGGTCTGGAGGCATCGTTGTAGCGCTGGGAGAGGTAGGCGCAGTCGAAGTTGATCTGCATGGTTCCGCCGTTTTTAGCGAGGGCGCGAATCATGTCGTCGGTGAGGTTGCGGGTGTGGTTGGAGACGGCGCGGCAGGAGGAGTGCGAGGCGATGATGGGGGCGGAGGAGGTCTCGATGGCGTCGTAGAAGGTTTTGTCGGCGGTGTGGGAGATATCGACCATCATGCCGAGGCGGTTCATCTCGCGGACGACGTCTTTGCCGAAGGGGGTAAGGCCGTTATGCTTGGGGACCTTGGGGTCGTCGGCGTCGCCCTGGGCGTCTGCCCAACTGTTGGTGTTGAAGTGGGTGAGGGTCATGTAGCGGATGCCGAGGGCGTAGTAGTCGCGGAGGGGCCGGAGGGAGTCTTCGATGGCGTGGCCGCCCTCGATGCCCATGAGAGCAGCGATCTTGTGCTGCTTGTGGGCGCGCTCGATGTCGGCGGCGGTGGTAGCGAAGACGAAGTCGTTGGGATGGGCGGCGATGACGTCGGTGCGGACGGTATCGATCATCTGGAGGGTGCGGTTGGCGGCGTGGTTGCCGTTGACGTACTCGGCACCGACGTAGACGGCGAAGAACTCGGCGGAGAGGAAGCCCTTCATGCGGGCGAGGTCGGTTTGGCCGGACTTGTTGGGAGTGGCGATGTTGTAGCCGTCGACGGTTTTGGACGTGACGTCATCGTGAGTGTCGATCAGGATGGCGTCGCGGGTGATTTTATCGACCTCGGCCTGGGTGACGGGGCGGGTGCGGGGCTGCTGGGCGGCGAGCGGGAGGGCGAGGGCGGCGAGGGTAAAGGCGGCGCGAAGAGCCTGCGGCATGGACGATCCCTTTCGTAACTGCGGGCGATACATAAGGGGGGTGCCCCCCTAGTCTTCGCGCGTAAACACTTTATTTTGCAACGAGATACGCCTTACTGTGGGCGGTAAGATCGTGCAAACAAAGGACTTACGGCTAAAAACTTCAAAATAAAGGACTTAGCCTCCGCTGCGACTCGGGGCCAGGAACTGCGTTTGAATTTTCTTGTCTGGAATCTATTTTAGCGGATTGGAGGGATCTTCTACGCCAACTCTATCTGCTTTGAGATCAGCCGGTTAGGGTATTTGGGGGCTTGACAAGAAAAGAGCGTGGCAATGAACGGGCTCGCATTGCGTTTGCGGCGCGGGTGAACGTGAGCCGGCGCGAGGGGACTGAGCCTGCGATGCGCCGCCGCTGCGGGAGTGCGACGGACCCTAGCGGGTCGGCTGCATGGCGGAGGCCTGGGCGCGCTGCCAGTAGCGAGAGAAGCGTTTGAGGTCGAGGGCGCGGGTGGCCTCGACGAAAGGTGGTGGGTCATACCAGACGACTGGCAGGGTGTCCGCGATGCGGAGGGCAAGGGCCTGGAGGCGAGGGTCCGGGGTTCGCTGGGCGAGCACATAGGAGGCCTCGGCGGCGCGCGCGGCAAGGGCGACCTCTTGGGCGGGGTCGCCGACACGCACGGCGAGGGTGGCGGGAAACTGCTGGAGGCACTCGGCGAGGAAGACCAGACGTTTTAGCTTGATGCCGCTGGCGACGATGGCTTCGCGGTCCCAGACAAAGACGGCGGCGCACTGCGGGTGGGCGTGCAGCATGGGAGAGGTGGGGT
>CAXUNW010000005.1:0-41458 GCA_964252505.1 uncultured Acidobacteriaceae bacterium
GGTGGTGGGAGTGAATGCATTTGCGGGAGGAGAGGAGGCAGGGGCGGTCGAGGTGAAGACGGTGGACGAGGGGCTGGAGCAAAGGCAGGTGGAGCGGGTGCAGGCGATGCGGGCGAGGCGGGCCGGCGGGCGGCACCAGGCGGCGCTGCGGGCGGTGCAGGATGCGGCTACGAGCGGTGCGAACATCATGCCGCAACTTGTGGGTGCGGTGGAAAGCCTGGCGACGGTGGGGGAGATTGCGAATGTACTGCGTGGGGTTTTCGGAGAGTATCGGGAGACTGTAGTGATTTAGCCGCGTCATACGCCTGCGCTGCGCCGGCTGAGCGGCATCCAAGTTTCTCGGAGGTTTCGCTGATGCGTCTTGCCGTGTCGATGCTGAGTTTCGTGGTTGCGACCGCATCTGTTGCAGAGTCGATTCCGGCGGTGCATTGCGAGTCGCTGGCGGGGCAGCGGGTGAACCTTCCGGCGGACCTGCATGGGCGAAAGGGAGTGCTGGTGATCGGGTTCAGCCGGGATGCGCAGGGGCCGGTGCGCGACTGGGGCAGACGGCTGGCGATGGACTATGGATCCTCCTCGACGGTGGGTTTTTACGAGATGGCGATGCTGGCGGGGGCGCCGCGGGTGATGCGTGGGTTCATTGTGCGGGCGATGAAGAAGGATGTCAGCGAGGCTGGACAGGCTCATTTTCTGCCGGTTGCGGATCATGAGGGGGATTGGCGTGTGGTGGCGCGGTACGATCGGCCGGAGACGGCGTACGTGGTGGTGGTGGACGGGTCGGGAGCGGTGCGGTGGACGACCTCCGGGCCGCTGACGGAGGCGGCGTATGCGGAGATGAAGCAGCGGCTGGCGCCCTAGGCGGCCGGGCTACGGTGCTATCGTTGAAGATGCAGGAGATGTCGGCAGAGGGCGTACTGATGGCGGAGACGAGCGAGATCACACATACGATTGCGGAGGCGGTACGGGAGGTAGCGCAGACGCTGCGCAAGACGGCGCTGCACCTAATGCATCGTGAGCACAAGGCGACAATGGTGGATTTCGGCGGGTGGGATATGCCGGTGTCGTACGCCGGCCTGATTGCGGAGCATATGGCGGTGCGGACAGGGGTGGGGCTGTTCGATGTGTCGCATATGGGAGATATTCAGCTGCGTGGGCCGGGGTCGCTGGCGGCGGTGAACCAGCTTTGCATGAACGATGCGTCGAAGCTGCAGGTGGGGCAGGCGCACTATTCGGCAATGCTGTACCCGGATGGCACGTTTGTGGATGACGTGGTGGTGCACAAGCTGAGCGAGAACGACTACCTTATCGTAATCAACGCGGGGACGCGGGATAAGGACGTTGAGTGGGTGCGGAAGCAGATTGGGCACATGAGCGGGGTGCATGTGAACGATTTCTCCGACTACTACACGCAGTTGGCGATTCAAGGGCCGAAGGCGGAGGCTACGCTCCAGAAGCTGACAGATGTCAATCTGGCGGGGATCAAGAATTACTGGTTTACGTGGGGTAAGGTCTGTGGGCTGTACAACGTGCTGATTGCCCGGACGGGGTATACCGGGGAGGACGGGTTTGAGATTTACATCCCATCGGACGAGGCGACGAGCCACCGTGTTTGGAACGAGGTGCTGGCGGCGGGGGCGGAGTTCGGGATTGTGCCATGCGGGCTGGGGTCGCGCAATACGCTGCGGCTGGAGGCGGCGATGGCGCTGTATGGGCACGAGATCTCGGACTCGATCAACGTGTATGAGGCTGGATTAGGGCGGTATGCGAAGCTCGACAAACCTTCGTTTGTGGGTCGGGAGGCTTTGGCGTCGATCCAGGCTGCGGGCGGGCCAAAGCGGAAGCTGGTTGGACTGGAGATGATCGAGCGGGGGATTGGGCGGGATGGATACCCGGTGCTGTCGCTGACCGGGGAAAAGATCGGGGAGATCAGCAGCGGTTCGCCGGCTCCGTTTCTGAAGAAGAATATTGCCATGGCGTATGTGCCGGTGGAGTATGCGGCGGTGGATGGCGAGGTGGCGGTTGAGATTCGCGGTCAGGCGGTGAAGGCGCGGGTGGTGACTTTACCGTTCTATAAAAGGGCGAAAAAAGCGGCTGCGGCGGCGATCTAGAATTGCAAGGAGAGACGGAGCACTATGGCCTACCCTGAAGGGTGCAAGTATACGAAGGAACATGAGTGGATCTCGGTCGATGGAAACGTCGGCACGGTGGGGATTACGGACTACGCGCAGAACTCGCTGGGGGACATTGTGTTCGTTGACCTTCCGAAGGTGGGAGATACGCTGGCGGCTCACGCGATCTTTGGGTCGGTGGAGTCGGTGAAGGCGGTTTCCGATCTCTACTCGCCGGTTTCCGGGACGGTGACGGAGATCAACGAGGCGCTGACGGCGACGCCGGAGGTGATTAACACGGACGCAAACACTACGTGGCTGATGAAGCTGGAGTTGGGCGATGCGGCGGAGCTGGACGGGCTGCTTTCATCGACGGAGTATGACACCTTCCTGGCGGAAGAGACGGGACATTAGACGATGCGCTATCTGCCGAAGTCGCCGCTGGACCGTGCGGAGATGCTTTCCGAGATCGGGGTAGGCGGGATCGACGAGCTGTTCGCGACGATTCCTGCGGAGTACCAGTTGACGCGTGATCTGGCGATTCCGCGGCAGCACGCCGAGTCGGAGATCATCGACCGCTTTCGCGGCTATGCGGAGAATAATGCGTCTGGGTATGCGAGCTTTCTGGGAGCGGGGGTCTATCGGCACTACAAGCCGGTGATTATCGATTCCCTGGTGCAGCGGGGCGAGTTCCTGACGAGCTATACGCCGTACCAGCCGGAGATCGCACAGGGAACGCTGCAGGCGATGTTCGAGTTCCAGACGATGATCTGCGAGCTGACGGGGATGGAGATTGCGAACGCCTCGATGTATGACGGCTCGACCGGCGCGGCGGAGGCGATCATGATGGCGGTGCGGGTGACCGGGCGGGATGGCGCGGTGCTCGCGCGGACGGTCCATCCGGAGTATCGCGAGGTGGTGCGGACGTACGCGCAGCATCAAGAGATTCCTACTGCAGAAGTTGGGTACGGTGCGGATGGCCGCGTCGACGTCGCGGCGCTTGATGCGGCAATTACAGACACGACAGCCTGTGTGCTGATTCAGTCTCCTAATTTTTTCGGGACGATTGAGGATGTGGCCGCGGTGGCCGCAATCGCGCATGCCAAGGGAGCGCTGCTGATCGTATCGGTTGCGGAGGCGATTTCGCTGGGCGTGGTGAGGCCGCCGGCGGAGGCAGATATTGTTTCGCTGGAGGCGCAGTCGTTTGGGGTATCGATCGGGTATGGCGGGCCGTACTGCGGTGTGATCGCGTGCAAGGAGAAGTTTCTGCGGCAGATGCCGGGGAGGCTGATCGGCGAGGCGAAGGATGTGAACGGCAAGCGCGGCTTTGTGCTGACGCTTTCTACGCGGGAGCAGCATATCCGGCGGGAGAAGGCGACCTCGAACATCTGTACGAATCAGGCTCTGGTGGCTCTGATGACGACGATCTTCCTGACGGTATACGGCAAGGAGGGAATGCGGGAGCTGGGTGAGCAGAATCTGGCGAAGGCGGCGTATCTGCGGTCGGTGCTCGCCGGGTCGGGCACGGTGTTGTTTGACGGAGCTCCGCGGTTTCATGAATGTGTGCTGAGCGCCGAAGTGGAGGTGGACGAGATGAACGCGGCGCTGCTGGAGGAGAAGATTATCGGCGGGCTGGGGCTGGCTCAGTGGTATCCGGAGCTTGGGCCGAAGGCTTCGCTATGGTGCGCGACGGAGTTAACCACCCGGAAGCAGATGGATGCGGCCGCGGCGGTGCTGGCCGGGATGGCCGTGCCGGAGCTCGTTGGAGCGCGGGCTTAGGCGCATGGAGATCGAGGAGATTGTCGGGCAGGAACTGGTAGCGGTCGAGTTTGTGCAGGATCATCTAAGGCTTCGCTTTGAAGGGCCGTTGTTTACGCTGTACGAATGGCCCTATGTGCTGCTGACGGAGTTTTCTGTTGGGTATGGCGAGCCGGAGTATCGGAATGCGCTGTGTGCCCAGATTGGGGAGCAGGTGGCGAAGGCCTCGCTTGAGGAAGGCGTGGCGCTGACGATAGAGCTTGAAAATGGCGTAGCCCTAGGGATTTCATTGCGGGAGGAAGATCTGGACGCGCCGGTGGCGGGAGCGTATTCGGAGGTTGGGGACGGGTTGGATGAGGTGGAGTTTTAGAAGGGGATGAGGCGGCGATGGCAACGATGACACCGGATTTAGAGGCAGCGATCGAGACGGCGAGATTTCAGGGAACGCCGAAGAAGGTGACGACACATGTCAATCAGAATGAAGACCTGATTTTTGAGAAGTCTTCGCCGGGCAAAAAGGCTTACCGGCTGGCGGAGCTGGATGTTCCGGCGGTGGATGCAAAGGCTTTGCTGGGGGACGCGGCGCGGACGGATCTAGGAGTGATGCCGGAGCTGAGCGAGATTGAGATTATCCGCCACTTCACGCGGCTCTCGACCTGGAACTATGCGATCGATTTAGGGATGTATCCGCTGGGAAGCTGCACGATGAAGTACAACCCGCGGGTGAATGAGTTTGTGTCGCGTTTGGAGGGAATTGCTGAGGCGCACCCTTATCAGCCGGAGGCGCTGAGCCAAGGCTGTCTGCAGATCATGAAGACGCTCTCGGATGCGCTGGTCGAGATTACCGGGATGGACACGATTACACTGCAACCCGCGGCGGGGGCGCATGGGGAGTTTACGGGCATCCTGCTGGTGCGGGCTTACCACGAGAGCAAAGGCAATGCGCGGAAGAAGATACTGATTCCCGACTCGGCGCACGGGACGAACCCGGCAACGGCGGCAGTGTGCGGGTATCAGGTGCAGAACCTGAAGTCGAACGCGCAGGGGATGGTGGATATTGCGGAGTTGGAACGGCTGGTCGATGAGGATACGGCGGCGCTGATGCTGACCAATCCCTCGACGATTGGGGTATTTGAAAGCGAGATCCATCGGATTGCGGACATCCTGCATGCAAAGGGTGCGCTGCTATACATGGATGGCGCGAATATGAATGCGTTGGTGGGCAAGACGCGGCCGGGTGATTTCGGCGTGGATGTGATGCATCTGAACCTGCACAAGACGTTTTCGACGCCGCATGGTGGCGGTGGACCGGGGTCGGGCCCAGTGGCTTGCAAGAAGATTCTGGAGCCGTTTTTGCCTTCTCCGGTGCTGGTGACGCGGCCGGATGGGACGCTGGGATTTGAGCACAAGCGGCCGCAGTCAGTGGGTCGGGTACGGATGTTTTATGGCAATTTCGGAATGTTTGTGCGGGCGCTGGCTTATATTCTGGCGAATGGGCCGGACGGGCTGCGGCAGACGACCGAAGACGCGGTTCTGAATGCGAACTACATCCGGGCGAAGCTGGAAGGCACGTTCGAGCTGCCCTACACGACGCGGACGCTGCATGAGGTGGTGTTTTCCGACCGGTTGCAGGCGAAGAACGGGGTGAAAACGGGCGACATGGGCAAGCGGTTGATCGACTATGGCTTCCATGCGTATACGGTGAGCTTCCCGATGATCGTGTCGGGCGCGATGATGATTGAGCCCACCGAGAGCGAGAGCCGGGAAGAGCTTGACCTGCTGATCGATGCGCTGAAGCAGATTGCGCGGGAGGCGGCGGAGAATCCTGAGCTGGTGCGGACGGCTCCGCATACGACGCGGTTACAGCGGCTGGACGAGACGGCAGCGGCCCGCAAGCCTGTTCTGCGGTGGAAAGGCCCGGCGGCGGCAACTGCGCTGGCGGTGGATACGGCTGCAAAGGAGTGGTAACGCGAGGAGGGGCCGCCCACTGAGGCGGCCTCTCCTTATGCGAGAAGCTGATATCTAAGAAGCTAACTACTTGGCGAGGGAAACTTCAACAAACTCGTCAGTCTTCTCCCACTTGACGTGGAGTTCTGTCCGAGTGCCGGCGGTGTTTTCGAAGGTGATCGACATGACTTCCTGGGGGGTGCCAAGGTCCTTCTTCTTCATGGGCACGCGTCCCAGGTCGTTGCCTTCAGGATACGGGATACCCCACTCGCCTGTTTTCTTGCTCACGATGAACTGCCAAGCGCTGGAGCCCGGCAGGGTGAAGAGAGTGTAGGTTCCGGCGGGCAGCATGAGCGTGCCAATGTTCAGGGCGACCGGTGTGACCAAGGTGGTGGCGGGGTTGGCGCCGGTGCGCCAGACCTGGTCGTAGGGGACGACGCCACCCATAATGGTGCGGCCGCGCATAGACGGACTGTTGTAGGTGATGAGGACGGAGCTTCCACCAAGCATAACGTTGGCGGTGGCGGGCGGTGAGGGCATTGCGGGGTTTGGATCTGCGGGCATCTTCATTCCATCGACCGGTTGGACGGGCGGGTTGACCGGAACCATAAGGTTGGCCTGCTGGGCACCCGCTGAAACGAGAAGGACGGCCGTACAGGCAAGGACGGGGAGGTTGCGGAGGATCATGGGTGTTGGTCTCACTTTCGGGAAGCCGGGGTTTCCCGGACCTGCAACGTTGGATGCTGGAAGATGGCCGGCGGCTGCGTTCTTGCAAGCGGCTAGGAGCCGCGCCCAGCACCGTGCTACGATTCAGGTGGAAAAAGTTTCATCCCTCCAGGGCGCCCGTAGCTCAGCTGGATAGAGCGGCAGCCTCCGAAGCTGTAGGTCAGAAGTTCGAATCTTCTCGGGCGCACCATCCTTCTCTCTGGAAAATACCGGCGCAAAGCGTTTCCGAGCATAGATAGGATTGTGTGTACACGCACAATCCTATAGGCTTCGGGAACACGCGGCTCAAAGTCGGTTGCGCAGGAGAGTGACACTTTGTTTCGATCCCGGATGGGCTTGGCTGCATGGGTGTGTTTTGGTTTGCTGGGTGCGGATGGTGCGGCGCGGGGCCTGGTTACGGGGGAACAGCAGGACAAATATCAGTGGCTGGAAGATGTGTACGGTGCTCGCTCGATGGCCTGGGTGAAGGCTGAGAATGAGCGCACGGCGAAGGTGCTGGAGGCCGATCCGCGGTTTGCGGGATTGGAGGCGACGGCTCTGAAGGTGCTTGAATCACCGGACAGGCTAGCGTTTCCAGATTTTCGCGAGGGCATGATTTACAACACTTGGCAAGATGCACAGCATGTTCGGGGGATTCTGCGCAGGACGACGCTTGAGGATTACAAGACCACGCAGCCGCACTGGCAGACAGTGGTCGACTACGACGCGCTGGCGAAGACAGACAATGAGAAGTGGGTTCAGAAGGGGCTGAACTGCCTGTATCCGGGGGATGGGCTTTGTCTAACCGGGCTTTCGGCGGGTGGGGAGGATGCGGAGACGCTGCGCGAGTTCGACCTGAAGGTGACGCCCGCGGGAGGCTTTGTCACGGGTGGTTTTGTGCTGCCGAAGTCCAAGCAGGACGTGACATGGGTGGATAAGGACACGTTGCTGGTGGCGCGGGACTGGGGCGCCGGATCGATGACGAAGTCGGGCTACCCGTTTATCGTGAAACGCTGGACACGCGGGCAGCCGCTTGCGCAGGCCGAGGAGGTCTTTCGCGGCGCGGAGACGGATGTGAGCGCGGGAGCGTTTCAGTTGAACGATGCCCAGGGGCATCGGGCCACGCTGCTGCAGCGGGGAATCAACTTTTTCGAAAACGAAGTTTCGCTGCTGACGCCGAGCGGGGCCAAGCGGCTTGGACTGCCGGGCAAAAGTCAGATCGATGGGCTGCTGGATGGGCAGCTTCTGGTGACGCTGAATGAGGATTGGACGCCGGCCGGGATGACGAAGAGCTTCCCGCAGGGCTCGGTCGTGTCGCTTGGTCTGGATGCTGTTGAGGCTGACCCCGCGCATTTAAAGCCGGGGGTCGTCTTTGCACCTACCGGGGACGAGTTTGCCCAGCAGGTTGGGACGACGCGGAACTACCTGCTGGTGACAACACTCGAACATGTGCAGGGGCGGGCGTATCGCTTTACGCTCAACAAAGACGGCACCTGGTCGAGGGTAAAGCTTCCTGTGCCCCAGAACGTGGCTGTCGGCATTGAGACAACGAACACGTCTGATGACCGTTTCTTTCTGACGCTGACGGGCTTTCTAACACCTTCGTCGCTGGTCCTTGGGGACGCGGCTTCCGGGTCGCTGGCCGTCGTCAAGACGCTGCCGCCGCAGTTCGATGCGACCAACCTGGTGGTCGAACAGCTTGAGGCAACCTCCAAGGATGGAACGAAGGTGCCTTACTTTGTGGTGCGCGGAAAGGGGATCCGGTTTGATGGGTCCGCGCCTACGCTGTTGTCGGCGTACGG
Source organism: uncultured Acidobacteriaceae bacterium (assembly GCA_964252505.1). Classification (GTDB taxonomy): domain Bacteria; phylum Acidobacteriota; class Terriglobia; order Terriglobales; family Acidobacteriaceae; genus Edaphobacter. The sequence continues at coordinate 8,318 of CAXUNW010000005.1, forward strand.
CGGCTTTCAGGTATCGGAGACGCCGCGATACTCGGGCGCACTCGGTAAGCTGTGGCTGGAGCGCGGAGGCGTGTTTGCGCTTGCCAACATCCGCGGCGGGGGCGAATTTGGGCCGGCCTGGCATGAGGCAGGGCTAAAGACGCACCGCCAGAGGATTTACGACGACTTCGCCGCGGTAGGCGCGGACCTGGTGGCGCGGAAGATCACGTCTGCGCGACGCCTGGGGATTGAAGGCGGGTCAAACGGCGGGCTGCTGATGGGGGTAGAGCTGACGCAGCACCCCGAGATGTGGCGAGCGGTGGTGATCCAGGTGCCGCTGTTGGATATGCTGCGGTTCGAGCAGATTGCCGCGGGAGCGTCATGGGTTGGAGAATACGGTACGGTGAGCAAGCCGGAGGAGCGCGCTTTCCTGGCTTCGATTTCGCCCTACAACCAGCTTCGACCGGATGTGACTTATCCGGAGCCATTGATCTTTACGACCACGAAGGACGACCGGGTGGGGCCGGTGCATGCGCGCAAGTTCGCGGCGCGGATGGAGGAGATGCACAAGCCGTTCTTCTACGAAGAGATCATCGAGGGCGGCCACGCAGCGGGAGCGGATTTGAAGGAGCAGGCGAAGACGCGGGCGGTTGAGTACATCTATCTGACGCGCAAGCTGATGGACTGACAGGGTCACTACGAGCGGTCCCGCCCACCGCGCTTTGCGTGGCACCTTGGGCCAAAGCACGAGTGGGCTAGACTAGCGGATCTGGATCAGCTCCGGGTTTGGCTGGTGGACGGGTTCGCCCGGACCGACGGTGGTGTCCGGGTGCTGCGGGGCGCGCCAGTGGTCGATGTAGCTGACCTGATGGACGCAGCTGATGGTGCAGTGGGGGGCGCAGGATTTTTCCGTAAGAAATTCTCGCTTGATGTCCGCCGTGCCATAGGAAGCAAGGGGAACGCCGGGATAGCCGCGCTGCTGGGAGCAGTAGTGGACCAGACCAAGCTCGCAGATGTAGAGGTAACGGGAGCCGGCGCGGCAACGCCAATCGTTGGGCTGGCCGTTGGCGATCGCCTCCTGAAAGTGGTTGAAGCGGGAGTAGCTGCGGCGAGTAAGCTTGCGGACGCGGTCCCAGACCTTGCGTTCGGCATCACCGAGCGGCTTCAACTGGCCGCTGCCGTCGTGGATGATGCCAATGGTGGAGCTGAAGCCGAGCGAGAGAGCCCGTTGGGAGACGGTGTAGGCATCCTCCGGGTTGGGGATACCGCCGCCGACGACGGAGTTGATGTTGACGTGGAAGTCGGCGTGCTCGGCGAGCATCTTGAGCTTGGCGTCAAGGACCTTCAGACTCTTCTTCGATACGGCGTCTGGCATGACGTTGTCGATGGAGATCTGCATGTGGTCCAGGCCTGCACGGTTGAGGCGCTCGATGCGGTCCGGCATGAGGAGGTAGCCGTTGGTGATCATGCCCGCGATGGCACCGGTGGAGCGGATGCGGGCAATTACCTGGTCGAGTTCCGGGTGGAGCAGGGGCTCGCCGCCGGAGATGGTGATGACGGAGGTTCCGAGACGGCCGAGATGATCGACGCGGCGAACCATTTCTTCTATAGGCACAGCGTCGGAGTGGTCATCAAACTCGTTGCAATAGGTGCAGGCGAGATTGCAGCGACGCATCGGTACAATGTGCGCCATGTAGGGGTGCGTGGTGGAGGCGAGCGCGGAGCCGATGGACCCAAGCTCCCGCAGCTTGCGGGTGACGGCCTTCCAGCGACGTCTCCCGGTGGAGGAGCGAGGTACGGAGGGCGTGGCTGTGGTTGGCGCGCGTGGATCGGTGTGGGCGGGGGACGTCATTCCTTCTCTTATTGAACCATACTGCGGCTTCGGGGGGATGGACCGACGCGAGCGGGGCCTTAGATCATGGTCAGGGACGCGGCTGAGAGGTCAGCTTGCGCAGAGGTGACCACAGGCACGGTCATGGCGCTGGCCGAACTCCAGCCGAAGTGACGCAAGCGCTCCGGCACGAGGCTGGAGTGGTGGCGGGCGTTGGGGATCATCGTAAGGGTTTGTTCGCGGCGGTCACGCAATACCACGACGTTGATCGTCTTACCCTTATTTTCGCGCACGGCGCGGAGCCAATCGCTGCTGGTGGCGATGCCGGACGCGTTGACCCGAACGACGACGTCGCCAGCCCTCATACCGGCGAGAGCGGCGGGGCTGTTGGCATCAACACTGCGAACCAGCAACCCGGTTTTGCCCTGCGCCCCGAAGAACTCGGCAAGCTGCGGCGCCATCGTCTCAAGCATGGCCCCGGTGTAGCCGGGGCTGAGCACGATGCCCCCGAGAAAGCTGCGGCTGGCCCGACCGGGTGAGGAGAAGAAGCTGTTACCGCGGCGGTCGGGCTGAGGGGGAGGGTCGGAGGGTTGAGGGTCAGGAACGGTCCAGTGCTGCTCCCAGGCCTGGCGCTCGACGTCCTCACGATTGGCCATCTGGGCGGAGACAGTCTGCTGCTGACCGGCGCGGCTAATGACCAAGGTGACGGTGCGTCCAGGCGGTATCTCGCGCAGCATTCTTCGTAAAGGCTCTCCTCCTTCAACCACTTGCCCGTTGATCTGCAGGACAACATCATGCTCGCGCAGTCCGGCCTTGCCCGCGGGGCCGTCGTGGTCGACCGAAAAGATCTCGGCTCCACGCGGCTGGCTGGGACTGAGGCTGAGCTTGAGCATAGAAACCTGGTCGTCGGGGATGTCGCGAAGGTTGACACCAAGGTAGCCCTGCGGGCTGTGACCGCCGGGGGAGCTACCCGCATGGAGCACGGCGAACTGAGGGCGAAGGGCGAGGCGCTGCGCAGAGCCGATCGTGGCGAGTGCGATCATTGCAGCGACGACACCCGGGGTATAAACGCTGGTTCGTCTCTTCCGCGACGCGCGAGCCGCCTGCCTTGCGATGCCGCTCATGATATCTCTCGGTCCCTCAAAGATGAAGCGCCGGGTTTCGGCTTGGTGGTTCGACTCCCGCGTGCCTCCAACCGTAAGCACGAGGGGCGGAGTCTGACTGTAGTGCATTCGGCGAAAGGGCGCAACTGATTTCCATCGGCTTACTGGATGGAGTCTGCGCCTTGCAGCGCCTGGAAGGAGGCGGTCCGAATGTGAGAATTTTCGTCGCTGGTCGAGACGGTGCGCAGGACGCGGCGAACGCTGGAATCGGCCTGCACCGGTTGCAAGAGCCCGATGGCGGTGATGCGAACCTCGGCGCTGCTGTCATGTAACAGGGCTTCCAGCACGGCGTCACGAACACGGCGATCCTGCCCTACGTAAGGCTGCAGTCCGTCAAGTGCCTTCATCCGCACGCCTGGGTTTTTATCGTAGCGGAGGCTGACAAGCAACGCGCTGCGGATGCCCTTTCCATCGGACTCAGCGGTGCAGCCGTGCCCGGAGCGGCACTCGTTGGCGAGCAACGATACGGAGTCTGTCCGAACGCCGTTTGCGGCGGCAGCACGGGTCCCGAGCAGGAGAAGCTGGCGGATCTGGGGGTCGTTCAAGGAGCCTTCGACAGACTCGGGAACGATACGGTTGTAGAGTACCTGCACAACCTCGGGGTTTGCGGTGGGGACGATGCCGCTAACGTTGGCGATGCTGGAGTTGGCTGCGTCCGTGACGACGACAGCGGGGGCGGGACGAGGCGCGTGGGCCATCTGGTAGCGCAGCGTGTAGTTGCCGCCCAGAAAACCGATCCCTAGGAGCAGGGTGGCAAGTGCGGGCGCACCCTGCACGGCACCGACCCATCGAAAGAAATGGGCGCGCAGTTGACCGACGATGCCCTGTGCAGGGATGTGATCGAGGGCGTCGTCGAGTCGCATGCGGGACTGGGCAAGAAGGTTGGGAGAAGGGTCGACGACAGGGGCAAGCTCAAGCGCCGCGAACATGCCGCGCATGGCGGCCAGCTCTTCCTGACAGGCCTCGCAGGTTGCGAGGTGTTGCTCCAGGGCTATCGTTTGTTGGTCGTGCAACTCGCCGTAGGAGGCAAGCACCATGCTCTGCTGAGCGCTCTCACATTTCATCGTTTCTACCTCGACCAGCCTCAAATCGGTGCGGTTTGTTGCTTCGTGTCGCGGGTCTCATCGAAGCGGCTTATCAGCCGGTTTGCTGCCCGGACTTCGAAAAACTAGGTTATTACGATCTTGCGGGCTCTTGAGCCAGGGCTGTTCCTCACCGCTCAAGTTCGGAGTAGTGCGAGATTCGCCCGCAGCTTGCGGGTTGCCCGGAAAAGGGTGTTCTTTGCCGTTTCTTCCGTTGTGTTCAGCATCTCTCCGATGGTCCGGAGCTTGAGACCCTGGTAGTGCTTCAATTCGAAGACGGTACGTTCCCGCGGTGTAAGTTTATCGAGCGCGTCGCTGATGCTGGCTCCCATTGCTTTCCGTTCGAGCTCGCGGGCAGGATTAGCCATCGCGCGGTCGTCTGACACGTTCGAGAGTAAATCCATCTCGTCGCCGCTGGCATCGAGTACGGTGGCGGGGTCTTCACGGCGGCTTTTGCGACGGCGCAGCTGATCGAGACAAAGATTCGTAACGATGCGGTAGAGCCAGGTATAGAAAGAGCACTCGAAGCGGAAGTTGCCCAAGTGTCGATAGGCCTTGATGAAGGCCTCCTGGTGGACATCCTGTGCATCTTGCTCATTGCCGAGCATGTGCAGGGCGAGACGGAGGACAGACTGATCGTAGCGGCGGACCAGCGCGTCAAAGGAGGTGCGCTGACCAGCTTGGGCCTCGCGGATCAGATCGTCGTCCTCGGAGCGCTGGAGCGCACGAGCTTCCATCTGCGCCGGAGTCAATTTGGCGCCTCTGCCACCGGTCTGAGCCACGGGCTTGGCCATCGCTGGGGTTGATTCTACCTGTCCGCCGTCCTGCCCCGGAACCCGCAAGACGTTTGAAAGGGCAGAGCCGCGGCCGAAGGCGGGGACATGCGAAAGCACTCCCGAAACGTCTCTCCCGAGATTCATGCCAAGCGCTTCAGCATTCATCGTATGCAAGACTCCGTGGTGGGAAATAGCAGGGCATCGGCCAGACCGATGTACTCCGGCTATATGGACCCTCTTCGATAGGAAAAGGTAAGCAAGAGGGGAGAAGGCGTGAGATCGGCTAGACTCTCAGGATGTCCTCACGCTCCAGCGCGGCCAATCTGTTTGAAGAACCAACGCGCGCCTCTGCGCCGGGGACCAAGGTCGCCGCGACGGGTTGGCTTAATGCGCATTGTGATGGGGGCGCGCGGGGCAACCCGGGTCCGGCGGGGTATGGTGCGGTGCTGGTGGATGACGCGGGGGCGAAGGTAGCGGAACTGTCTGAGTTCCTCGGCAACCGGACGAACAACTATGCGGAGTACTCCGGCCTGCTGGGCTGCCTGGCGTATGCGCTGACGCACGGTCCGCCGCGGCTTCGTGTGGTCTCGGACTCAGAGTTGATGGTGAAGCAGATTCAAGGCAAGTACCAGGTGAAGAGTCCGGAACTGCGGCCTCTGTACGAGGAGGCGAAGCGGCGGATAGCGCGGCTAGAAGGCTTTGAGATCAGCCATGCACTGCGGCACAAGAACAAAGATGCGGACCGGCTGGCGAACGAGGCGATGGACCGGGGGACGGGACGGGCGGCTGCACCCCCGAGTGCCGCGCCAGTGGTTGCGCGGATGGCACGTCCGGATTCTCCGGAGGTGGCGCAGGCGGACGTGATGTTGAGAGGATTCGCCCGGGATGGGGTGGTGCATGTCCTGGGTGGGGCCTCGCTGCCTGACGGCATCTTCGTCAAGATTATTCGGGAGTGACCGCTTGGCGAGACAGGGGCAAGTTCAGCTAGAATGCCATCATTCTCCGAGGGTCCACATGCATCGTCGCCAGTTTCTTTCAAGTTCCATGGCTGCCTCCGCGCTTACGTTCGCCCAACCTGGCGAGGCTCTCAGCGCTGCAGCACCTGCCCCTGACAAGGCTGCACCGGAGTTCTATGAGCTGAGGCGCTATCAGCTGACGAGCGGACCAGACCCTAGGATTGTGGACAACTTCTTCGCTACGGCCCTGATTCCGGCGTTGAACCGGATGGGCATGTCGCCGGTAGGGGCGTTTTCCCTGGACATCGGACCGAGCACTCCTTCGTACTACCTGTTGATCCCGGCCAACTCGGCGGAGGCGCTGGTAATGGCGGACCTGCATCTGGCCAAGGATGACGTGTTTATGAAGGCGGCTGCGCCGTTCTGGGGCGCTCCGGCGACAGCACCCGCGTTCGTGCGGATGGAGAGCCAGTTGATGCGGGCTTTCGAGGGTTATCCGAAGATGACGGCGCCGGCTGGTGCGGCGACTCACGCGAAACGCATTTTCCAGCTGCGAACCTACGAGTCACCGAGCCAGGCGGCGCATGTTCGCAAGGTGGAGATGTTCCACGATGGCGAGTTCGAGATCTTCGCGAAGGCAGGGTGTCGGGCCGTGCTGTATTCCGATGTTTTGGTCGGGGCGCGGTTGCCTAAGCTGACCTACATGTTAATGTTCGACGACATGGCCCAGCTTGAGGCAAAGTGGGACAACTTCCGCAACGATCCCGACTGGAAGAAGCTCTCCAGCTCGCCGAAATACAACTACGAGGCGATTGTGTCAGATATCGACAACCTGATCCTGAGGCCGCTGGCCTGCTCCCAGGTATAAGCAGGCCAGCAAGCGCTTAGGACGCGGCTGAGGCTTTCTTTGCGGACTTCTTTGCGGGGCTCTTGATGGCCGGCATTTCCGCGGCAGAAACAGGGTCTGCAGGAGCCGGATCTGGCGTTGGGGTGCCAGGGGCGGCAACCGCTGCGGGCTCGTCGGTCTTTTTGCCGACGGTGACCTTGGCGGGAGCAAGTGCCTTGATGACCAGGCTTCCGTTTGGGCTGCCAAGACCAGTGCACGCGTCCCAGCCGGGCCCGGCAGAGAAAGCGCCGTTGTTGCCGGAGACGATGTCACGGAAGGCGCTTTTTGCCTTGGCCGCGTACAACGTAGGATTGATGAAGCCCGCGGCAACCTTGTTTTGGGAATTGGCCAAGGCGATGAGACCGGCCCAAAGCGGCGCCACGGCGCTGGTTCCGCCGATGACCTGGGTCTGGCCGTCGACACGAATAATGTAGCCGGTAGCGGGGTCCGCGTCGCCGGCGACATCAGGCACGCCGCGCCCGCCAGTTTTTGCTGTCGGGGCTGGTACGTTGGCGGAGTTCTGCCATGTCGGCTTGGCGAATACGGCGCTTACCCCGCCCCCGGTTGCGCCCTCGTTTGCGGCGAGTTCGTTCCAGACGACCTCCGAGGAGATGGTCGTTCCTGTGCCGCTCAGCTTGGTTCCCCCGCAGGCGAGTACGTGCGGACTGGAAGCGGGAAAGTCGACGTGGTTGGCGTTGTCTGTTTCCCCGTCTGTGGAGCCATCATCCCCGGCGGCTACCGTGATGGTGACGCCCAGTGCCGCGGCTGCCTGGCAGGCCTGATCGAGTGCATTGAGCGACTGGGCTGTCCAGCTTGCCTCCGGTCCGCCCCAGCTGATGGAGATGACGCCTGGTTTGTTGGTTTTATCGTGCACCGCTGTCGCGATGGCATCGATGAACCCCTGGTCCGTGTTGGGTGCGAAGTAGACGACGATCTTGGCTCCGGGAGCGACCGCTGCACAGACCTCGATGTCCAGCATCACCTCGCCGTCGGCACCATCTGCCGTGCCGGGTGTGTTCTTGCCTTTATCGACCGAGACGGAGGTTACGGTCGGCGCGGCGACTCCGATGGACTTGAAGTAGGCGGTGATATCCGCTGTGCGGTAGCCGCCGCCGAGCTCAATGATGCCGATCGTCTGACCTTTGGCGCTGATCGTGGGAAAGCCGTAGAGCTGGGCCACCTGGACGGGAGTGTACGAGATGTTGGTGGCGTGTGGTACGGCGACTCCGCGAAAATGAGGCTTTGCCTGGGGGCGGTTATCGAGCCCGAGGACGGCGGTTACCTGGCCGATCAACTCCTCGGGAAGGCAGATTTCCCCTTCGCGGACGCGAAAGGTTTGGCCTTCATACTTATAGTGCTTCAGCAGCACGCCAAAGGCTTTTTCCATGGCGGCGGGAGTTCCCGTGACGTGCATGGTGCGGCGTCCGGGAGTGGGTGCTGTAACCGCGAGGCCGAACTCTGCGGCAAAGGCCTTGGCCACCTTGAGTGCGCCGGGATCAGGACCATGCTGGCGGGCGTACTCGGCGCGTGTCATGCGGCTGCCGGGCTTGCCGAGCTTTTTGGTGTCGATCGGGTTCTTTGCTTTTAGGACAACGGAAACCGTGATCTTGGCCGCGGGTTTCGGAAGAGGAGGCAACGGTGATTCCGGGGTAAACGACAGGGGAGGAAAGGAGGGCTTGCTGCTTCCAGCGAGGGGAATACGTTTCTGCGATTGGAAGCGGGGTGACGTGGGCATGGGGTTCCTCGGGGGAGTGGAGATTACCGCTTGGGAACGTCATTCAGGCTCCAACCTGGAAGGAGCTCGAAGGGGTGGTTGAGCCATAATACTCGCAGTCTGCACGTGTAGCTCAGGGAAATCGGACGGAAGGTTTGGAGTGCATGCGGCGCCTTACCGCAGTCTTGGAGGGAAGGTCGCGAGCTGACAAAAACTCCTCCAGGCAGCGGCCTGGATCAATGCGCGGCGTAGTGATCGATGGTACCGGTGCGCTCATTGAGCACATCAAAGCTGCCGTCGCGGGCAGCCGTGAGCTCCAGCCCGTGCCCTTCCTCAGTTCCCAGGGGATTGGCGATGTACTGGGCGGCGCGGTTGTGATCGGGGCCACCTTCTTTGGAATAGTGCAGCTGATACATAGCCTCCAGACCAGAGGCTCCAGCCAGCGTCACCAGGGTGGGAAGAGAACCCCCTTTGTTCTCGCCGTTGTCCATGATCGCGACACGGGCGTGGACGGCATCAACGAGGGCGGGGCTCGAACTCTGGCTCCAGCCATGATGCGAGACCACCAAAAGATCTACGCGGCCGATCCGGTTAGCTGGGCACATCATCTGCATCTCTTTGTCCCAGGTCAGATCGCCGAGATCGAGGATCTTGAGCTTTCCAAAGGTGAGTTCGATGCCGAGGGAGCGGGCGTTTTCGGTTTGGTCCGTGGGGCGGATCTCGGAGTCTTTGCAAAAGCTGTTCGGCTGGCCGGCGCCCGGTAGCGCGGTTGGGAGCACGTTGCCGTCGGCGCTCAACACGGTCGCGTCGAAGCCGGCGATGGGCAGCCGCTCTCCGGGGTGAGCCTGGATATGCTTTGATTTCCCGGTGGCAAGGACGTCCTGGTAGGCCTGGAAGTCGCGGACCACCTGAGGGTTGTCGACTTCGCGGTTGGCTCCATGATCGATGAAGGTACCTACCGGGATACGCGCGACGAGCTGTGGGACGCCACCGACGTGGTCTTCATGGAAGTGGGTGATGAGAACGTTGTCGATACGGCTGAGGCCCGCCTTGTGGGCGGCACTTGCGATGCGGTCAGCGTCCCGGCCGCCATGTCCGCTCCACCCCGTGTCAACGAGCAGGCTTTCGCCTGTAGGCGCGACGAAGAGCGTCGCCTGACCTCCTTCGACGTCGATAAAGAACACCTTGAGCTTGCCTGCTAGGCTCTGGGCGGGACTGCCCTGCGCGGCGAGGACGAGCATGGTGACCGCCGAGGCGATGAGGGGCTTGATCTTAGCGGCGTGCTGGATAGCAAACAGGTTCATGGGGTGGGTCCTTTTTGGGGGTTAGTGCGATGAGGCAGGCGGGGGCGTGCTCGGTGACTTCCAGTTGATGACATGGTACGTGGCAGGCTCGTCGCCCACGTTGCGAAGGCTGTGCCACTGATTGGAGGCGTTGAAGATGACAGAGCCAGCGCCAAGACGCGTCCAAACTCCGTTCGACAAGGTCTCCACGGTCCCGGTTCGGAGGATGATGAGCTCTTCGTTTGGGTGCTGATGCGGTGGATGCGACGCCATGCCCGGGTTGAGGGTTGTAATGTGCATCTCCAGCTCGTCGAGGGTTGCGGTTGGTCCTCTAAAAACCTGACGTACCTCGCCGACACTGGTCTTGGTGGGCTGCAGGTGGTTCCAGTCGTAGGTCGACGAACCGATGAGGGAGGCGCGTTGGTCCACGGCGGCGAGCACCGAGCAGGTAATGCCAATGGTCGAAGCAGCAACGATCAGGTCACGTCGTGTGAGCATATGATTCTCCAACGGGATAGGTCCCGGTGCCCAGGTGCGAGGGTCACTTTACTCTACGCAACTTTTGGCTGTCGACAGGAGCCCCCGCGCGGGCCCTGGAGGGATCGGCTAAGATGACTTACGTAGAGCGCCGCTTGCGACGGCGGCACTGCATGGCGGGCCTATAGCTCAATTGGTTAGAGCAGAGCACTCATAATGCTTTGGCTCCAGGTTCAAGTCCTGGTGGGCCCACCAACCCGGCCTATTTGACAGTCGTCGAGCCGGGGGTCGCATTCGAATCTTCAGGTGAGGACGGATTGATTCGTCCAAGGGCATTTTCGGGAGTGTTTGACTCGATACCCGTCGGGCCGGGTCCGGCGGTTGAAGGATTTGAGCCTCTATATCCGGAGGGCTCAACGGCGGGGCTCTCCGGGCGGCTTGGCGGCTCAGCCTTGGCTGCGTTTTGGACCTCGTCCGGATTCTGATTGGATGGCTGTGGCATGCGACCTCCCAGGGTGCGACGATGTGTCGCCCTGGTACGTCTGAGAGGCTGGGTCCATGGAGAGTTGCTTGGAATGGATGTGGACCTTCGGATTCGCGGTAGACTAGCCGAAGGTCCGGCGGTGCCCGCGGCTTAGCTTTGGGCAGGTCTGCGGGGTTCGCCAGAACCCTGAGGCGCGCAAGGACTCTACAGGGGATGGTGGCGCAGTAGTGAAGCGACAGATGGAGACAGCGGCCAGGGGCACCAGCAACCGAGGGGAGTTCGGCGCACAGCGCGGCACCGCGAACGCAATTGTTATGCGCTTCCGGGATGTAGGATGGCGTGTGTGCCGGCTTGTGCTGATCGCCTGCGGGTCGTCGCTGCTTTCAGCCCAGACGGTGGGGCCCACGGCACCGTCAGCACCAAGCACTGCGCCCCAGCAGGGTACGTTTCAGGGACCCGGTCCTGGGCCGGGGTCGACGCCGGGAAATACTGTTCAGGTCCAACCGAGCCGTTCGGCGACGCCCCAGAATAACTTTGACCCGGTGACAGGTCGGCGGCTGAACAACACCGCCGATGCGAACCAGGATCGTACGTCGGACCAAGCGGCAAATCAGTCGCTGAACCGCACCGGCATCACCGAGCCGCTTTCAGAGTTTCAGCAACTGGTGGCCAATTCCACGGGCCGGACTTTGCCGATCTACGGAGCGAACCTGTTTGGAGACGTGCCCTCGACCTTTGCGCCGGTCGATGACATTCCTGTGACGCCGGAGTACGTGATCGGCCCGGGCGACCAGCTGCATGTACAGGTGTTTGGGCAGATAAACGTGGAGGCAACCTATACGGTCGATCGGACCGGATCCATCTTCATTCCCCAGGTTGGAAGCTTTCACGTTGCGGGGCTTCGCTTCTCGCAGGTGACGGACTACCTGCGCGCGCAGCTTGGCCGGGTGTACCGGAACTTTGATCTGAATGTGAATATGGGGCAGCTGCGCTCGATCCCGGTGTTTATTCTGGGGCAGGCGCGGCGCCCAGGCAGCTACACGATCGGCTCGTTGAGCACGCTATTGAACGCGCTCTTTGCTTCCGGAGGGCCGACGACGCAGGGCAGTCTTCGCGATATCCAGGTCAAGCGCGGAGGCATGACGGTTGTTCATTTCGATCTATACGATCTTCTGCTGCGGGGGGATAAGAGCCACGACGTGCCGCTGCAGCCGGGCGACGTCATTTTTATCCCGCAGGCGGGCCCGCAGGTGGCCATTTCGGGCAGCGTCAGTCAGCCGGCCATCTACGAGCTGCGGAATGAGACGACGCTGCAGCAGCTGCTTGATCTTTCCGGCGAGCTGACCAACGTAGCATCGAACACGCAGGCGCGGCTGGAGCGGGTGTTTGCCCATAGCGAGCGCAGTATTTTGGACGTGAACCTCCAGGCGGCAAGTACGCTGCCGCTTGAAAACGGCGACATTGTGACCATTTCGCCGATTTTGGAACGCTTTAAGGACGCTGTCACCCTGCGGGGAAACGTCGCCAACCCGGGTCGCTACGTGTGGCATCCCGGGATGCGCCTGCTGGACCTGATTCCGACCCGCGACGCCTTGGTAACGCGCGCCTACTATGGCAAGCTGAATGCCCTAGGGCAGGCGGCGTCGGGTAATCCGGGGGGTGCAGGGGGGCTGGGTGTTCGCGGCGGCCTTCCAGGGTCTGCCCCTCTCAGCGGCACGGGGGCAACGGCCGGAGGCACGTCGGTGGCGTCCTCACTGGCGGATACAGCGGCTCCCTTCTCGCCGGCTAACGATGTGGTGCTTGTAGCACCGGACATTGATTGGAGCTATGCGGTCGTCGAGCGGCAAGGAAAGCTGGATCTCACCACGACGCTTCTGCCTTTCTCTCCGGGCAGGCTGTTGAATGACGGGGATCAAACGCAGAACCTAGAGCTTTTCTCAGGCGACGTCGTCACAATCTTTTCGAAGGCGGATCTGCGGGTTCCGACCTCACAACAGACGCGCTTTGTAAAGCTTGAAGGTGAGTTCCTCGCAGCGGGTGTTTACAGCGTGCTTCCGGGCGAGACGCTTCGACACCTTCTTGTCCGCGCGGGCGGGCTTACGAACGACGCGTATCTTTATGCGTCCGAGTTTACGCGGGAGTCGACTCGCCGGGTCCAAGCGCAACGCCTTCAGGAGTATGCAGATGCCCTGGAGTCGCAGGTGGCAAGCGCCACGGCCAGCAGTGCCAACTCCCTGACAGGCACTCTGGAGACGGCGAACGCCGGGGCGACTGACGCGCGCCTGGCGATCGGTCGACTGCGGCGAGCCCAGCCCACCGGCCGCATCGTGCTGAACTTCAAGCCAGACAGTAGAGGAGTGGACGGTATACCTGACATTGCTCTGGAAGACGGGGATCGCTTTGTTGTGCCAAGGACGCCGACGACGGTCTCAGTACAGGGCCAGGTATACAGCGCGAACGCTTTCCTGTTTGAACGGGGCAAGCACGTGAAGGACTATCTGCACCTGGCGGGTGGACCCGACCGCTCGGCAGATAAGCGGCGCCTCTTTGTTTTGCGCGCCGATGGTTCTGTGTACAGCCAGCAGTACGGCAATGTAAAAGAAGCGAAGATTTTTCCGGGGGATACCGTCATTGCGCCGCCGCAGCTCACACGCAACTCGATCTTCAGAGATGTCGTAGCCCTCGCCGGACTGGCGACCAATCTCGGTACGAGCTATGCTCTGCTCGCTTACCTTCTCCGCTGACGAAGGCTTTTGACGATGACTACAGGAAATACCGGCGAGGCAGGCTTCAGAAGCGAGTCCCACACGACCGATGAGCGTGTCGTACATAGGCTTTCGTCTTCCGGAGCCGTCGAGCAGGACGAGTCGATTGACTTGCTTGAGCTGCTGGTCACCTTCCTTGCGGAGTGGAAGATAGGCCTCGCCGGTGCGTTGCTGACGATGATTGTGGGCGCGGTTTATACCTATACGACGGCGCCGCAGTTCGTCGCGACGGCAGTGATCCTGCCAAAGCAGAACGCGCCCGAGGTGTCGAGCGTCGTTTCGATCTTTTCCGCGCGCCAGCCCGAAGGTCTTTATCCCGGGCTGCTGCGAAGCCGTTCGGTCACGGATAACGTGATTCGTGAGCTGAATCTGGCACCCACTAATAGCCAGGGCTGGGAGGACCAGCGAGCTGCTCTGCAGGGTGCCATGACTGTGGTGGCGGGGCCAGATGGGCTGCTTCGGATCTCGGTCAGGAGCGGAGATGCGAAGACGGCAATGAGGATCGCCAACGCCTACCTGGATGGTCTGAACCAGCAGCAGAAGACCATGGCGCTGTCTCAATCGGTGCTTAACCGGGAGTTCTATGAGCAGCAACTGGCGCGTGAGAAACAGGCTCTGATCGAGGCGGAGACGGAGCTGGAGCAGATGCAGAAGAGCTCCGGCATCATTGAGGCAGGCGCCCAGACGCAGACTGGCCTTTCCGAGATTGCAAGTGTTCGCGGCCAGATTACAGGGCTTGAGGTGCAACTTGCCGCTCTACTCCAGAGCGAGACGGAGGAGAATCCACAGGTGAAGACGCTTCGCTCGCAGGTGGCGCAGCTGCAGGCTCATGAGCGGCTTATCGAGGCGAACGGGGCGAACCGGCCGGGCACTCCAACCGCAGCCGGTCGCATGCCGGAGGCAAATCTGGAGTTTGATCGCAAGCAGCGGGCCGTTCGCTTCCATGAGGGCTTGCTGAACTCGCTTTCCGCGCAGTACCAGAACGCGCGGCTGGTTGAAGCGTCATCCGCGGATGCTTTTCAGGTAGTTGACTACGCCATTGAGCCTGAGCGGAAAGCATACCCGCCGCGCAAGACCTGGATGATCTTTACGGCTGTGTGCGCCGCTGTTCTGGGTGCGTTCGCTATCCTTTTCGTGCTGCTTAAACGCAGGGTGCAAGCGGATGCCGACTACCAACGCCACATGCTGGCCATGAAGCAGAACTTCGGCTTCGGGCGTAGATAGGGCACGGCCACGATGCGGCTGGAGCTGCGGGTGCCTCGACTGCCGGCCGTGATTATGTGGCTCCTGGTCACCTTTCTCGTCCTGTTTCCCAAGGGTGGCTTCCGCGTACTGAACATTCCTCTTACCTGGGGCTACATGATGCTAGGGCTGCTTACGCCCGTGCTTCTGGTGGTCCGCGCATTGACCGCGCCGCTGCTTCGGCAGTCGCGTTTAGCCGTCGTCGCCACCCTTTCACTGGTGCCGTTCCAGGTGATTCTTTGCTACAGCGTGGCGGCCAACGGAGTGGAGAACGTGGGCTATGCCTTTGCCGTCGCCACGTGCTTCCTGCTGCTGCCCACGCTGTTCCTCGTCGTGTTTCCCCCGTACCTTGCCCGGCTCAATCTTTTACGGTTTGAGCGGCATTTCCGTTTCTGCATTTTGGCCGCCGCGCTGTGGGGAATTTTTCTCTTTTTCTACCATCCCATCATGGGCAAGTTTATTGAGATTCCGTACCTCACGGTCAACGCGGGCGATTACGGATTGTTGGAGACGTACAAGCATATCGATCGCGGAGGGTATCTCAAGCTAATCTCCACCTATAACAACGGCAACCTGTACGGAGTAGCCACGCTGATTCTTCTGCCGCTCTACACTCTTCTAGAGCCGGCGGCCTGGAAGCGTAATACGGTGCGCGTGGCTCTTGCGCTGACTCTCTCGCGCACCGTCTGGGCGGGCCTTATGCTGGAGCAGGTCTTCTCGCTGGCCGCGCAGGCTCCGAGCTTGCTTGGATCATTGCCTCGTGTGCGCCCGGGTCCGGCGGTGCGCCGGGCGGTTGCGCTGGCTGCAACGGGGGGCCTCGTCTTAGTGGGCCTTTTCTTTACATCGAACAACCTGGCCTTTATCTACGCGGGGGGGCTTGGTGGGAGGGAAGGAGAGATCGGCAGATTTGTGAATCCGCCGCTAATGCCAGTCGTCCCCGTGACGGCATTCGCCGAGCTCATGTACGCGTCGGCCCTGGCGAACTACGGCATTGCAGGTTTCTTTTCCTTCCTGCTCATCTTCCTCATGCCCATTGTCCTCATTGCGTGGAAGCCGCATATTCTGCGCGTTCCAAGCCGTCGCGCGGCCGTCAAGGGTTTGCTGCTGTATGCATTTGTCGGCGCGATTGATGGTGCGACGATCCTGATTCCGGTTATGGCTTTCTATTGGTTCGCCTACATGACAATGCTTTTTGGGCTGCCTGGTGAGCAGATGCTGCAGGAAAGGGGGCCGAGCGCGTCAACCGCTTGCCGGGACATCAAACTCGCTGGAGCCAGGCGCAGCCGTTCCGGGAGGATGAGCGGATCCTCGAGGTCTGGAAGGTGGACTCTGCCCCTGCTTTCTGAAAGAATCGCATCTGGTTGGGGGCTCAAGCCCTTCCGGCCTACCTTGCAAGGAAAAGCGAGCTCTCCCCATGAGCACTGTCAAGATTGGCAACAAACTGGTCGGCACGGGACAGCCCTGCTACGTGATCGCAGAGATCGGGATCAATCACAATGGAGATGTGGATCTGGCCAAGCGCCTCATCAGCGTTGCCGTCGCTGCCGGATGTGACGCCGTCAAGTTCCAGAAGCGTACGGTCGACGTTGTCTACACGGCCAAGGAACTCGCCACGCCGCGGGAGAACCCGTTTGGAACGACGAACGGCGACCTGAAATATGGCCTGGAGTTTGTAGAGGAGGACTATGCGGAGATCGACCAGTTTTGTCGGTCCGTCAAGATTCCGTGGTTCGTCTCTCCGTGGGATGAAGGCGCCGTTGATTTCATGGAACAGTTCGACACGCCGGTCTACAAGATCGCGTCCGCTTCGCTGACCGATGACAATCTCCTGAAACATATTCGCAAGACCGGTAAGCCAGTCATCGCCTCTACCGGCATGAGCACCTATGACGAGATCGACCACGCTGTCGCTGTCCTTGGGACAGACGATCTCATCCTGATGCACACCACCAGCACCTACCCTGCCAAGTACGACCAGTTAAATCTCCGTGCCATTCCGGCTATGGAGCAACGCTACCACCTACCGATCGGCTACTCAGGGCATGAGACGGGTATTCCTACCTCGGTAGCGGCAGCAGTGCTCGGTGCCTGCTGCGTTGAGCGTCACATTACGATGGATCGCGCTATGTGGGGCTCTGATCAGGCCGCTTCGCTCGAACCTAACGGCATCTCTCGTCTCGTCCGCGACATTCGCCTTTGCGAGCAGTCGATGGGCGATGGCATCAAGCGTGTCTACGACGAAGAGATTCCAGTCATGAAGAAGCTTCGCCGGGTCGGAGCTGCTGTCTAGCTGTGCTTTTCCACACGGATCTGCGCAACCGTCTGGGAGCTCTCCGGGCAGTCGCGTTTGATGTGGATGGAACACTTACCGACGGGCGTGTCTCTTGGAATGCGCAGGACGTCTTATCCGAGTCGAAAGCCTTTCATTTTGCAGACATAATGGGTATTTCCCTGTTACGTCGCCTCGGGCTTCATCTGGCTCTGATCTCCGGTGAGCCGTCGCCGCTTGTGCATCGCTTCGCGGAAAAGCTCCACGTTCCTCATGTCGTTACTGGATGCCGTGATAAGGCGTCTGCCGTTCGGAGCTGGTCGGAACAAATCTCAGTAGCGTTGACGGATACATGCTTCTTTGGGGATGACGTTAATGACCTGTGGGCCATGGAGATAGTCGGCCTGTGTGCTTGCCCCGCCGATGCCGCCACGGAGGTTCTAAGCTTCGTCGCGGCCCATCCCACCGGTTTCATTGCCACAAAACCCGGCGGTGCCGGCGCGGTGAGAGATTTCTGCGATGCGGCGCTTGCCGTCCGCGGCATGCAGGGAAAAGACGTCTTCCGGATGTCCCCGCCAGCACCGTAGCTTTGCCCTGGCACCTCAGGTTATCCATGCACTCGCCGAGGAAGCATAGGTCTGAGGGGTCTCTCTTTCCAGGTCCGCGAGCGCCGATGTTGCAAGAAAGATGCGCTAAGCCGGAGCAAAGGGGCTCCGCCGCAGCCGATGGTCAGAAAACACCCGCAAACAAGACCCGGCAGCTCTCCAAGCCGCCATTGCGTTGCCAGCGGAAAAGCCGATCTGCGTTCCGCAAGGCAGGGCAGGAACCGCCTCTGTTATCCAACCGCGCCCTTCTACCGTTTACGATAGAAGCTCATGAAGCTTTCTGATTACGTCGTACAGTTCATCGCCGATCTCGGCGTTACTAACGTTTTCCTCGTGACCGGTGGGGGCGCCATGCACCTCAACCAGTCTCTCGGCGCGGAGCAGCGCATCCATGCGATCTGCAACTCGCACGAACAAGCCTCCGCCATCTGTGCGGAGGGCTACGCCAAGGCAACCAACGGGCTTGGTGTCTGCATGGTGACGACGGGCCCGGGCGGCACCAACGCCGTCACAGGCGTCGCGGGAGCTTGGTGCGATTCGACCCCTGTTCTTTACATCTCCGGCCAGGTCAAGCGGCCGGACCGTATGTTCGCGTCCGACGGCTCTCCCCTGGGCATGAGGCAGCTTGGCGTGCAGGAAGTGGACATCTGCTCCATTGTGCGGCCGATCACCAAATATGCCGTGACCGTACTTGAACCGATGGACATACGCTACCACCTTGAAAAGGCCGTTTGGCTTGCCTTGAATGGGCGGCCCGGTCCGGTTTGGATCGATATTCCTCTGGATGTTCAGGCCACGCCCATCCCTGACCCAGCGACGCTGCGAGCCTTCGACGCCGGGAGCCCTGCAGAGCGTGCCCACCGGACCCCGGGCTCCGACATCCCGGCCGAAGTGGGCCGTCTCATCGAGAGGTTCAACGCCGCCGAGCGCCCTCTGCTCTTCGCGGGCAATGGCATCCGCCTGGCGCGCGCTGAGGCCGACTTTGAGCAGCTTCGTACTCTGCTAGGTGTACCGACAGTCGCCACCTGGTGCGCCGCAGACCTCGTTCCGTCGGATGACCCCACTTACGTCGGCCGTCCTGGGTCAGTTGCGGCGCGGGGAGCGAACTTTGCGCTGCAGAACTCAGATTTTGTCCTTGCCCTGGGTGTCCGTCTCGACTTCGCGATCACCGGCTACGCGCCGCATAACCTCGCGCGCGAGGCCTGGAAGGCCGCCGTCGATATTGATGCGGCTGAGCTCGCTAAGCTGCACCCGTACCTGCAGCAGCCCATTCAGGCCGACGCCGGAGCTTTCCTTAAGGAACTGCTGGCCCAAAAACAGCACCTTCGACCCCTCGACCACACCCCTTGGCTCACCCGCTGCGCCGACTGGAAGACCCGCTATCCCGTGGTCACCGAGGAGCATCGCAGGCCGGAAGGTTTGGTGAGCATCTTCAACCTCGCCGAAGTTCTCGGTACCGAGGTGAGCCCGCAGGATCGTCTTGTGGTCGGCAACTCCGGCTCAGGCATCGAGATTTACCTGCTGGCGTGCCCGACCTTGCACTCGCAACGGCTTTATCACACCGCAGGCCTCGGCAGCATGGGCTACGCCATTCCGATGGCAATCGCAGTCGCCATCGCGAATCCCGGTCGCGAGGTTGTTGCCGTTGATGGGGACGGGGGCTTTCAGTTCAACATCCAGGAGCTTGAAACCATCCATCGCCTGCAGCTCCCCATCAAGTTTTTCGTCCTCAACAACGACGGCTACTCCTCGATCCGCGCAAGCCAGAAGGCCTACTTTGGCTCAGCAAGCATAGGGGCAGACCGGAACACAGGCATCACGATCCCCAATCTATCTAAAGTTGGAGCATCGTACGGCTTAGGGACATACATCATCCACGACCAGACGGACCTTCGTGCCGAGGTCCGGAAGGTCCTGGACATGCCTGGTCCCGTCGTCTGTGATGTCAACGTCCTGCCAGACGAGGTGCGTGCGCCTCGACTCCAGTCCTACCAGAAAGAAGACGGCTCGTTTGTTTCGAAGCCGCTGGAGGATCTTTTCCCATTCCTTCCGCGAGAGGAGTTTCTTGCCAATATGATCGTAACGCCGCTTCCCGAGTGAAAAATGTTATTCAGTTGGGTTGGCGGCCAGAAACGGCGAACAGCAAGGCTTAGCGACCGGCTGAAACTCCATAAACTCTGCCCGGATGCCATCGGGATCATATAGGTTCAACTGCCACTTGCCGTCCATGCCAATCTGGGTGCCCGAGTGCTTCACGCCTAGCCGGTCTTCGACATACAGCACGTTCATCGTCTGCTCCATGTTGCGGACACCCAGAGAAAAATGGTCCAGCACGCCCAGGGATGACTGTGTCATTCCTGCCGGGATGCCCGTCTTCTCCGGTCCGTGTACCATCATGAATTCGTACCAGTCGGTCCCGTCCGGAACCTGCAGGGACACCCAGTCCGTGGTCTTGCCGTCTTTGCCGCCGTGCCAATAGGGCCGAAAGCCCAGGATGTCCCGGTAAAAGCTCTCCTCGACTGCCTGATCGTGCACCAGGGAGCCCAGGTGGATGATATGGTGGCTGACCGGGTTCTCCGGCACGCTTTGCGGTCGAGCCGCAGGCTGTACAAACTCCACCTTGTTGCCTTCCGGATCCATGACAAAGATGTAGTGGCTTCCATCGCTTGCTGCTGTAACGGCGGCGGGTACGCTGATCCCGTGTGCTCCTAGATATCGGCGCAACGCTTCGGCATCCAGCGTGTTGTAGGCGGTATGGTCCAGCCGATTGACTGAGCTTGTCCCGTTCGGCAGGGGTAGCACCTCGACAAACTGTACTGGATTGAAGTAGTACCGTACCCCTGCGGGATCTTGCGGGTCTGCTGCCTTATAGCCTCCCAAATCGTGAACGTAGTATTGCTCCGCTTTGGCTGGGTCGGTTGTGTATACGCTCAAGTGCGAAATGCCTGTAATTTTTGGTCGCGTCTGCGCTTTGCCCAAGGCGCATGCGCCCAGCCCGATGCCAATTGTCAAACCTGTCGCCAGCCAAACCTTCATGGTGAAAACCCCCAACCTGGACCCTGAGTTGCTTCAGATATCGCCGTCTCACAAGCGGCATCCGCCTAACCGTATAGCGTCTGCTTGGCCTGCGCCGAGCGGCTTACTGCTTATAGATGCGAGACTCCCATGGAGCGAGATTGAGCGTCGCTGCATTTTCCTCGCGAGATGCAGGAATGTCGGAGAGAAGCAGAGTTCCCGCCTTCAAACCCCCAGGCAGCTGATACTGAACCATGCTGGAGCTGAAGTTTTCGACTACGAGATAGCGTTCCCCGCCAAGCGTGCGCGTGTAGGCGAAGATCTTAGAATGCTGCGGGTCAAGGTCCTGATAATCGCCGTACACGAATGCGCGTGTCCGTGCGCGTAGCGCGATCAGGCTGCGGACATAGCGCAGCACCGAAGCTGAATCGGCTTCTTCTTCCGCAGCGTTGATCTGCTTGTAGTTTGGGTTCACGGCCAGCCACGGATGGGTACCGGTCGTAAACCCTGCCTGCGGAGAGCTGTCCCACTGCATGGGGGTGCGCGCATTGTCGCGCGCCACCTTGGCTGTTCCGGCTAAAAACGCTTCCGCCGACATCTTTCCGCTCTCAACTTCTGCCTTGTAGGCGTTCTTGACTGCGATGTCATCGTAGTCGGCAAGCGTCTTAAACGGGTAGTCCGTCATTCCGAGTTCGTCCCCTTCATAGAGGAATGGCGTGCCGCGGAGCGTGAGGATCATCGTTTCAAAAAGCTTGGCCGAAGAGACGCGCATTGCCGGGGAGTCGTCACCAAAGGTAGAGACAATCCTAGGGTTGTCGTGGTTTGAGAGAAAGACGGTATCCCAGTCATGCTTGGTAAGCACTGAAGCATGTGCATCGTAGATCGCTTTTAGTTCAGGCAGAGACCATGCGCCCAGCTGGCTCGGGCCGAAGTCCGACCGTCCAAGCTTGATCGCGTCGAAGTTGAAGATCATGTTCAGCTCGTGGCGTCGGTCGTCCACCAGCGAGTTGGTCTGAGCAAGCGTGGTTCCGGTTGCTTCACCCACAGACATGTCATCGTACTTTGCAAGAACCTCCCGGTTCATCTCGCGCAGGTACTCAGCGAGATGGGGGCCATTGGCGTATGCGTTTGGCGGTGCCGTCAGCTGCTCGGCAGTCAGGTCTGGCATGCCGGCCGGCTTGGAGATGAGCGGGATGACGTCCATCCGGAAGCCCGCGACGCCCTTGTCGAGCCAAAAACGCATCAGCCTGTAGACCTCTTGGCGCACCTTCGTGTTATCCCAGTTCAGGTCAGGCTGCTTCTCGGCAAAATAGTGCAAGTAGTACTCGTTCGTCTTGGCATCCAGCGTCCATGCGGAGCCTGAAAAGTACGATGGATAGTTGTTGGGCGGGGTGCGTGTGCCATCCGACGCAGTATGGCCGGGGCGCCAGATGTAGAAATCGCGGTAGGGGCTGGTCTTGCTGCTCCGCGACTCTACAAACCACTTGTGCTCGTCCGACGTATGGTTTACCACCAGGTCGATGATCAGCCGCATATGACGCTGCTTGATGCCGGCAAGCAACGTGTCAAAGTCAGCCATGTCGCCGAACTCGCGCATGACTTTGCGGTAGTCGCGGATGTCGTAGCCGTTGTCGGCATTGGGAGAGTCGAAGTGGGGACTTAGCCAGATAACGTTGACGCCCAGCTTCTGCAGGTAGTCGAGCTTGGACGTGATGCCTGGAAGATCACCGATGCCGTCGCCATTCGAATCCTTGAAGGAACGCGGGTAAATCTGGTAGACGACCGCTTCCTTCCACCATTTTGGCTCGTACCCGTTGATCAACTGCTGGGCCGGAAGACTGACCGTGAACGAGAGCAAGGATGCGACGATAGAGCTACGGAGAAGGACGCGCCAGAACATGCAGGCATTGTACGCAGGAGACGCCGCTTCCGGCTCCGCCAATCCGCATCTGGCAGCGGGAGAGCGAGATAGCCGGGAAGAGCTCTGGTTGCCGCAGGATGCCCCCTGCGGCCTCTTGTCGGAGTGATACGTTTATCTGTCACCTCCGCATGCCGGAGAGCGGCCGCGAAACAGTGCCGCCGCTTCCTAAATCCTTGCAAACGGCCTTTGATCTCAGACCAAGCTCCACCGACTCCACTTTGTGACCTTGACCTCCATTTCGCTTGCTTCCGTCCTTGAAACAGCCGGCTTCGATCCTGGCCGGGTTCGCACCCACGCACCCGGGCCTGAGGGCCACCTGCCGATCACACCGCAGATGCTGCTTGCCGCGCCCTCCGGCACTCTCTTCGGTCTCACCCAGAACGCCGGTATGGGCTGGGATCCGACACGTCTACTCGACCCGGAGTTCCTGATCCTCAGCACCCACGGCGGCCTTCGCGCCGCTGACGGAACGCCGATCGCGCTAGGCTTCCATACCGGTCACTGGGAGGTTGGCCTGCTCGTAGCCGAGGCGGCCCGGGAGTTCCGCAACCAGCGCGCCACCCCCTTCGCCGGGGCCGTTACCGACCCATGCGACGGCCGGACCCAGGGCACAGACGGTATGCTGGATTCTTTGCCCTTCCGCAACGACGCTGCCATGGTGCTTCGGCGCTTGATGCGCTCACTGCCGACCCGCCGCGGCGTGCTTGGCATCGCCACGTGCGATAAGGGGCTGCCCGCCATGATGATGGCGCTAGCTTCCTGCGCAGCTCCGGGGGGTGGCGGCTTGCTTCCCAGCATTCTGGTACCCGGGGGAGTGACCCTGCTGCCGGACGAAGGGGAGGATGCAGGCAAGGTTCAGACCATTGGCGCTCGTTTCGCCCAGGATCAGATCACACTGGACTACGCCGCGGAGGTTGGCTGCCGCGCATGCGCCTCGCCGGGCGGAGGCTGCCAGTTTCTCGGCACGGCGGCCACCTCGCAGGTCGTCGCGGAGGCGATGGGTCTTTGCCTTCCCCACACCGCGCTTGCCCCATCCGGGGAACCGATCTGGCTTGACGCTGCGGCTCGTTCCGCTCGCGCTCTGCTGCGCCTTCACCAGCTTAGCCAGACAACGGCCCACATCGTGACCAGCGCTGCAATCAGAAATGCCATGGTGGTTCACGCGGCGTTTGGCGGCTCTACCAACCTGCTCCTTCATATTCCCGCAGTTGCCCATGCTGCAGGCCTTCCCCGTCCTTCTGCAGCGGACTGGGCGGAGGTAAATCGGGCCACTCCACGGCTTGTGGATGCGCTTCCGAACGGTCCCCGCAACCACGCGACCGTCCAGGTGTTTCTTGCCGGCGGTGTCCCCGAAGTCATGTTGCATCTTAGAGATGCGGGTCTCCTCGATACCACGGTGCAAACCGCCACGGGAGGCACCCTTGCTGCAAGCCTCGACTGGTGGCAACACTCGGACCGTCGCCGCTCTCTCAAGCGGCAACTTCTGGAGCGGGATGGTATCGACGCCGCGGCCGTCATCATGCCCGCCGCCACAGCTCGTGCCAACGGGCTCACGCCGACAGTCTGCTTCCCGGTTGGCAATCTTGCACCCGAAGGCTGTGTGATCAAAAGCACTTCGCTTGACCCGACCCTGATAAGTGACGGCGATATCTATAGCCATCGCGGCCCGGCGAAAGTGTTCCTCTCCGAAGATTCCGCGATTGCCGCCATCAAGCAGGGAAGCGTGAGTGCGGGCGACGTTATGGTCCTCATCTGCAGCGGTCCGCAAGGGGCGGGCATGCAGGAGATCTACCAGATCACCTCAGCCCTGAAGCAGCTTCCTCACTGTAAACATGTTGCGGTTCTCACGGACGGGCGCTTTAGCGGGGTCTCTACGGGAGCCTGCCTCGGCCACATCTCCCCTGAAGCGCTTGCAGGGGGCCCAATCGGCCGGATTATGGAGGGAGACATCATCGAAATTGTTGTTGATCGACGCGCACTGCATGGCACCGTCGATCTAGTCGGAACAGGTACAGCCACCTTCAGCGCTGAAGAAGGCCGCTTGATCCTCGCAACTCGG
This sequence comes from uncultured Acidobacteriaceae bacterium, assembly GCA_964252505.1. GTDB lineage: Bacteria > Acidobacteriota > Terriglobia > Terriglobales > Acidobacteriaceae > Edaphobacter. The sequence goes on from CAXUNW010000005.1 coordinate 32,825, forward strand.
CCGCCTCGCCCGGACCTGGCCGCCCACCCAGCACTTCCGGACGACACGCGGCTCTGGGCCGCACTGATCCAAGCTTCGGGTGGCGTTTGGGGAGGCTGCGTCTACGACGTGGATAGTATCCTGGCTCGTCTGCAGCCGGCATCTCACATCGGATCATGACTTTGGCACTCCACAAGGATCTCCCATGAACCTCTACCGAACCAGCAAAGGCCCTGTAATCGAGTCTGAAGGCTCGGCATTCCTGATGCCATTTGTCTCCTGGGATCAGTTGCTCGCGGCTGACGATCCGCGTGGCATCTGTATGGAAGCGTTCAACTCCGCTGATCATTTGGTCGACCTAAAGGCGCACACGATTTTGCCGCCGACCTGTTCTCAGGAGGTCTGGGCCGCAGGGGTCACCTACTATCGCAGCCGCTCGGCGCGGATGGAAGAGTCGAAAGAAGCCGGAGGCGGCGACTTCTACGACCGGGTGTACCTCGCGGAACGTCCAGAGCTCTTCTTCAAGGCGACCGGTCCTCGTGTGGTTGGCCCAGGCGGCAAAGTTCGCATCCGCTCCGATGCTCGTTGGTCGGTACCAGAGCCCGAACTGACGTTGCTCCTCAGTGCCTCCGGCAAAATCACCGGCTGCACGATCGGCAATGACATGAGTTCCCGCGACATTGAAGGCGAAAACCCTCTTTATTTACCTCAGGCCAAGGTTTACGACGGAAGCTGCGCGCTTGGCCCCTGCATTTGGCTGTTTTCTGCGTTGCCGCCGCTTGACACCCTGATCATCCATTTAGCCATCCAGCGAGGCGGCGTAACTGCTTTCTCAGCTTCCGTGTCGCTTGCGGAGCTAAAACGCGACTTGAAAACCCTGGTCGACTTTCTCTTCCGAGAGAACACCTTTCCCGACGGATGCTTTCTCATGACCGGTACCGGGATCGTGCCCCCGGACAGCTTCACGCTTGCTTCAGGCGATGTTGTGGAGATCACTCTCGACCCTATTGGGACGCTGACCAATTCAGTGGCATAGCTTAAACGCGCTTCTATCTCAATCTCCGGCAAGTGGCCTCCTCTCCGGAAAATGGGATCCTCTGCTTGGGCCTGTCGACTGGATGGCAGACCGTAGAAAGAACGAAGGGGCACCTGTGGGCGCCCCTTCGTTCTTTTCTGACGCCAGCCGGCCTATGGAATGTAGTACCTGAAACCCGTAAAGACCATGTTGTTTGTGGCCTTCGGATTGCCAACGCCCGACGTTGTGTGAGTATCTAGCCCGGTCCATGCTTCCCGGGTCAAGTAGCTATAGACCATCTGGTACTGGAATCGACCCCGAGACGGAGAGTTATACAGCCGGTAGGTAAAGCCTGCGCTCCCTTCCAGCACGGCGCGCGTGTGCCCCGTGCAGGTACTCGCGCCGGGGGCGTAGCCGCTAGCAGCTGTTGGAGGAATTTCGGTAAAGCAAGCCGAATCGTTCTCCCCCTGAATAGGTGCATACCCTACGTACACCGGAGTGGTCGGCGCCGCTGCTGTGAACGCTGTATAGACCGTTCGCTGCAGGTACTCGCCGCCCGCATAGCCGTATACGTCAAGCTTCTTTGTTGGATGATATTCGAGTGAAAGGAGACCCTGTGAGTTGCGCAGCGGCTCCAGAGTCCCGGTGGGCTTCACGGTCACATCCCCCAGATTGGAGGTCCCATAGCGGCCAGTTCCGGCACCTTGCATCAGGTGCACGCCAACATCGAGGTAGTGCGACACAGGAACCCGCGCATTGGCGAAGAATCCGCCGCCGATCTCCGTATCGTTGATGGCGGATCCTTGCGGAACGGTGGTTGCCGCGGTCGTAGAGAAGGGAAGCGTCGGGTAATATCGGTCACGGAAAAAACGCACAATTCCGCCAACCTCAAAGTGTCCAAGACCGGGATCCGCGGTGTACTTCAGGATGAGATCCGGGGCCACGTTGTTCGAGTAGTTTTGCGCAGTGCTTCCGTTGCCAGTGCTGTTATACAGACCGCCTGTGTTGCCGGCGCTCCCAAAGAAGAAGTTGACCGGCGCATTGGTTGTTCCGGCAAGAACGGTTTGAGAGGCTTCAATGCCAAAGGCGACGGACTGCTTCGGTCCAAGACTCTGAGCCATGCGCACGCCATACTGCCTCGTGAAGCTGAAACCAACGTGATACTGCGGATCAATCGTGTTCGGCAGATTTTCTCCGCCCGGTGTGGGATTTATCCCTTTCTTGACCTCTGTTACCAGAGACCACATCTGGCCGGCTGTGAGGGTGAAGCCGCTGTTGGTTGCGACCTGTGCCCATGCCTCACGCTGACGTGCTGTGTAGCTGTTGGTCTGGTTATTGTTCGAGGTGGTCCCTGCCGAAAGGAAGTCCATTTCGTAGTATCCGCCCATATGGCCAAATGGTGTAGGCGCGGTCACCAGCAGTGAAAGGCGGGATTGACGACCGGTTGCGTTGAACTCGCTGGTGTACGCCTGCGCCGTGTTCTGGTACACCGTCGCGTTGAAGGGGGTATTGATATCCGAGTTCAACGCCCGCGTGCGATACACAGATTCTGCCGCGGCAAAAGCGCCCGGCGTGAGCGTGACACCCTTGTAGTGAATGGTAGATGGCGACTCCACGGCCGCTGCAAGCTTGGTCTGGCTGTCCGTCACAGTTTTGATCGATGCGGCAGTAGCTACCTGCTGATCGTTTACCTGGCTCTGCAGGTCCTTTACGCGCTCATCCTCTTGCGCGATGCTTGAAGAGGTCTCGGCGATCTTCTGGTTCGCCGTTGCGGCTTGCGTCTGGGCATCCTGCACCGCTTGGGTGGCGCCGGTTAGCTTCGCGTCCCGATCCATGAGCATACGCTTGAGATCGTCGATCTCCGCCTGAAGCTTCAGCTGCATGGAACGCAACTCGCGAAGCTCCTCCTGGGTCTCCGAGGGCTTGGGCTTGCTTGACTTCCTGTGTGTCTTGGTGCCCTCGGTCTGTGAAAAGGCAGGGATTGATCCCACCGTCAGGCTCATCGCTGTACTCATCGCGAGGGCCGCCATCATTCGCTTCGTCATCAGATCCTCTCCCAAAAGTCTTCGGACAGACCTGGGTTGGCACCGTGCCCTTCTTTCAAGCGGCATCGGACAACTCACCCAAAGACTTTTAGAGACTGATTGTGTCAGCCCAAGATGAACATCAGACAAACACCAACAATATTCAACTTCTGTTAACATGCCAAGCTTGCCTCCGCCGCCGCGGACCTTGTGTGCCACTATTCATTCGACATTCACGTCGGGTGTTTACCTTCAAGAAGCATCAGACCAACGACAAACGACGGTGACAGCGCCAAACGGTGCTGAACCATACTGAGGGAAACTGCATGATCCGCAAGATTCTGCTCATCGCCGGGCTCTCCGCAGCTTCATTCGGCGCGCTGGGCCAACAGGTCACGTTAACAGGCGCAGGCTCAACTTTTGCTTACCCCTTGTACTCGAAGTGGGCTTCTGAGTTTAAGCAAGAGCATCAGAACGTCCAAATTAACTACCAGGCTATTGGTTCTGGTGGCGGGATCCGTCAGGTCTCGACGGGTACGGTCGACTTTGGCGGGACTGATGGACCCATGAATGACGCTCAACTGGCGGACGCGAAGGGGAAGCTGCATACAGACATCCTCCATTTTCCAACCGCTCTGGGCGCCGTGATACCTATCTACAACATCGCCGGTGTGAATGCGGAACTCAACTTTACTCAGGATGCACTTGCAGGCATCTTCCTGGGCAAGATCACCAAATGGAACGATCCGTACATACAACAGGCGAATCCTAAGGTCAAGCTTCCTGCGGCAAACATCCTTGTTGTTCATCGCTCGGATGGTTCCGGAACTTCCTTCATCTGGACTGACTACCTGTCGAAAGTCAGCCCGGAGTGGAAGAGCAAGGTTGGAACTGGAGCCTCTGTGAACTGGCCTGCAGGGCTTGGCGGCAAAGGTAACGAGGGAGTCTCCGGTCTCGTGAAGCAGACCCCAAACTCGATCGGGTATGTGGAGCTTGTCTTTGCGGTGCAGAACAAGATCGAGTATGGTCAGGTTCGTAACTCTGCGGGGAACTTCGTCAAGGCGTCACTTGCGAGTGTGACCGCGGCCGCAGCCGGCGCGACGAAGAACATGCCCGCCGACTTCCGGGTTTCGATTACCGATGCACCGGGCGCGCAGACCTACCCGATTGCAAGCTTTACCTGGATGCTGATTCCGCGCAGCGTTCCGGACAAGGCGAAAGCTGCGGTTCTCAAGCAGTTTCTGGAATGGTCGCTCACCAAGGGTCAAGGTTTCTGCGAAGGCCTCACGTATGCGAAACTGCCCAAGGAAGTTGTTGACGGGGAAGCGCAGGCTCTGGGAACTCTGCAGTACTAGCTTTCTGTACTTCAAGGATGAATCCTCCAAGCATGGGATCCACGACCGCACTGCCGAACGCCGCAGACGCCCGGATCGTTCCGCCGGACTCAAGTAAGCCGATGAGCTTTGCGGAGCGTGTCCGCAAGGGTGATGAGGCGGCATACCTCATCACCCTGATTGCGGCCCTGACGATCATTCTGATCACCGGGCTTTTGGCCGAGCATCTGTGGACAAACTCGGTGCTGAGCCGCCAGAAGTTCGGGTTTCACTTCCTCGGTACAAGCACTTGGGATCCAGTCAATGGAGTCTTCGGGGCTCTGCCGTTCGTCTATGGAACGGTTTTGACGTCGGTGATCGCGCTCGTCATCGCGGTTCCGTTGGGGATTGGCGCAGCCATCTTCCTCTCTGAGCTTGCGCCACGCCGGATCTCCAACATCCTCACCTTTCTGGTGGAGCTGCTTGCCGCGGTTCCTTCGGTTATCTTCGGCCTGATTGGGATCTTTGTTCTGGTCCCTCTGTTGAACGTTGCGGTTCCTCCGGTTGCGAGCCGGCTTGCCTTTCTGCCGATCTTTGCGGGCAGCTTCTTTGGTGTCAGCTATCTGACAGCAGGGATCGTGCTCTCGATCATGATCGTTCCATTCATCGTATCGATCTCGCGCGAGGTTCTGATCTCAGTTCCAGTCGCTCAGCGTGAGGCGATGATGGCGCTTGGCGCGACCAAGTGGGACGTTACATGGGGTTCAGTTGTGCCCTACGCGCGTCGCGGCATCATCGGATCGATCTTTCTGGCGCTGGCGCGTGCGTTGGGCGAGACGATGGCTGTGACAATGGTGATCGGCAACGTTCCGGCGATTCACGCCTCGTTGCTTTCGCCCGGTTACACGATTGCCGCGGTGATCGCGAACGAGTTTACCGAGGCCACAGAAGACCTTTACCTGCATGCCTTGATCGAGATGGCTCTGGTGCTGTTTGTGGTGACGATGATCGTGAACGCGGCTGCGCGGCTGCTGATGCTGACCGCAGGTATTAAGGAGATTCGGGAGTAATGGCGACTTCCGCGGTTTATCCGCCACGTTCAAAACGGATCACAAATGCTGTGATGCTGACTCTGACCGGAGTTTGCGCGTTTGCTGTTGTGGCTGTGCTGATCTTCATTCTCGGTTATCTGATCGTGAATGGCGCAAAGTCGTTAAGCTGGTCTTTTTTTACGAAGTTGCCGGTGCCGGTGGGTGAGGTTGGCGGTGGAATGGCGAACGCGATCGTCGGTTCCGGCAAGCTGCTGCTGATTGCGGCCTTGCTTGGTGTTCCGCTTGGGTTACTGGGCGGCATCCACCTTGCGGAGTTCTCAGGCGGCGCGTTCGCCTCGATCGTCCGCTACACGACTGACCTTCTGAACGGGGTGCCATCGATCGTGATGGGCATCTTCGTCTACACGCTGGTGGTGCTCCCGATGCACCACTTTTCGACGCTTGCGGGCGGCGTCGCTCTCGGGATCATGATGGTTCCGATCGCGCTGCGATCGACCGAGGAGTTCCTGCGGGGCGTTCCGCGTTCCCTGCGTGAAGGCGCGATGAGCCTGGGGGCGTCGAAGACCCAGACCATCCTGACGGTGATCGTCCCGGCGGCGCTTCCGGGAATCGTCACGGGGATCATGCTGAACCTTGCCCGCGTTGCCGGCGAGACGGCACCGCTGCTCTTTACCTCCTTCAACAACCAGTTCTGGAGTCCAGGGTTCAACCAGCCTTCGGCCTCGCTGCCGGTAGTGATCTTCAACTACGCGATCAGCCCTTACGAGGACTGGCATCGCCAAGCGTGGGCGGGCGGGTTTGTGTTGCTGGCCGCGGTGCTGCTGATCAACATTCTGGCGCGTCTGGTGCTTGCACGGCGCACCCAACTTCCTCGCTAGATCCGGAGTGTTCGCATGCCAGCAGCTTTCCAACTCGGCGATTTCAGCAAGGTTCGCGACGAGCGCTTTGGCGACGAGCAGACCGCCAAGCCGACTCCGCTTCCACAGTTCAACGTCGAGAACCTGAACTTCTTCTACGGGGATTTCCAGGCCTTACATAGCCTGAACATGAAGATTCCCGGTGATAAGGTGACGGCGCTGATCGGGCCTTCGGGTTGCGGAAAATCCACCTTTTTACGGATTCTAAATCGCATGTCGGAGACCCTGCCGGGGACGCGCGTGGAAGGCACGGTTTTGCTGGATGGTCAGGATCTTTTCAGCTTTCATCCGACGCTGCTGCGCCGGCGTGTCGGCATGGTGTTCCAGCGCCCGAATCCTTTTCCGAAGAGCATCTTTGAGAATGTTGCGTATGGGTGCCGGGTGAATGGGCTTCTGCCTTCAAGCGAAATGCACGGCCGGGTGGAGCAGAGCCTGCGGCGGGCGGCGCTGTGGGAAGAGGTGAAAGACAAGCTTCACGTCTCGGCGCTGTCGCTTTCCGGCGGTCAACAGCAGCGTCTCTGCATTGCGCGGTCGCTGGCGGTTGAGCCCGAGGTGCTGCTGCTCGATGAGCCGTGCTCGGCGCTAGATCCACTGGCGACGGCCAAGATCGAGGACCTGGTCTTCGAGCTGAAGGACATCTGCACGATCGTGATTGTGACCCACAACATGCTGCAGGCGGCACGGGTAGCGGACTATGTCGGCTTTTTCCTCTCGGGGAAGCTGATCGAGTTCGAGGGCGCACGCAAGATGTTCATGAATCCGGGCAACAAGCAGACGGAGGACTACCTCACCGGGCGCTTCGGCTGACGATGGCGCAGTATGTTCCGGATTGGGTTACAACCAGGGGGTCCCCCCCCTTGTCCGGAGCTAAATCCATTGATATGTATGACTTAGACGCAGATATGGCGTGCAAGATGCTGAATATAAAGGGCTTACGGCTAAAGTTGTCAAAACAAACACGATAGCCGTTTGTGGGCGAAGAGGCCGCGTCGTGTCCTAGCGCTTTCTCCGCGTCGCACACCTCTATGGTTTCTATTGTAAAGGAGCAGGCATATCTTCTACGCCACGTGTAAGTAATAGAAACCGAAAGACTTCCACGATTCACCTCTTGACAGCTTTCTTTCATCGCCCTAAAGGATGTGTTTCTAGAAGTGGTAGACAAGGTCGACGCCGGCGAAGAACTGGCTGCTTTTGGTTGCGTTGTTGTAGCCATGCCGATCCCACGAATGGTCGAAACGAACTTCGGGGCGGATCTGGATGGTGCTGCCGATGTACTTGCTGGCGTAGAGGGTGCCCTCGGTGTACTTGGAGGCGACTCCGGTGCGCTGGCCTTTTTTGTCGTTGACGAGCTCTGAGCGGAAGCCGACAAGGACCTTTGGGCTGATCTCGCGGTTGAGGTAGTTGAGCACGGCCCACTCGGGCGCGAAGCAGCTCTGGACGCCTCCGGTGCAATTGGCTCCGCTGGTTCCGGCGAGGACGGGAAGGGGATGGGCGACGCCGGGGGCGACATTGGGGACATCGAGCTGATACATGAACCAAGACTCGCTGGCCATGTGCCACCTGGAGTTGAACTTGTGGTACCAGACGCCATCGTAGAACTGGACGTTGTTGAAGGCGTATTTGCCGTTGTTGAGGCCGTCGGCGCAGAGCAGAAAGCTGTTGCGATTCGCTGGCGTGTCGTAGTCAACGCAGGCGGTGGCGGAGGGCTTGGCGCCTTTGGACCATGGGGCGATATCGTGACCGGCGGAGAGGCCTGCCTGGACGAGCCACTGATTGGTGAGCTTGAGGGTGGCGACAAAGCCGGTTGCGGTGAAGGGATCGGTGGCGTAGAGCAGGGAGTGCGTCATGTTGTAGTTGTTGGGGGCGAGCTGTGCCTCGATGCCGGGTACGGAAAGGAGGCGGCCGAGACGCACGTTGAGACCTTCCTTGACGGGGAAGTAGAGGTCGACGTATTCGAGGACCGGGTCGAAGCCGTTTTGGCGGTTTTTATCGAGGAGCTGGTAGCTGAGGTAGCCCTTGGAGGTGGTGAAGTGGTAGTCGATGCCGTAGAAGGCGGTGAGATGGAAGCCGAAGTCGAAATGGGTGTTCTGGACAGTGTCGGGTAGGCGCTCGACATAGATGACGGCCTGGCTGAGCTCGAGGCGGTTGGGGAAGATGGCGTAGGCGAGCGGGTAGTTGCTGGTGGAGGAGGTGCTGACGTTGAGGCTGGGATCGATCCAGCCGTAGAGCTTGGTGCGGCTGTGTTCGCGGCGGAGGGCGGTCATAAGCGGGTAGACGTTGCTGTCGGGGGCGCCGATGACGGGGGAGGCGTTGTAGCCCCAGTCACCATTGGGG
>CAXUNW010000006.1:0-39111 GCA_964252505.1 uncultured Acidobacteriaceae bacterium
GTCGCCGGGTTTGAGGCCGGGGAAGCCGTACTGGTGGTGGGGCGTGGTGAGGTCGTTGCCGAGGCGCTTGGAGGCTTCGAGGAAGGGCGCGTCGACGATGCAGCAGACGGTGTGGACGCCGAGATCGTCCTCGCCGGTCTCGCAGCAGCCGTTGCGGTAGAAGCCGGTCATGGGGTCGCAGCCGCAGACCTGGAGGGGCTGGCCAAGGACGTTCTTGCCTTGGGGGACGTGGGGCCGGGGAGCGAGTTCGGAGGGCATGATTTAGTATCCCACTTCAATTCGCGCCGAACAGGGGAATGATGCCGAAACCGGCGGAGACTAGCGGCGCTCTTCGCCCCAGCTAGCCGGGGCCAAACGTGAAGTTCACCGTGATCGTCGTTTCGACCTCGGCGGGCACGCCGTTCAGGAGCAGCGGCTTGTAGCGCCATTGCCGAACTGCGCGTAGTGCAGCGATGGCAAGATCGGGATCCGGGTTTTGCATGAGGCGGATGGAGCGGATACTTCCGTCCCGCCCAATTACTGTGCTGAGAACGACGCTTCCCGAGGTGTGCGTCGCCTTGGCGGCATCCGGGTAGATGGGATCAGGCTTCGACAAAAGAGTGCCGGCCACCACCGCCGAGGCCATCTTGGTTGGCTCGGCTTTTACTTCCGTCAACTCACCGACGCTTGCGAAAGTATCTTCTCCGGGCCTGCGCCCGGAGAGTGCTTCGATATGCGCGGTCGCAGTCTTTTCGTTCTCATGCTGGACCCAGAGATCGACGGCCACGGAACGGTCCAAGAACTTGCCGAGATGGCTAAGAACGATGGGCTGCGTACCGGAATCGGAGATAAAGCGGAGCCGGTCGGTGCCGCGGTCGACACAGTAGGTGGGGAAGAGGCCGAATGGAACCCGCCTAAGTCGAATCGCGCCCCCGGTCTGCCCCTTGCCGAGGGGTTGCGCGAGAACAATGCAGTCGAGCGGGAGGTTCCCCAGGGTCTGCGGCTGCAGTTCCGGCTTAGAGACTTGGACCCACGCCGGCGGCGGCATGGGATGCACGACGGAGCGCAGCAGCAGTTCAAGGTCGTAAGGAATTGAGTCGGTGGCCGACGTGCGGAAGACACCTTTGGCGTTGCGCACCTCGGTTCCGGTGTAGCCGGTGCTAGCGACTGAGATACGATAGTCCCCTGCGGCCCACCACTCCTCGATAGTGCCGGTGTCTGCGACGGCGCCCTTGGGCCCGAGTGTCTGGAAGCTCAGCTTCAGGTGCCATGGTTTCATGTCCGGAGCGTCGAGGGAGGTCGCAGCTTCGACGGCCTTGAGCCTGGCTTGTGGGTCGTCCGCGGCGTGTATAACGGGAGCCGCGGACGCGACGAGAAGGAGACAAGCAACGATTCGGAAGGTCAATCAGGCCTCTGCCGGGGTGCGATCGATGGATGTTAGCAGAGGTGGCGAGTCGAAGCCAACGCGATGAGCTACCGGGCGGCGGTCATCTGCTGCTGGAGGAGGTACTCGCTGTAGGGGCCTTTGAAGTCTTCGATCTGAAAGTTCTTGGGGCCGCCGTGAAAGTGCCAGATGCGGGTGGCTACCTCGTTGATGAGGTCGAGGTCGTGGGTGACGAGGAGGACGGTGCCTTCGTACTTCTGGAGGGAGAGGTTGAGGGCGTTGATGCTTTCGAGATCCAAATGGTTGGAGGGCTCGTCTAGGACGAGGACGTTGGGCTTCTGGAGCATGAGCTTGCAGAAGAGCAGGCGGGCGGCTTCGCCTCCCGAGAGGGCGTCGGTCATCTTGGTGCCCTCTTCGCCGCGGAAGAGCATCTGGCCGAGGATGCCGCGGATGTCTTCCTTGGTGGCCGTGGGGTCGAACTGATGGAGCCAGTCGGAGGCGGTCATGCCCTTCTGGATGGAGCCCTTGTGGTCCTGGGCGAAGTAGCCGATCTGCGCTTCGTGGCCCCATTTGACGGTGCCGGAGTCGATGGAGACGTCTTTCTCGTCGACGCCGGGGCCGTTGGCGAGCAGGGCCTTGAGCATGGTGGTTTTGCCCTGGCCGTTGCGGCCCATCAGGACGATCTTGTCGCCGCGCATGCAGGAGGTGGTGAAGTTGGCGATGACGTGCTCGACCTTGCCGTCCTTCTGGGGGTAGGACTTGTTGACCTTGTCGACGTCGAGGATGTTGCGGCCTGAGGGACGGGCCTGCTCGAAGCGGATGAAGGGCCGCTGGATGTTGGAGCGGGCGACGTCGGTGGTGGCGAGGCGCTCGACCTCTTTTTTGCGGGAGTTGACCTGGCTCGACCGGGTTCCGGCGGAGAATCGGGCGATGAAGTCCTGGAGCTGGGCGATCTTTTTCTCGCGCTGCTCGTTCTGGCTCTCGATACGGGTGCGGATGCTGGTCTTCTGCTCGACCATGTCGTCGTAGCCGCCGCTGTAGAGGATGATCGTCTCGTAGTCGATGTCGGCGATGTGGGTGCAGACGGAGTTGAGGAAGTGGCGGTCGTGGGAGATGGTGATGAGGGTCCCGTTGTAGCGGACGAGGAAGTCCTGGAGCCAGTTGATGGAGTCGAGATCGAGATAGTTGGTGGGCTCGTCGAGGAGCAGGGCCTGGGGGTCGCCGAAGAGGGCCTGGCAGAGCAGGACGCGGACTTTTTGGCCGCCCTGGAGCTCCGACATCTTGCGGTCGTGGAGCTCGTCGGGGATGTCGAGGCCCTGGAGGAGGATGGCGGCGTTCGATTCGGCCTCGTAGCCGTCTTCTTCGCCGACGATGCCTTCGAGCTCGCCGAGTCGCGATCCGTCTTCATCGGTCATCTCGGGCTTGTTGTAGATGATCTCGCGTTCTTCGAGGGCAGCCCAAAGGGGCTTGTTGCCCATGATGACGGTGTCGATGACACGGTAGGCGTCGAACTCGTACTGGTCTTGTTTCAGCACGCCGATCTTTCGGGGTCTAACGACGGTGCCTTTCTGGGCCTCGAGCTCACCAGTGAGGATCTTCATGAAGGTGGATTTGCCGGCGCCGTTGGGGCCGGTAAGACCGTAGCGTCCGCCGGTGGGGAAGGTGACGGAGACATCCTCGAAGAGGAGCTTCTGGCCGTAGCGCATGGAGACGTTGGAGACGGAGATCATGGCGGTTTCCTGTGGCTGAGCCCCAGGGATGGATCACCTGGGCGGCCTGGTGGTTGGAGTCAGACTGGCTGAAGTTGACGCTTGAGAAAGCCGTCGAAGAGTGGAACGGTAAAAGCATTATCTCCGTGCGAGGGGCTGTAGATCATGCCTTTTCCGATCAAGGAGCTGCGCAGCGGGGCGATTGCGGAAACTTTAACCTTCAACTTCTCGGCAATGTCTCCGGAACGCTGTTGCGCGCCGCCGACGGCCACCATGGCGAAGAGATACTCCTTCTCGCGTGGGGTGAGCCGATCGAAGCGCACGCGGAAGAAGCTCTCGTCCAACTGTGCGATGGCCCGGCTGGTCGCCGTGGTGACATTCTCCGCGGTAATGGGGGACGAGGGGGCGACGTTCCAAGCTTCGTACGCCCATTGTTGCAGGAAGTAGGGGTATCCCTCCGTCTTACTGATGATCTCATTGAGAGCGCCCACGGTAAAAGCGACATTTTGTGCGTGGGCCGGCGCTTGCAGGGCGGAGCGGGCGGCATCGTCTGTCAAGGCGCCGACTGCCGGGAAGGCAAAGAGCCGTTCGGCGTAGGACTTCGAGCGTCCAGTGAGACCAAGAACCAGGGGCAGCCCTGCCGCTACCAGCATGAGAGGCAGATTGCGCTGGCCTACCTGGTGCAGCGCCATAATCAGACCGCTCAGCTCAGCCTCTGACAGATACTGCAGTTCATCGATCAGCAGGCATACCTGCGTCTTGCGGTCCTGCGCGGCTTCGGCGACCGCGATGAGCAGGTCGCCCAGATCGGATTCCAGGTCTCCGCTATCGGCGGTTCCACGCTCCGCGTCGACTCCCAGTTCGATCTCGGCAAGATCGCTGACCTTAACCTTTGCCTTGAATTGGCCGATGAAACTGCGCAAGACCCTGAGTCCGCGCTTGGTCTTCTGGCTGAGATGCTCGCGCGTGTCCAGGCGAAGCAGAATCTTGCGGAGTGGTGGAATCAATAGCGCGGGAAGGGGTTTGTCCTCGTGCGCCTCCACGAGCAGGGCTTCCAGCCCACCTTCCTCTCCCATCTCCCGGATACGATTGAGCAGAACCGTTTTGCCGACCCCGCGAAGCCCGACGAGAATCTGGCTGCGAGTCGGGCGGCCAACCTTCAATCGCTCGATCGAGGTCCGCGCCTCGTTCAAGATGGTTTCGCGGCCGGCAAGCTCGGGTGGTTGGGTGCCCGCACCGGGGGCGAAAGGGTTGTCGACAGGATTCATGGACGGAATATAGGAATGTTAGCAACGTATAGGCGTTTGTTCCTATACAAGGATAACTTTACTATATTCACAAGGAGAACCTCTATGAACCAGTCTCGCTATACCCTAAACCGGATCGCGTTCACCGTTGCACTGTATCTGGTTCCCGCCGCCTTGTCGGCACAGGTGAAGCGGGTTGGGCCGGAGAAGGGGATGTTCAGCTCGGCCGTTTGGGTGGGCGACACCTGCTATCTGTCGGGAACGATGGCTCCGGTAGATTACCAGCCGGACCCGGCGAAAGGCGCCCCGGCGGGGTACAGGGGCGATACGAAGGCACAGGCGATCGGGGCGATCAAGGCCATCGAGACGGAGCTCAAGTCGCAGGGCCTGGGGCTTGGCGACATTGTGCAGATGCAGGCATTCCTGGCCGGCGACCCAGCCAAAGGCGGTTTGATGGATCTTGATGGATGGAACGCGGCGTACCGGCAGTTCTTCGGGACGGCTGAACAGCCGAACCGTCCTGTGCGGGCGACCGTGCAGGTGGCTCATCTGGTGCTGCCGACCGGCATGATCGAGATCATGGTTGTGGCGGCCCGGCCGTCGCCTGCTGCCGGGCACTGAGTCCGAACCGGCCTCTCCTGTATCCAATGCCAGAACACAGGAAACAAGGGAGCTCCGGGGATGGAGATCGGGATCGACAGTTTCGCGGCGGTGCAGGACGGGGTTGGGCCGGCGGACCGAATGGCCAACTTGATTGAAGAGGTTGTGACTGCCGACGAGGCGGGGCTGGATGCGTTCGGCATCGGCGAGCATCACCGCGAGGAGTTCCTGGACTCGGCGCCCGTGGTGATTCTGGCCGCTGCGGCAGCCCGCACCCGGAGGATTCGGCTTACCAGCGCTGTCACGGTGCTGAGCGCGGCGGATCCAGTCCGGGTATTTCAGGAGTTTGCAACGCTCGATCTGCTTTCGCGAGGCCGCGCGGAGATTGTCGTCGGGCGCGGATCGTTTATCGAATCGTTTCCGCTCTTTGGCCTGGACACACGCGACTACGACTCGCTGTTTGCGAGCAAGCTCGATCTTCTGCTGGCGTTGCGCGAGCAGACCCACGTTCACTGGGCCGGGGAACATCGTCCGGCATTGACCGGGCAGGCGGTGTACCCGCGGCCGTTTCAGCCTCATATCCCAATCTGGCTTGGCGTGGGTGGAACGCCGGAGTCCTTTATCCGCGCCGGCGCGCTGGGCCTGCCGCTGATGGTGGCGATCATCGGGGGCGAGCTACATCGCTTCCGGCCGCTGATCGACCTCTACCGCGAGGCGGGCAGCCGTGCGGGGCACGCGCCGGAGAGCCTGAAGGTCGGCATCCACGCGCTCGGCTATGTCGCAGAGAGCGATCGCGAGGCGGCGGACGACTTCTTTCCCGGCTACGCTGCGACTTTTACCTCGATCGGCAAAGAGAGGGGCTGGCCTCCGGTGACCCGGCGCCAGTTCGATGCGTTGATCGGTCCGACCGGCGCGCTGATGGTGGGTTCTCCAGACACGGTGGCTGAGAAGGTGCTTGCCATGGACGAGGCGCTGGGGGGCGTCAGCCGGGTCGACTTCCAGATGAGCGTCGCGGAGCTGGCACATGAGACCATGCTGCGAGGCATCCGGCTGCTGGGTGCGGCGGTGGCGACGAGGATACGCGCGGCGCGTCCGACGACCTAGAAGGTTTGCCACGTTGCCGTGGGCGCGCGATGATGGATGCGTGACTGAAAGCGCTATTCGCCTGGAGCCACGCTGGCCCGCCATTCTTGCCCTGTTCGCGGTGGGCTCGTTGCGCCTGATCATCCCGGACTCCCTGGCGGTTGGTCCCAAGTGGCTGCTGCTTGTGGTGCTGGCAGCCCTTATGATTCCGTCGATGGTGGCGCGTGCCCGCGGGAACCACAATCTGCCGACGATTCTGGGCTATATCACCTCTGGCATCGTGACGCTGGACATGACATGGTCGCTTGGCTTGCTGGTGGCGGCGTTACCGGCGCACACGCTGAATCCACAGCAGCTTCTGCGTTCGGCCGCGGCGCTCTGGGTGGTGAACATCCTTGTCTTTGCTTCATGGTACTGGCGGTTGGACGCAGGCGGACCCCGTGCGCGGGAGGTGCGCGGAACCCACACGGACGGCGCCTTTCTATTTCCGCAGATGACGCTTGACGACGAGGCGAAACGCACGATGGGCGAGGAGAACTGGAGCCCGAGATTTGTCGACTATCTCTTTCTGGCCTTCAACACGAGCACCGCGTTCTCGCCGACGGATGCGCCTGTCCTCTCCCGCTGGGCGAAGGGCTTGATGATGGTCCAGGCTTCGATCTCATTTACGACGGTGGCGCTGCTTGCGGCGCGCGCGGTCAACATCCTCTAAGGTCAGGCGACATCGCGAACGTCCTGGTGCGATGCCATGCTGCGCACCCAGTCGCAGATGCCCTCGAGCTCGGCGACCCGGCTGAGGCCGGTGTGCTCGTCGAGCGTGCGATGGCGCGCGGCGCCGGCGATGCGGCGCAACTCGCGGTCGGTGAGTGACAGCGCGTCGAGAACATCGTCGGCGGAGCTGACCCGGAGCAACTCGCGGCCCGGCTCAAAGAAGGTGTCGAGCCCTTCCCAGTTGTCGGTGAGCAGCGGCGCCCCGCACGAGGCGGCCTCAAACAGGCGGCCGGAGGGGCAGTAGCCATAGTGCGCCATGACACCGCGGGTGACGTTGAGCGTGGCACGGCTGGAGCAGAAGAAGGCCGGGAGCATGGTTGCGGGAACGTGGCGGGCGAGGCCCACATTCTGCGGAAGGGGGAAATCGTCCGGATAGCCGGCCCCGCCGATCAAGAACCTTCCCGAGGGCATCTTCTCGGCCGCCTGCAGGAAGAGCCGATCAAGCGACCGCTGGCGGTCTTCGGTATAGGTCCCGACATAGCAGAGAGCGGACTCGAACTGCTCGGTTCCGGGGCATCGGGTGAAGAAGTCGGGATCGACGGAGGTGTAGAGCGGTGCCACCGCGCGTGCGCCCAGGCGGCTCTTCAGCTGCGCCAGCGCAAGCCCTCCCGTGCAACTCAGCACCAGATCGAAGTCGCGCAAGCCGCGCTCGGGAAGGTAGGAGGCGGGCCCCTGGACGCCGAGGGTGAGAGGCGTATCGAGATCGTAGAAGGCCTTGATAGCGGCGCGGCTGTCGAGCACCAGATTGCAAGCATCGAGACTATCGGGGCAGAGGCTGGAGACGATGGCGAGGTCTGCGTGGTCGAGGGCGTGCCGCGCCTCGCGCAAGATGAGGTCGAAGGCCGGATACAGACGCAGTTGCGCGCCGACGCCGAGCGCATGCAGATCGCGCGAGGCCTCGAAGTGAGATTGGTGCCTCTCATAGAAGGTGATCGTGTGGCCGCGCTGCAGGAGGGCCTTGATGAGCGACCGCCATAGTGTGGCGTGTCCGTTGCCGCGAGAGCATGAGACAGTAAGACCGAAGATGACGATGTTCACGGACGTCTCCCTTGCACTTCCAAACGGGAACTGGGTCGAAAAGTTGTTGCGATCAAGCGCTAATCGGGATCGCCGCGCGCGCGACGGCGCGTGCCGGCGGCATGGTTTGGTGGGCTGTCTCCCTGGCGCAGGCAAGCACCAGCGAACGAAACGCGATCATGGCCGGGGATGTATTTGCAAGCATTGATGCGAGACCCAGCTGCAGACGGGGCAAAGACTCCTTGAAGGGACGCACAACCACCTCGGCGGCCTGATCCCGCGCCATCAATCGCGTTCCGATCAAAATACCCTCGCCGGCCGCCACATAGGCCATCTGCGCGGGGCCTGTGTGGGGAGCTTCCACAAAGTGCGGGATGACGCCGAAGGGCGCGAGCAGCGTCTGCAAAGACGGCTGCCGCATGGCGCAATCCTTGAGCCGGGGCGCGATGAGAGGCACGTACCGAAGGTCTTCGACGGAGATGCGTCTGCGCTCAGCCAAAGGGCTGCGCCGGGAGAGGATTGCGACGAGGGGCTCCTCCCGCAGGCAGTCGAAGTGCATACCTTGCAGCGGCATGGGTGTCACCATAAGCAAGGCGTCGACCGTGCCCGCGGCAAGCCGCTCCCTCTGCTCGGTCGGTGTCATGTCGTCGACATCGAGCGTGAACCCGGGATGATGCTGTGCGACGGAACGCAGCACGGCAGGCAGCAATGTGGCCGAGCCCAGATGCCCGCAACTGATGGTGAGGTGCATGCGGCTTGTGACCGCGCCCATGTGGCGCCGCGCTTCCGCGACGGTTCCGACGATGCTGGCCGCGTAGCCGCGAAAGGCCTCGCCCGCATGCGTCAGCGAAACCTGACGGCGGCTGCGCTCGAACAGAGCCACGCCAAAGGATTGCTCGAGAGATTTGATCTGGAAGGTGATGGTGGGCTGGCTCATGTAGAGCGCACGGGCCGTCCGACCATAGTGCAGATGCTCCGCAAGCGTCAGAAAGCACTGTAACTGCCTGATCCTGAAATCCATCTATTCCCCCGTCCTGACGTGATCTGGGGTAGCTCGCAGTAGGCGAAGGGCAGCGTACTGGAAGGAAGCAGAGGGCGTTGGCACAAGGCCTGATGGCAAAAAAGGTGGAACCGGTAGCCCCAGTGTGCCTTGCGCCCGCGCGATTGTCAAAACGAATGTGCAGGCTCGCAGATAATTCTGGGGGCGGGGGCGGCGACAGGCGATGGCGTGGGTGGCCTGGCGACCTGCTGCGGGAGGCTCCCTAAAAGCATGTCGCTCCACAGCGTAGATGCGCTACCCTGTTTTCGCGCTTGTTGCCGAGCGCGGGTGCACGCCAATACGTCGGTAAGTCACTGCGCTTCCTCTAAGAACCACGCAATCTTCCAGGAGTCCTTTTCCATGCTGAGATCCCTCGTTACCCTCCGTCGCGGCCTGCTGCTTGCGGCGATGCTGCTGTGCCTGCCACCGGTGTTTGCGGCCGCGCAGCAGACCCCCAAGGCCGCCGCCGGCGCCGCGACCATGGCGGACGCCGACAAACTCGACCTGAACACCGCCACGGCGGACCAACTGAAGGCCCTGCCCGGCATCGGCGACGCCTACACGAAACGCATCATTGACGGCCGACCCTACACGGCGAAGAACCAGCTGACGACCCGCGGCATCCTGCCGCAGAAGACCTATGACGGGATCAAGGACTCGATCGTCGCGCGTCGTCCGGCTAAGAAGTAGCGGGCGCAGCACGCGGGCATGCCGCGATGAATTGCCTACAGAGCGGGTACGTCTTCCGGGAGGCGGCTTGCCGTGGTCGCTGTGCAGGCTCCTGGGGGGTCTCGAGGTATCTGCCGCGCCTCCCGATTTGGTGGCGGCCTCGATAGAAGTACGTTTCGCGTCGCTTGCCAAAACAGCACCGACGGCTGCATTCGGGTACATTTGGGGGCAGCGATAGCGCTCGGTTGTCGCTGAGACGGGAGCAGCATTGGCCGGCGTGACCCACAGAACGCAACAACTTGGCTGCCTTGCTCTGGGCGCGCTTGCGCTCACCGGTTGCCAGAGTATCTCGCCTGCCGTGGGCACCACGGAGGTTCGCGTCATCGTTGCTTCGCCCAATGCGCCCGGCGTCGACCTGTACGCGAATGCCATACCACTTGCCTACAATCTGGCCTTCGGCAACGTGACGTCCTACGTGCCCTTGAGCCCTGGTGCCTACACGGTGGCCGCCCACTCGACAGGCACGCGGCAGGTGCTGACTGCTGCTGCGGGCGCCTTCGACGGTGCGGGGCAATACACAGTTTTGATTGGAGACAGCGTCGCAGCTCTTCAGCAGACGGTGCTCCGCGACCAGAACACGGCAGCCGCGCCCGGTCAGGTCTCCTTGCGCATCCTGAACCAGGCGACGGCCGCCGGACCCATTGATATTTATCTGGTGCCACCCGGGGCAGCGCTCCCCACACTGCAGCCAATCCTTGTGGCTCAGTCGTTCGGGGCAAACTCCGGCTACCTGAACCTGCCCGCCGGCGCGTACCGCATCCTTCTCTATCCGGCCGGGGCTCCCGCGACGATCCCGCTCTATACCGGACCTCTTGTCAGCTATTTCGCGGGCGCGGCACGCACGCTGATTGTGCTGGACCAGAGGCTGACGGGGAGACCGGTCCAGGTCATCACGGCTGTGGACTTCGACTCTTCGCCTGCGGTCAACTAGGGTCCGGCTTCCACCCGGAAGCGCGTGAAAAGTTGCGTTTTCAGGGGGAAATATAGTTCTTTCGAGTCGCGCAACACGGCAATAGGCGTTGGGTCTATGTGGTCCGTAAGCAGTCGCAGCAACACCCAAGCGACTGCGGTACGTCCGGGAGCTACATCATGAAAAACACGATTCTTGTCCTCGCCGCCTCAATCGCCTTCGCCACAGCCCCGTCTCTTATCGCTCAAACGACACCAGCCACACGGCCCACCATCAACCAGCGCAAGGCCGACCAGCAGGGCCGCATCGCCCAGGGCGTCAAGAGCGGTCAACTTACCGCGGGGGAGACAAGCCACCTGGAGCATCAGGAGTCGGGCATCAACAAAGAAGAGCGCGGTATGCGCGCCCAGGACAACGGTCATCTGACCCGCCAGGACCGTAAGACCATCAACAGCCAGCAGAATCAGGAAAGCCGCCGCATTGCGCGGGACAAGCACAACGCCAAGGTTCAGTAAGCAGGCGAAGACAGAGAAGAGGCCATTCCGCCGATCGGAATGGCCTCTCTGGTCCGCGTGTCACGGATCCTAGTACCGGTAGTGCTCCGCCTTGTAGGGACCTTCGACAGGCACGCTGAGGTAGACGGCCTGTTTGGCGGAGAGCGTCGTCAGCTTGACGCCGATCTTCTCCAGGTGCAAGCGAGCGACTTCTTCATCCAGCTTCTTCGGCAGGATGTAGATGCCGACCTTGTATACATCGCGGTTCGTCCAAAGATCGAGCTGTGCGAGCGTCTGGTTGGAGAAGCTCGCCGACATGACAAAGCTCGGGTGGCCGGTCGCACAGCCAAGGTTCACCAACCGGCCTTCGGCGAGCACAAAGATGCTGTTGCCGGTCTCGCCAAAAGTGTATTTGTCGACCTGCGGTTTTATGTTGAGGCGCAACGCATCGGTGCAGGCGTTCAGCGGCTCCATCTGGATTTCGTTGTCGAAGTGCCCGATATTGCAGACAATTGCCTGATCCTTCATCCGCTTCATGTGGTCGAGCGTGATGATGTCAACGTTGCCGGTGCAAGTGACGTAGATGTCGCCGCGTCCCAGGGTCTCCTCGATCGTGGTGACCTCGTAGCCTTCGATGGCGGCCTGCAGCGCGTTGATCGGGTCGATCTCGGTGACGATGACCCGTGCGCCAAGGCCACGCAGCGAGGCGGCGGACCCCTTGCCCACATCGCCAAAGCCGCAGACGACGGCAACCTTCCCTGCGATCATCACGTCGGTGGCACGCTTGATGCCGTCGACCAGCGACTCCCGGCAACCGTACAGGTTGTCGAACTTCGACTTCGTCACCGAGTCGTTCACGTTGATGGCCGGAACCAGCAGCGTGCCTTTCTCCATCATTTTGTAGAGGCGATGCACGCCGGTCGTGGTCTCTTCAGAGACGCCGCGCCACTGTGCAGCGACATCCTGCCAGCGTGTGGGGTGCTCGGCATGCACTTGCTTCAGCAGGTTCTTGATGACTGCCTCTTCAAGCGAGCTGGAGGGTGAGTTGACCCATTGGTCTCCGCGCTCCATCTCCACACCTTTATGGATGAGCAGCGTGACATCGCCACCATCGTCAATGACCAACTGCGGGCCCAGCAGCCCTCCCTTGCCATCAGGGAACTTCATCGACTCGTTCGTACACCACCAGAACTCTTCAAGCGTCTCGCCCTTCCAGGCGAACACCGGCACCCCGGCCGCGGCAATCGCAGCCGCAGCATGGTCCTGGGTGGAGAAGATGTTGCAGCTTGCCCAGCGAACATCGGCGCCAAGCGCCACCATCGTCTCGATCAAGACGGCGGTCTGGATCGTCATATGCAACGATCCGGTGACACGCACCCCTGCGAGGGGCTTATCCGCTGCGTACTTCTTCCGGACGGACATCAGCCCGGGCATCTCCTGCTCGGCAATGTCGATCTCCTTGCGGCCAAACTCCGCGAGTCCGAGATCCCGTACCTTGAAGTCCTGCGATCCGCTCGCCGAACCTGAAATCGCCGCCACGTCCAAAGTTGCCGTTGCCATGCTGATGCGCCTCCGTTGTTCCTTTTGCGTCACTTTCAGAATACCAGTCTTGGGTCCACAAACCGGGGTTGGATCGGGTTGCGGCGGCCTCGATCAAATCCCAGGTCACCGTGTTTGTCCCACCAACGTTCGCCGCTCAGGCGCTCGTCTGCTCGTCCTTTGCGGGTTTGTTCAGGGCCGCGCACAAGGCTGCTCCAACGGCCGCCAGAGCGCCGATCACCAGCAAGCCCACCTTGTACCCCTGCGTGGCATCCCGAAGCCGACCGGTCATGAACGGCCCAAGGAATCCGCCGATGCCGCCCACCATGGTGATGATGGCGACGCCACCCGCGGCGGCCTGCCCCCCAAGTACCCGCGTGGGGAGCGCCCAGAAGGGACCCATGATGCCCCAGAAGCCGATCGCAGCAAGCGAAAGCGCGCATAGCGCCGCCGGCAAGGAGGCTGCGTAGGCAGCCCAGCCGAAACCCGCAGCCGCCAGCAGCAGGCAGCCCGCGATGTGCCAGCGCCGCTCGCCTGTCCGATCGCTTGTCCATCCCACCACGACCAGAAAGATCGCGGCCGCCACATACGGCACCGTGGCGTAGCGTGCGATGATGCTGGCCGCCCCGGGACCTTCCCCGGCATGGACGAAGCCGTTGAGCAGCAGCGGCATCCAGAGGTTGACCGTGTAAATCCCTATCTGGTCCAGAAAGAATATCCCGGCCAGCACCCAGACCATCGGGAGTTTGAATGCATCACGCAGACGGTGCGTTTCGCTGGCGCCGCCCGCGTCCCGGTCGCGCTGCAACTCGCCTTCAAGCCATTCCTTTTCGCTGTCCGAGAGCCAAGGCGCATCCTTGGGATGATCGCGCAACACCACCAGCACGGATAGGCCCATCAGGATCGTCGGCACGCCCTCCGCGATGAAAAGCCACTGCCAGCCATGCAGCCGCAGCACTCCTTCAAGCTTCAGCAGCGCGCTCGAGAGCGGCGCCCCTACGACTCCCGCGATGGCAGTGGCGGTCATGAAGGTGGCGACCGCCCGAGCTCGCTCCCGCGATGGAAACCAGTACGTCAGGTACAGGATCATCCCGGGAAAAAAGCCCGCCTCGCTGACTCCCAGGAAAAAACGGAGCGCGTAAAAGGAGTGTTCGCCCCGCACCCACGCCATGGCCGTCGCTATCATGCCCCAGGTGATCATGATCCGCGCAATCCAGATGCGGGGGCCGACCTTGCCCAGCAAGAGATTGCTTGGTAGGTCGAAGAGCGAGGAGCCCAGGAAAAAGATGCCTGCCCCGGTCCCGTAGACAGTTGCGCTGAGGTGCAGATCGCGCCTCATTTCGAGCGCGGCAAAGCCTACGTTGACCCGGTCAAGATATGCCAGGATGTAGAGGATAAAGATGTACGGGATGAGACGAAGGCTGATCTTGCGGTAGACCGCCTTCCCGTCCGTTCGCTCAGCCGTAGCTGCGTTCGCGTGCATGGGTTTACTCTAACCGCGTGGTCTGCCCCCCTGCGTCGGCCACCCGAGGCTCGTGCCGTGTGGTCAAAGTTGGAGCCATGTTGCTGAACCGGGCGTTCATCGACCTGTCGTTTCGCATGCACGAGCCAGATTCTTCGTCCCTTGCGACCAACCTTTCCGGACAAGTTGCTGTCTGAGCAACGATAATTCGTAGTACGAAAGGAAACGCGATGAGCCAGGAGAAGATGTACCCCCTTGAAGAAGCCCTCAAAGCGCAGCGCTCCCTGCGCGATGCCGCTGGACTTGCTCCCGAGCAGTTTCCTCTCCAGGCTTTTGTCGGCATGGTGAGTGACGAGATCGAGTCGCTCCGCACGCGGGGCAAAAGCGATGAGGAGATTGCCACCATCATTATGCGCAGCAGCTCGATCGAGATCAGCGCCGCGGAGATCGCGCAGTACTACGCCTCTCCGGAAGAGCGTCAGCATCACGGGGAGTAGCCGAGGCCACCTGGTCGGTCTCGTGAAGTTCGCTCATTGCCTCAAGCCCGGCCAGGAGCCCTTCGCGCCGCGTTTTGCTCATCCGGGCGAACAGGCCTGCGATGAAGCCGTGAAACTCTCCGGACGCGGCGTTCTGCATCTCGGCGCCTTCGCGTGTCGCGCGAATGATGATCTTGCGCGCATCGCGCGGATCGCGCTGTCGCAGGACAAAGCCGCGTTCTTCCAGCGAGTTGACTGTGCTGTTGAGCGTGGCAGGGCTCAGGCTCAGGCGGCGAGCTAACGCGGAGAGTGTCATGCCGTCCTCCGGAATTACATTCAGGGCCATGAACTGGGTAGCGCTCAGCCCCGCGCGGCGGAAGCGGTTGAAGTTCGATGCCTGAACCATCTGGCGGACCTTCATCCACGCGTCGAGAAACCGGGCGGTCTCCTCTTCGAAGGGCATCGTTTCATTCTCTACGATGGCGGGGCTCCTGCCTGCGGGTTGCTGGCCTTGCGCCGGCGTGCACAGCTTCACGGTATCCTCGTCATAGTCACCCATGGCCCGCCCCAAAGCTAACCCGGCCGCCGCACGCACGCTGCATGCGCCGCGCGCCTCGCGTTACAGACCCGACCCTGCCCCCGATCTCATCCGTCCCGCCACGCGGGAAGAGACGATGCCGGTGGCGCTTGCCTCGCTTGTCCTTTCGCTTGTCTCGCTCGTCGTCTGCACCAGCCACAACTACCTGCTGCTTTACGGCGACGCGGTGGCCCACCTTGGAATCGCCCGCCGCGTAGTCGACACGCGAAACCCGGGCCTGCAGCAACTTGGCGGCGTCTGGCTGCCGCTGCCGCACCTTGTGCTTTTGCCGTTCGTCCAGAACATGCAGTGGTGGCAGAACGGTCTTGCCGGCGCATGGCCGTCCATGGCCTTTTACATCCTCGGGGCCATCGCGTTTTATCGCCTTGCGCGTCGCCTGATGGTGCCGCGCTGGGCCTTTGCCGCCACGGCCTTCTACCTTCTCAACCCAAACCTGCTCTATCTCGCCACGACGGCGATGACCGAGCCTCTTTTTCTTGCCATCCTGCTCTGGCTGGTCCTGCTTACCCTTGAGGCCGTGGCCGCCATCCGCTCCCGTGCATTGGTTGCGTTGGGCCCCCGCCTTCTCGGCATCGCGCTGCTAATCCTGGCGGCCGTGTACACCCGGTACGACGGCTGGATCCTCGGGGCGGCGGTCTGGCTTACGTTGACGATTCTTCTGGTGCGCCACCGCGAGGTCCTTCGTCACATCGCGCCGGCTTATGTCGTCTTCACCCTGATCACGGTCGCCGGCCCTATCAGTTGGTTCGTCTACAACCACGTCTACGCGCATGACTGGCTCGACTTTATGCGGGGTCCTTACTCCGCCTATCAGATCGACCTGCGCACCAAGCCGCCTGGCTCCCAGCATCATCGCGGCTGGCACAATCCGGCCTGGGCGCTGCTCTTCTACACCCGCACCGCGCAGGTGGACTCGACCGCCTGGGAGTTCGGATTCCTTACGCTCGCTGCCGCGCTCACCGGCACGGCGCTCCTCTGCCGCCGCATCCTGGCCCTTACCCGCGCCGCGGCCGACTACACCCGCGACGATGCCCTTGGCACAGCCATCCCATACGGTCGCGAAGCGTTGGTAACACTCCTTCTCTGGCTGCCTTTGCCGTTTTATGTGTATTCCATTGCATATGGGTCGGTGCCGATCTTTATTCCGAATCTTTGGCCGCATGCGTTCTACAACTCGCGCTACGGGGTCGAGCTGCTTCCTGCACTTGCCCTCTTTCTGGCCTTTGCCCTCGCCGCGCTGGAGCTCCGCCTGAAGCCCCTGCAGGCGCGGCTCCTGCAGCCGGTCACCCTTGCGGTTATCGCCGCCAATACCGTCGCCATGGTCTATACGGTTCCGCTTGTACTTCGCGAGGCGCAGCATAACTCCATGACCCGCATCCCGTTTGAGGCGGCGCTGGCGCGTGCCCTGGGAACCTTTCCGGCCGGCGTCCCCATCCTCTTCTACAACTCCGACCACATCGGCGCGCTGCAGCAAGCGGGCATCCCGCTCAAGCAGACCCTGAACGAAGGCGACTTCGACAGCTTCCACGCCGCCCTGGCCGCGCCCGCGCAGCACGCAGCCTACGTCATCGCGATTGCGGGAGACCCGGTAGATGCGGCGGTGCGTGCACATCCGGAAAACCTGACCGAGCTTGAGGTCCTCTGCACCACCGGCCAGCCCTGCGCCCGCGTCTACCGGTCCGAGGTCCTTCAGCCTCAGCCATGATCGCCCCTCCGAGCTTCCACTTCACGCAGTTCGACCAGATGTTCCTCTCTGCAGGAACCATCTACCGGCTGCTTGCGGCCTGCGTGCTTGGCGGCGCTGTGGGGTTGGAGCGGGAGTGGCGTCACAAAGCCTCCGGCATCCGTACCAACATGCTGCTCTGCCTGGGTTGCTCCTTCTTCACCCTGCTCTCGGCCGTGCTTGCGGGCGAAGGCAACCCGAACAAGGGCCAGGTCGCCGCCAACATCGTGCAGGGCATCGGTTTTCTGGGCGCCGGGCTCATCCTGCACACGCGCAATCACGTTCTTGGCCTTACCAGCGCGGCTACGGTTTTTGTGGTCGCGGCGATCGGCATGGCGTGTGGGGCCGGTCTCTATCTGCCAGCCCTGCTGGGCGCCATCATCACGGTACTTTCTCTCAGCCTCATCGGTGTCTTTGAGTCTCATCTCGGATGGAAGCGCTACCCGCTCATCTACGAGGTGCGCGGCTCTGATCCTGCCACCGTTTACCCCGCCATCCTGGCCGTGCTGGATAATGCCGGGCTGCGCCTGAACCTTCTCGATCATGATCCGATCCCGGCTTTGGAGCGGGTCACCTTCCTGATCGTCGCGACGCAGTCCACCCACGCAACCCTCCTCACCCAGCTCCGGGCCAGCACCGCCACGGGCCGGGTTCTCAGCTTTCGCGATCCGGAAGAAGAGTAGCTGTACGCCTGGTGTTCTATTGGCACGGCGTCCTGTGATACTTGGGCTTGAACACGTCTCGTTTGTCCGTCACAGCTAAAATCGCAACAGACTATGGTTTCCGACTCGCTTCTCCCACCGCTCGAAGACGCCATCCTGCTGCAAGCGCCGCTTCTGGCCTTCGTCAAGGCACACGCATGCGGCAATGATTTCCTCATCCTCGACGAGGCAGTTGCCCAGGGGCGGCATGCCGCTCTGGCGCGTAAGCTCTGCGCCCGCAACACTGGGGTAGGGGCCGACGGCATCGAGTTTCTTGATCGCGACCCCACCCGTCAGGCTGACGAAACACCCTTCCTGCGCCTCTTCAACGCGGACGGCTCCGAAGCCGAGCTTTCGGGAAACGGAACCCGCTGCGTCGCCGCCTGGCTCGCCGCGACCGAAGGCCTGGAAACGGTAACCTTCAACACCCATGGCGGTCCACGTACCTGCGAGATCGTGCAGGCCACCGACCCCGCCTACGTGGTTCGAACCGGCATGGGCGTTCCCCGGGTGATGCCGCGAACCATTGCGCTGCCTGGCGTCGGCGATATTGCCGGTGCGATGGTCAATGTCGGCAATCCTCACTTCGTCCTCTTCGTCGACCCGGCCCTTGCGCCGGATGACTTTTCCGCGCATGGACTTCCGTGGCAGCAACTTGGCGCGCTGATCAGCGCCAGCCCCCTCTTCCCGCATGGCACCAACGTCGAGTTTGTACGCCCCCTGTCGAACAACGAGATTGCCTTTCGGATCTACGAGCGCGGCTGTGGCCCAACGACCTCGTCCGGAACGGGCACCTGCGCCTCCGCCGTCGCCGTAATGCACCTGCTGGGAGCCCCTCGCGACCTCATCGCCCACGCCGAAGGAGGCGCGCAACGTGTGGTTTGGGAGTCGCCGGACGCCGAACTCTACCTGACCGGTCCGGCCGAGATCATCTGCCGCGGCGAGGCTGCCGATCTTTAACCCGTAGCGCGGAGGCTTCTCAGACGGCATCCGCTCCGACGGGTAAGCTCAGGAACGATCCCGCGATGGCGATGGCGGCGATCGCGGCCGTCTCAGCTCGCAGAATGCGCGGGCCGAGCGTCACGGGCGTCCATGTGTGCTGCGAGAAAAGCGCCATCTCCTCCGGTGTCCAGCCACCTTCCGGCCCGATAGCGAGAGCATGGGTGATGCCCTCCACCAGCGGGGTCTCAGGCAGCGCCGCCAGATGGCTCGCAAGCGGCTGAGTCTGCTCCGCCTCCGAGAGGAGGATGCGCGCGGGGGTACGGTCCTGCTCCAGCGCAAGCTTCAGCGGAGTGGGATCGTCCACGGTGGGTACAGTCGTCCGGCGTGACTGCTGCGAGGCTTCGTGAGCGATGCGGCGCCAGCGGTCCACACGCTTCCCGGCGGCCTGCGCAAGATGCTTTTCCGTCCGGCGCGCCAGGACGGGCGTAATGCGGGCCACGCCCAGCTCTGTAGCTTTCTCCATCGCCCATTCAAGGTGATCGAACTTGAAGACGGCGAGATACAGGTGCAGCGGCAGGGCAGCATCCGCGGCAAGCTCCTCCCCAAGCTGGAAGCGCACCAGGTCGTGCGTGACGGACACGATCTCCGCGCGATGCAGGAAGCCCCCCGCGACGACATCGAAGACCTGTCCCAGCTGGGCACGCAGCACACGCGAGAGATGGCTGGCCTGCTCCCCCTGGAGGGTGGCGGTGTTAGGGCGGGAACCCTGCATGGTCCAGGTGTCGGCGATCCAGCGGCGGCGCATACGTGCAGGGTACACCGGCTTCCAGAATGTTGAGCCTACGGGATCCGAATCGTTTGAGGTGTCTGGTGGTAGAGGTTTACCGTCAGATTGGCGGACTTGCGTGCATTCCACACTGCCTTTGTGATCGGGAAGTGGAAGACAACTTGCCCGACTGCGGCTCCGCCGGGCTGAATCTCGGTCTCCCGCAGCAGAGGAGCCGCGGAAAGAGGCCTGAGCTGCGGAAACGCCTTGAAGACTGCCGCGAGATCGGGTCCAGAGATTGCGGACGCCGTTGTTTGCTCGTCGTCAGCGGTGACAAGCGTTGCCGTCAACGTGTCGAGCGTGATGGGAAGGCGCAGATGATCGTCGATGCGCAACGTCGTCAGCACATACAGATCATCCTGGCCGGCCGGTGTGCTCTGGATGACCGTTGAATCGCTCTTGAAGTTGGTCCGCGTCGCCACGGCCGTCGTGTTCGACAAGGTCATGGATGCAGTATCGTGTGGGTTGAAGTAGAAGACGGCCGCCGCCACCAGCGCGAGGATGCTGACAGCGATAACGCCGGGAACGAGATTGCTACGAGCAGCGGGCTGATCGAAGGGCATCGCGTGCGCGCCTCGACCTAGCCGACCCTTTCGGATCGGAGCGCTTGGGAGGCTTCAAGAGACGGCGCAGGATCGTGGTTGACGGCATATTCGTCGAGCAGAATCGAGATCAGCGCCGCCGTCGGCACAGCAACCAGGGCTCCCACAACTCCAGCCAGGGCGGTGCCAACTAGCAGCGCTACCAGGACGGTCAGCCCCATCAGATCCACGCTTGACTTCATGATCCGCGGGGTTAAAAACGCATTTTCCAGGTTGACGTACAGAAGATAGAAGATGAGGACCCCACCCATCTTTGCCCATGAATCCAGCGCCGCGACGATCGCGACAAGAACAATTGTGATGACACCTCCGGCGATCGGGATGATGTTGAGCAGGCCCATCAACACCCCGAGCAGGAAGAAATAACGTACGTGCAGCAGTCCGAAGACGACAGTGCTCGCTGCACCGAGGATCAGCATCAGCAAGCCCTGGCCCAGCAGCCACTTGCTCATTTTCAACTCGGCCTTCTTCAAGGTAAGGTCAAGTCTTGTCCGCGAAAGAGGTTTGAACAGGGAGAGAAAGAACTTGTAGGCCTCGTCCCCTTCGAGCATGAAGTAGATGCACAGGAAGAGACACGTCAGAATATCGAAGACGTGCGACAACCAGTTAGGCAGTGAGGAGAAGATATAGCTGCCGACCGCGGCGGCGGCGTTCTCCGCGCGTGCGGCGATGTTGTCCAGGCCAAGCTGGTCCGCATGCGGCAGGTTGCGAAGCTTGGCGGTGAATTGCGGGATACGCTGCGGCAGGTCGGATAGGAAGGCGCGAAGATCGCGCAGCACAGGCGGCAGCCCGATAAGGAAGAAGAGGGTCAGCCCCAGGGCAATCCCGGCAATTAGCAAAACGATGGACACGGCGCGGGATGGGCTCCAGCCCCGTATCTTGAGCTTGCCGATGCCCTCCGTGACCGGGGTAAGGACAACGGCGAAGAGGGCCGCGACATAGATGATCCGCAGCTCCTTGTTCAGCTTGGCTGCGAGCAGGATCAGCAGGATGGACCCAAGAAAGAAGACAATGTTTGCCCGGACGGCGGCACGCTGCTGGGCCGGCGTCTCGGCAGAAGTCTCGGCGAGCGTGGTGGGAGCAGGGTCGGCTTGAGGCGTTGCGTAGAGGACTGGCAGGATAGAACTCCCGGTAGATATGGCTGTGAGATGCAGAGACCGGGCGTTGGTTGTGGCACGCAGAGGCTAAATATGCGGCCGCAGGGCGTTTAGCAGGGTATCTACAGTGTGGGCGAGCGTCTCGTTCTCCGTAGTATGGGTGAGCCGCGCCATGCGACGGTAGAGCGGTAGCCGAACCAGAAACCGCGTCTGGGCCGCTGCCGGATCGGCCAGAACTGGACGCTCGGTTGCACCAGACTCGACAGATTGCAGAATGCATCGGTCAAAGAGGACCGGGAAGGGCGCGTCCAAGAAGACGGTAAAGGTGCCGGGCGTCTGCTCCAGCAGCAGACGGTTGGCATGAACCTCCGGCGTCCCCCCGCCAAGGGCAAGAACGGTGGCGGTCTGGACAAGAGCCGAAGCAAGCGCGGCTGATTCCAAGCGGCGGAAATGAGGCTCACCATGGCGGCTGAATAGCTCTGCAACCGTCGCCTGGGCACGCTGTTCCAGATGCTGGTCCAGGTCCAGAAAGGCCCAGCCGAGACGCTCGGCAAGCAATCGGCCCACGGTAGACTTGCCGGCACCCATAAAGCCGGTCAACACGATTCGTCGAGTGGTTGCGTGTAGGGAGGAGGCGGCGTGGACGGGTTCAAGGATCGTCATGGTGGGCAGTACCTCGCAAAACGTTCGGTCGGGCAAAACAAAGCCGCGACCTTTGGGGTCGCGGCTGGAGGAGGTTTGATGTCGTTGGTCTGGTTACAAGCAACCAAGCCTTCGAGACAGGACCGCGTCCGCCGCTGGCTTACGCCAGTAGCTATAGGTAAACGACGCGAACGGGGTCTGCTTGCTCATCTGTCTTTGAGAGTACAGCGGGTTAGTTAGTGTGGCAAGTACAACCTGCTACTCGATGTCGTGCAGTGAGCCGCCGGTAACCAATTGATTAGGCTCTCCATGGCGGGAGACGGGACCAGACTCGGTCTCCGCGCCCGCCGCCACAGCCGGCAACACGTCTGCATCCGCAGCAATGGGATCAACCTGGAGGCTGTTCTGGATGCGCGCCCATACATCGTCCGAAGGCTCATGCACGGCCGGTTCAAACAGGCTTCTTGCGTGTTGAGCGATCGCCTCCAGGTCACGCACCAGAGCGGCGCAGTCCGGATGAGCCGCGAGAAACTTCTGTAAGCGGGGATCCGTGCTTACGCTCCCGTTGCCGGTGGCGAAGAACTCCGGCAGGTAGGCCTCGAAGTCGGCTTGGGTCATCGTATCGAAGTTGATTGAAGGGTCGTTCACTGAACGGTCTCACGGAGCGCATGTGGCATGGCGGGAATGGGAAGAGGCTGACCTGTCTGACGAAGAAGCTCGCGCAGTTTCAACCGTGCTTTATGCAGCTGCGATTTGCTATTGCCCGTGGAGCATTCCAACATCGTAGCAATCTCATTATGTTCAAAGCCTTCAACATCATGCAGAACGAAGACCATACGATAGCCCGGCGGCAGCGATGCCACAGCGCGCTCCAGTGCAACCCGATCCACGGAACCGGCAAGCTGCGGATCGCGGCTGCCAAAGTCACGCTTCGGCGCATCATCGTCAGACGGGTTGATGGTTTCTTCAAGGGAAACGAGGTTGAGGCCCTTTTTACGAAGATGCATCAGGACAAGATTGACCGTCAGCCGGTGGAGCCAGGTGGAAAATGCCGACTCGCCGCGAAAGCTTCCCAGCTTCCGGAAAAGATGGAGGAAAGCCTCCTGGGTCATGTCTTCCGCTTCTGAGACATTTCCCAGCATTCGCAGGCAGAGGGTGTACACCCGCCGTTTGTGCAGCGCATAAAGCTTCGAAAACGCCTGTGCGTCTCCGTTTTTCGCAGCCTCAATGGCCTCCGCCTCACCGGCGATTGGCGCGTTTCGTTTAAACAAGCCTGCATTCGGTTTCGTAGGTACGACGAGGGTCATAGGTAAGCCTTGGAACTTCCTTGGCTCCTCCGGTCTCGTGCCTTCTTGCCCGCCGGTATGCGCCATCTCCAAGATTACCGCAGATGATGACATTTCGTCCCTCAACACCGTTGGAGCAGGGTACGAATGGAAAGGTTGTTTTACTTGGCGCGCAATGCGGCACCGGCAGCACATTCCGCTCCCGCCGCAAAGCGCGACGCGCCGGTTCAGGATCCGACGAAACGGGTGTAGAGGGTGCGTGCGAGCACCAAATCCGTTGTGCCCTGGATGATCGCCCGGCCATCGGCAAACACGGTCAGAGCGTGCGGTCCGCGACGGAACCGAAGCAGAAGATCGTTCGCGCGGACCTCCCGGAGATCCGGGTGCGCTTCCAGCCGACCGCGAAGCGCAATCAGATCGAGCGGGCGGCGATGCTCATGAATCTGCACGGAGTTGCGGCCGCACAGAGTGACGTGCGGACGAGCTTCCCCCGACAGATGGACAAAACGGCGACCGGCACATACCGGGCAGTGCGGGTCGGGTCGGCCTGTATTGATCTCCGAACGCTCGCCTGTCCAAAGATCAAACGACAAAAGCGTTCTGCGCAGCAGGTGCGGCTGGCCGGTTAGAAGCTTAAGCGCCTCCGTGGCCTGCAGCGAAGCCGCCAGGGTAACGGCTGAGGATAAGATTCCCGCCGTGTCGCAGGTTTCTACCGCGCCGGCAGGGGCAGCAGGGAAGATGCATGCCAGGCAGGCCGTACAGGGTGCGCATGCTGGATCGGAAGCGCTCATCGCTCGCCGGCCATCGGATGCTCCTGGCGCCGCTGGCAGAATCGT
The DNA here is from genome assembly GCA_964252505.1 of uncultured Acidobacteriaceae bacterium. GTDB lineage: Bacteria > Acidobacteriota > Terriglobia > Terriglobales > Acidobacteriaceae > Edaphobacter. Next base: position 23,693 of record CAXUNW010000006.1, read on the forward strand.
CATCGTAGCCGCATACGCAGCGACCGCCGCCGCGTAGATCCACGGCTTCTGCTGCTGAACCGCGTAGTCGTTCAACAGATAGCGCGTCTCGTAGTTGTCGGTGCAGTCCAGATAGAGGTCGATCTCGGGCGGCAGAAGCTCCGCAATGTTCGTTGGAACCAGATCGGCTACACGGGCGTGAACCGTGATGGATGAGTTGAAAAGACCGATATGGCGGCGAGCGGCCTCCGCTTTTGGCGCCACATCCTCGGCATCGGCCTCATCAAAGAGAATCTGCCGCTGAAGATTCGACGGCTCTACAAAGTCGCGATCAATCAGCGTGAGAGTGCCAACACCCGCGCGCGCCAGCAGCGAGGCAGTAGCTGCCCCTGTAGCCCCCACCCCGACGATGGCGGCGTGAGCACGCGCCAGAGACGCTTGACCTTCCGCGCCGATCCCAGGAAAGAGAATCTGGCGTGAGTAGCGGCTTGTGAAGGAATCGTTCAACGTCGAGGTCGCTTAGTGGGCCGCGCGACCATGGATGAGGCACCCACGTCGCGCTGTGTCCCGACGACCCTAGTATATAGAGGCTCGCGCACGCGCGAACCGCAGACCTTTGCCATGAAACAGGCGTCTAAGTTCCACAGGATTCCGAATATGCGTTCAGCCGTGTAGGATTTACAGGGGCGGCGGTCTTCCGCGGCGTACGTCGACGACAGAAAAAGCAATCCCTGAACATCGGTTTGCCGGCCGTGCGTGGAGCGGGCAAAGACGGGGTTACAGGAACAAGGAGCCCTTTGCAGGTGCAGGCAGGCGGTCGACAGCAGTTTCAAGATCGGGCAGGCGTGCGGAGATCCGACAGGGATCTTCGCGGCGGTGCGCTTGTGCACGCGTTGGGCTGCATGTTGTTTGCCCTCGCATCCGGGGTCGCATGGAGCCAGGCGACCGGACCGGTCGGTGCTCCCGGGTCTACACCGGCCACAGTGCCGCAGGGCGAGACCACCCAGAGGCCAGGCTCCGTACCCCAGGCGTCGCAGACCGTGGTGCCCCGCGGCACCCCCGCTGCGGCCACAGCCGATACCGGCATCGGGCCAGTTCAGCCTGCGCTCGGAACGACGGTCTGGACTCTTGGTGGGACTCACGTCGATGCGATCGAGTTCCGCGGAGTCACCTTCGATGCCACGGACACCCTGCCCAAGGAGTTGGAGCAGCAAGCCGGCACGGCGCTTGATCCGGAGAAGGTGCGGGCAAGCCTGCGTCGCCTCTATGCCAGTGGACGCTACCGCGATATCGCCGTTCGCGCGCTCAGGACCGCGAACGGCCTGACGCTCATCTTTGAGGGGCCTCCGCGGTACTACGTAGGTCGCGTGCGCATCGTCGGCATCCGGGACGAGCGGCTCACCTCGCTTTCCGAGTATGGAACGAAGCTGGATCCAGGCACCGCCTTCACGGATGCCGCCGTTCCGGCCGGTGCTGAGGGGATCAAGCAAACACTCGCTTCAAACGGCTTCTACCAAAGCAAGGTGGCGGTCAACACAACGACCGACGCAGCCGGTCAGCAGGTCAACGTCACCTACCTGGTAGACATCGGACCACAGGCGCGGGTCGGCAGTATCTCGGTCACCGGCAACGACATCGGCATGTCGCCCGAGGAGTTTCGAAAGCGGTCGAAGCTGAAGCCGCGCACGAAGGTGACCCGCGACACGACCGGCACGGCCTTGGACAAGCTGCGCGCGCAGTACCAGAAGAAAGATCGCCTGGAGGCTACCGTCTCCCTGCAGAAATCGACGTACGACCCCGCCCGCAAGCGCCTCGACTACAGCTTCCAGGCCAATCAGGGCCCGGTCGTGAAGGTCGTCACCGAAGGCATCAAGTTTTCCAAGAGCAGGCTGCATCTGCTGGTTCCCATCTTTGAGGAGAGCGCGGTCGACAACGATCTGCTGAACGAGGGAAGTCACAACATCAAGGAGTACCTCCAGCAGGCAGGCTACTTCGACGCAACCGTACAATTCAGGGTAATCGGCGCGGGCACAGGGCAGGAATCCATCGTCTACAGCGTCGACAAGGGCCGGCCGCACAAGGTTCAGGATGTCACCATTTCAGGCAACAAATACTTCGACACGCCAACCCTGGAAGAGTCACTCCGCGTGCAGAAGGCAGATGCGTATGTGCGTGCCGGCAAGTTCAGCCCTGCGCTGGTGAAGGCGGACGAGGCGTCCATCGCGGCCATCTACCGATCTAACGGCTTTAGCCACGTGGCCGTGACCTCGACCGTAAAAGACTCTGATCCTCCGCCTGAAAATACGAAAGCCAAGGCCAAGGCCTTGATCTTTGTCGCCTTCCATGTGGAGGAAGGGCCGCAGCAAAAGTTCGGAACGGTCGCGCTGGATGGCGTCGATGCGTCACGCGAGAAGGACCTCCGCGGGCTGCTGAACGCGCAGTCAGGCCAGCCCTTCTCGTTGATCACCCTCTCCGGCGACCGTGACGCTGTGCTTGGATACTACGTCAGCCATGGTTTCGACCAGGCCAAGATCGAGATCCGCCAGGCGCCGCAGAAAGACGTCGCCACTAATACCGATGTAACGATCAAGGTGACCGAAGGCCAGCAGGTATTCATCGATAAAGTCCTCACCTCCGGCATCGAGCGGACGCGGCCGAACGTGGTCACGGATCAGATCCAGGTGCATCCTGCGGACCCGCTCGATCAAAGCGCCCTGCTGCAGACCCAGCGGAACTTGTACAACCTCGCCCTCTTCAACGAAGTCGTTGCCGCTGTCCAGAACCCTGCCGGCAAAGCACCGACAAAGAATGTGCTTGTGCAGGTTACAGAGGCACGACGCTGGGACGTCACCTACGGCTTCGGCTTTGAAGCTCAGACCGGCCAGCCCGCGCAGGGCAGCATCTCAACCGCCTCGAAGATTCAGCTTGGCCTCAACCCGAACCAGACCTTCAATCAGGAAGGCAAAACCGGGGTCAGCCCGCGGGTCTCCCTCGATGTGTCCCGGATCAATCTTTTCGGCAGCGAAAAGTCGCTCACCTTGCACACGACCTACGGGCTGCTCGAGCGGATCGCCACGGTCAGCTTCCTCAACCCGCATCTGCGCGGCAGCAACAATCTTTCGGCCACACTGTCCGGCGGATATTCAAATGTATCGAACATCAGCACATTCACCGCATCCACCCTGCAGGGCGACTTCCGCGTAACCCAGAAGGCACGCAAGACCGACACCTTTATCTACGACTTCCAGTACCGCCGGGTAGCCGTCGACCCCAATAGCCTTGAGGTCTCGGCCAATCTGATCCCTCTCTTATCCCAGCCGGTCCGTGTGGGCGGACCAGGAATAACCTGGTTCCACGATAAGCGCCAGCCTTCGCCGCTTGATGCCACCAAAGGCTCCTATACCTCGGTACAGGATTTTCTCGCATCGTCCAAATTTGGCTCCCAGACGGACTTTAACCGCACGGACGTGACCAACTCCACCTACTACCAGTTCGGCAAGACTCCCCGGCGCAGGTACACCTTCGCCCGGAATACGCGCCTCGGCTTTGAAAAGTCCTTTGGCGTGAATCCGAATGTCGGCAACGCGGTCTGCTCCCCCAATGCCGTCATCAATGGCGCGACGGTCAACCTGCTGACTTCGAACGCAAGCTGCAACCCGGTTCCCCTGCCCGAGCGACTCTACGCCGGCGGCGCCACCTCCCATCGCGGCTTCCCCATCAACGGAGCAGGGCCGCGCGATCTCCAGACCGGCTTCCCCGTGGGTGGGTCGGCAGTCTTCGTCAACACCTTGGAGCTGCGCCTGCCCGCGCCGGTGCTTCCCATCGTGGGCGACAGCGTCAACTTTGTCGTCTTCCACGACATGGGCAATGTCTTCCAGAACGTCTCCGATGTCTTCCCCAGCATCGGCCGCTTCTCCCAACCCAACAAAGACACCTGCCGGTATGTCGGCGGGTCCATCGGTAATTGCAGCTTTGCCTACTTCTCTCACGCGGTTGGGCTCGGCGCTCGCTACAAGACTCCCGTCGGCCCCATTCGTGCCGACGTTAGCTACAATCTCAATCCTCCCATCTACCCCGTCATCTACGACTTCAATGGAAGCCTGCCATACGTCGGGCAGGGAAGCCACCTCAACTTCTTCTTCAGCATTGGGCAAAGCTTCTAGGCATGACAGCGAAAAAAACAACCCGCAAAGCCGCAGGCCGGTGGATCCCGGCTATCCTGCTGGCGCTCGCGATGCGCGGACACGCGCAGCAGGCCGCGACGCCCCAGCAGCCTGGCGAAACCGTTGATCGGGTCATCGCGATCGTCAACGGAGACCTCGTGCTCGAGAGCGATGTGGACCAGGAGCGTCGCTTCGCCGCGTTCATCCCTCCCGCGCAGCCGGGAGCCTCCTACTCGCGTGAGCGCGCCGTGGAGCGCCTTATAAACCGTACCCTGATCCTGCAGCAGGCCAAGCTTCAACCCGGCAACGAAGTCACCGACGTGGACGTCACCCGGCAGATCGCCACGTTACGCAAGAATATTCCAGCCTGCACCCGGTACATGTGCGATACCGACGCCGGTTGGGCAAAATTTCTCGCGGACCAGGGCTTCAACGCGGCCGAACTCCAGCAGCGCTGGAAGGAGCGCATGGAAGTTCTTGCCTATATCGAGAATCGCTTCCGCATGGGAATCCGCATTGAGCCTGCGGAGATCAAGGCTTATTACGACTCGATGCTGCCTGAATACGCCAGCCAGAAAGCCGTCCCACCCAAGCTTGCCGACATCTCCGATCGCATTCAGGAGATTCTCCTGCAGCAGCGCGTCAGCAAACTGCTCGCAGACTGGCTAACCAGCCTGCGAGCGCAGGGCACAGTGCAGATCATGAAGCCCGGCGAGGTGGCGCCGTGACGTCCGAGAGCCAAGCAGAAAACAGACGCCCCTGGTACCGCGTGGGCGGTGTGCATCTCGGCAAGGCGGCCGCCGGGCTCATCGGCGGTGTGCTGGTCTTGATCCTCCTCGTACTCGCCGGCGTCGCCTGGTATACGACAACCGACGATTTCCAGCGACGCATCGGCAAGGAGGTCGTCTCTGTCCTTGAGGACGCCACCGGTGGCCGTGTCGAACTCGGTAAGATTGTCTTCAGTCTGCGTCATCTCGCCATCGAGGCAGACGGCCTGGTCATCCACGGGCTTGAAGGCCCCGGCGAGGCTCCCTACCTCTCGGCCGATCGTATCCTCGTTCGCGTCAAGATCATGACGTTCGTGCAGCATTCCGCCGGGATCGCCTCGCATGTCGGGCTCAACCTCCTGCGCGTGGAGCAACCCCACGTTCACCTCATCATCGACAAGAGCGGTAAGACGAACCAGCCGCTGCCGAAGCATCCCAGCACAAGCACCACGCCGCTCCAGGACACCCTGCTCGACCTGAAAGCCAGCGAGGTCGAGCTGGCGAACGGCCTGGCTGTAGTCAACGATCGAGCCGTGCCCTTCGATCTTGCCGCCCGCGACTTCCAGGCACAGGTCCACTACCTGCCCGCGAGCGACCGGTATGGCCTGAACATCGACCTCAACGACCTGCGCACCAAGATGCAAAAATCGCCTGAGGCACAGTCCAGGCTGCATCTCGAAGCCCAGTTCGGCCGTGATATGGCGGAACTCACACGCCTCGATCTGCATACCGGCGCCTCGTCTGACATCGTCGCCTCGGCCTCCGCCTACCACCTCGCGAACCCTGAGTGGCAGGCGGCCGTCAAGGGGACTCTGGAGCTCAAGCAGATTTCGATTCTGGCGGGATTTCCCGGGCTTGAGGCAGGCGCCATCGACGTCGATGTGAAGGGCCGCAACTGCGAGGTCGCCCCCGCCGAGGCGCAGAAGAAGCCAAGCATCTTCCGCCGTCGCAAAGGCGACCAAGCCAAGCAGCCCGTAAAGGAGCTGCCGCCCGACCCCGACTGTAAGTCCGGCTATCTTCTGGTAGGCATGGCCAAGCTCCGCGGAGCCGCGTACCGCGACCAATACGTTCGCCTGCACGATGTAAACGGCGGCGCGCAGTTGAACATCACCCCCACCGAGCTTCTCTTCACCGCCCTTACCGGCTATCTACCCGGAGGCGGAAGCGCCGTTGGCGAAATGCGTATCGTCAACTGGCTCGGCGAGGTCCCCGCAACCGCGCCGGCAACCTCGCCCACCACCACCGCCGCCGTCACCACAGCCAACAAGACCGCTGTCGCGGTCGGCGCACAGGCTCCCGTCACCGGCGCCCCCACCATCACACCGGTCGAGCGCGCCCACGCCTACCTGAAGGTCACGATCGATCGCATCCCGCTGCGCACCATCATGGATATCGCCGCCGCCAAGGGCTACGGCGATCTCGGATTCGACACCGCTGTCAGCGGTCCCGTGGAAGCAGAGTGGGGCGGCCCGGCGACTGAGATTGCCGACTCCGTCCTCGTCGATGCGGACCTGAAGATGACGCCGACCGGCATCAGGCGGGCCGGTGCACGCAGCAACATCCCCGTCACAGGCCAGGTGCTCGGCCACTACGACGGCAAAACCGAGGTCGTCAACCTCAAGCGCCTCTTCGCGCAAACACCGGGAACAACCGTTACCGCCAGCGGCATTCTCGGCGTCAACGTCGGAGACAGACTCACCAACCTGCAGCTCGACGCCTCCGTCCGCGATCTCGGTGAGTACGACCAACTGCTCCAGACTCTCGGCTTCCAGGCCAACGGCAAGAAGGGAACCGCCGCCATCCCCGTGGATCTGCACGGCGGTCTTGCCTTCCATGGCACAGCCTCCGGACCGATCGCCAACCTGAATGTCAAGGGTCATCTGGAAGGCAATCAGCTCCAGGTCAAGCTCGGCACCGATGCCAACGTAACCAACGTCCAGATCGACTCCATCGTCGCGGATGCCGACTACTCGCCTGCCGGCCTGGCCGTCGCCAGTTCCACCATCCGACAAGGCACCGCCGTCCTGAACGTAGGCGGCGCGTTCAAACCCCGGCGCGTCGTCTCCCGCCGCGGTGCGGTCAGCTATGTGTGGGATGGCGGAACCTCGGTCGATGCCAAGGTCCAGCTCGCCAGCGCGCAGTTGCCGGATCTGCTCAAGATCGCGGGCCAGCAGGATAAGATCCCCGTCACCGGAACCATCGGCGTCGATGGGCGCGTGGTCGGCACCTTCGCAAATCTCAACGGCGGAGGTCAGATCTCGCTCGTCAACGGCGTCGCCTACGGCGAGCCCTACGAGTCGGCAAACATAACACTCACCGTCAAGGGGCAGGACGTGGAGGCAAGCCAGGTGGCGCTTGCGCTGCACGGCATGAAGATCGCCGGCAACGGCGGCTACGACCTTACCTCCAAGCACCTGCACGCGCACCTCGCCGGCGATAACCTCGTCCTATCCAAGTTCGTCACGGTGCAGAAGCAGAACGCCAACGCCGACGGCACGGTCAGTCTTGTGCTTGACGCCGACGGCACCGCAACCGAGCCCAATCTGAAGGCGCATGTCGGCCTAACCAACCTCACCGTGCAGGGTAAGCCCATCGGGGAGCTTGCCCTCGATGCTCACAGTACCGGCAGCACCGTCTTCTATACCGCCCAATCCACGCTGGTGGGCGCACGCATCCAGGCCAATGGGCAGACCGCTCTGGTCGGGGACTACCAGACCAAAGCGCAAGTCGTGCTCAGCGGCCTCGACGTCGGCAAGCCGCTCGCCCTCTTCGGAAGCTCGACCCTCAAAGGCACCTCGAACATCAGCGGGACCATCGACGTCACCGGACCCGCGAAGACGCCCATGGCGCTCGCCGGTACGGCCAGCTTCGACAACTTCGACGTCAAGCTGAACGGCTATGAGATCAAAGCCGCGGAAGCCCTGCGCGTCAGCCTGCGCAACGGAGTCGCTACGCTCGACCAGGTGCACATCACCGGGCAGGATACTGACCTTCGCGCCAGCGGCACAGCGCAGGTCTTTGGCTCGACCAACCCGAAGGGCGGCACGCTCGACGTCAAGGCAAGCGGTTCGGTAAGTCCCGCGCTCGCGCATTCCTTCGATCCCGACATCATCGGCAGCGGCAAGGTCAGCTTCACGATCGCCGCGGGCGGCACCGTCAAGTCCCCCGCGCTCACCGGAAAGGTTCTCTTCGAGAAGGTCAACCTTGCCGTTGACGGCATCCCCAACGGTCTCACGAACATGAACGGCACGCTCGTCTTCAACGAAGACCGCCTCGTGGTCCAGGACCTTTCCGCGACCACCGGCGGCGGCGTCCTCAAGATTGGCGGCTTCCTGACCTACCGCAGCGGTGTCTACGCCGACCTGACGGCCACCGCCGAAGTCGTCCGCGTGCGCTACGCCGGGCTGAGCGGCACCGCCAATACAAGCCTTCGCCTCCAGGGCAGCCTGGATAGCGCTTTGCTCAGCGGGAACATCCTTCTCACGCGCTTTGGGGTTGGCGCGGACGTTGACTTCGCCGCCTTCGCCGGGACCGGGGGCGTCCAGGCCCCCCCAGACCCCGACGCCGCCACCAACAAGATCCGTCTGGACGTCCACATCACCAGTTCGCCCCAACTTGACTTCCAGAACTCCTACGCGAAGCTTGCCGGCACGGTCGATCTCACTGTTCGCGGCACCGTGGCCGTCCCCTCCGTCCTCGGCCGCATCCAGATTACCGACGGCAGCGCCACCTTCGCCGGAACCAAGTACTCCCTGCAGCGCGGCGACATCTACTTCACCAATCCCGTCCGCATCGATCCCGTCATCGACCTCGACGCGACCGCCCGTGTGGAAAGCTACGACGTCACGATCGGCCTCCACGGCACCACAACCAGCCTGAAGCCCACCTATCGCTCCGAGCCGCCCCTCAGCGAGGCCGATGTCTTCAACCTGCTCGCGCTTGGCCGCACCCAGGAAGAAGCGCAGCTCTACCAGGAGCAGCAGGTTCAGGCCGGAACCGATCCCACTACCAGCGCCCTGCTTGGCGGAGCTCTCAACGCGACTGTGAGCAACCGCGTCGAGAAGCTCTTTGGCGTCGGCAGCGTCAAAATCGACCCAGCCTTTGTCGGAACCCTCGGAACCTCCTCCGCCCGCATCACTGTGCAGCAGCAGCTCTCCCGGCAGCTCACCCTCACCTATGCGACGAACGTAAACTCCTCCGCCCAGCAGCTGATCCAGGTGCAGTACGCCATCAACCCCATGACCTCGCTTGTCGCCACACGCGACGAAACGGGCGTCTTCAGCATCGTCTACAAGATTCGCAAGCGCTACCGCTAGCCTCCACCTGGAATCCTCCGCAATCCAATTTGCGTCTAATAACTCAGGAAGGCGGGTCGGAAATGCAGTGGCCCGCGCGGTCCGGGTAAGTGCCCGGATGGAGGATAGAAACGTGACCAACCCTCAAGCTGTCTTTCAGAAGACCTCGTTCGTCTCAGGCCTTGTACTCGCCGGCTCTCTGCTTTTCAGCAGCACCCTGCTGCGAGCCCAGGGCGCGGGACCGAACGACGCCCAGATCCAGGCCGACGTTACCAAGGCCCTCGACAACAAACGCTTCAAGGATGTCAAGACCGCGGTACAGAACGGAGTCGTCACTCTGACGGGCACCGTCGACCTCTACAGCGAAAAGGAAGATGCCGATAAGAAGGCGCATCATCGCAAGAACGTGCAGGGCGTTCAGAACCTGATCGAGGTAAGTGGACCTCAGGTGGAGGATGTGACGCTGCGCAACAAGCTTGCCGAGAAGCTGGCATACGACCGTGTAGGCTATGGAACCACAGCCTTCAACTCGCTGACCATCGGCGTGCAGAACGGCGTGGTAACGCTCGGCGGCGTCGCCTACGGGCCCACCGATAAGGACTCAGCCGTCAGCCTGGTCGAAAACTACCCCGGCGTCAAGGACGTCGTCGACAACATCGAGGTAGCCCCGCTCTCGCCCAACGACGACCGCATTCGCATCCAGGAGGCGCGTGCCATCTACGGCGCGCCGCAGTTGAACCGCTACGCCATGGATCCGGCAAAGCCCATCCGCATCACCGTCGTCAACGGCAACGTCACCCTGACGGGTGTGGTCGATAGCGAAGGCGACAAGGATATCGCCAACATCCGCGCCAACGGCGTTCCGGGCGTCTTCAAGGTGACCAATAACCTGGAGGTTGCCGGGAAGAATCCGAAGAGCTGATTCCGCCGGATCAAGTACAGAGAAGCCGCTCGGTTGTCTCGGGCGGCTCCCATACTTAATATGTTGTTATGACCAGCCCAATGCATCTCTGGAAGAGTACGGCGACAACGCTCGAGATGATCAAGTGGGAGCATTCGGTCTTCGCGCTGCCCTTCGCCCTAACGGGTGCGGTGCTTGCCGCGGGCGGTTGGCCCCCGGCTCGCGTACTCTTCTGGATCGTCGTCTGCATGGTATCGGCTCGGTCCGCTGCCATGGCCTTCAACCGGCTTGTAGATGCAAAGCTGGACGCCGCAAACCCTCGCACAGCGACCCGCGCTCTCCCGGCCGGCACTCTCAGTGGCCGCTTTGTCGCTATCTTTGTGGTGCTTTCCGCTGCCATCTTTCTGCTCGCGGCCGCGCGGCTCAACCGCCTCACGCTGGAACTTGCCCCCGTCGCCCTGGCCGTCATCCTGGCCTACAGCTACATGAAGCGTGTCACCCGCTGGTCCCACCTCGTCCTGGGCCTCGCCCTGGGGATCGCACCCTCAGCCGCGTGGATTTCGGTCCGCGGCGCGCTCGACCCCCGCATCATCGTCCTCACCGTCGCGGTTATGCTTTGGGTCGCCGGTTTCGATATCCTCTACGCCTGCCAGGACTACACCCACGACCGCATCGCCGGCCTCTATAGCGTGCCCCAGGCGTTCGGCCTGCGGCGCGCCTTCTTCATTGCCCGTGCGATGCACCTTGCCGCTGGCGGCATGCTGGCCTTGCTCGCAAGGCTCTTCACCCTCGGACCAGCAGCCTGGCTCGGCCTCGCCCTGGTCGCCGCCCTGCTTCTGTATGAGCACTCCATCGTCGCCCCGAACGACCTGCGCCGGATGAACGCAGCGTTCTTCACCCTCAACGGTGTCATTGCCGTCGTCTTCTTTGTAGCATTCGCTGGCGCCGTCTTTCTGCGCCGCTAGAAACGATGAGGGGCCCCCACAGGAGGCCCCTCATCGTCGTTCCATACCCGTTACTGTACCTGGTGAACCTCGCGCTCTTCGTGCAAACGCTCTTTCAGGTTGTCGATCCCATGAGCGACCTTGTCCTTCAGGTGCTCCGCTGAACCGGCAATCCCCGTCCGTGTGTCGTGAGCTTTGACCTCCGCACTCTCGTCAGCGTTGACAGCCTTCGCTCTCGAGGTTGCGGCCGCATCATGCGCAACATCCTTCACGTTGCCCCAAGTCTCCTGGGTAGCACCTTTCACCTGATCGGCGGCTCCGGAGTTTGCCAGCTCCTGATTCCCAAAAGCCTCCCCAGTCGCCTGTTTGATCTTTCCGCCAACTGACTTCAGCTTGCCTGCGATAGTATCTTCGTTCATAGCAAACTTCCTTTCGCTCTCATGTCACACAGCAATTCGTCTCCCGCCCCAGGCGAGGACTCATTCAAGGTCAAAGCGCCCGACGGCCCGATAGCAGGTTGAAGATCAAGACGATAATTGCCAGGACCAGAAGGATATGAATCCAGCCGCCGAGGGTGTAGCTGCTGACGAGCCCCAGAATCCATAGGATAAAAAGGATGATGGTGATGGTCCAAAGCATGTGTCGTTCTCCTGTTGACGAGGCCGGAAATCACTTCTTCCGCGCGCCCTTTTACGTCGGCCCGGGGGCCGTCGTATGGTATGTTGCCGCGAGCCATAAGCGGGTTGCACGCGGCCTGCGGGAATCGATTGGTACCGCCGGGCGCCGTGCATGACCATGCGCATCGCCATTCAGGGCGAACTCGGATCAAACAGCCACATGGCCGCTATCGCTATGCTCGGCGCCGTCGACCTCGCTCCCTGCGCTCTCTCCACGGATGTCTTCGACGCACTCGAAGCCGGAACGGTCGACGCAGCCGTCCTTCCTATCGAGAACAGCCTGCATGGCTCCGTCGCCGAGCACTACGATCTCCTCCTGCAGCGTCCCGTCGAGGTGCGCGGCGAAAGCCTTCTGCGCATACGCCACGCCGTCATCGCCGCCCCCGGGGCTACGTTGTCCAGCCTGCGACGCGTCCTCTCGCACCCGGTTGCCCTCTCGCAGTGCCGCCGGTGGCTCGCCGCGCACCCCGCGATCGAGGCGGTCCCCGCCTACGACACCGCCGGCAGCGTAAAAAATCTGATGGCCTCAGGATCGCGCGATACGGCCGGCATCGCCCCAGAGCTCGCCGCCACCCAGTATGGGGCGGAGATCCTCGTCTCCGGAATCGAAGACCATGCCGCCAATTTCACCCGCTTCTACCTGCTCACACGCGAAGGAGCCAACCCTCCCGGCATCCCAACCGGCCAGTCCTCGGCAGACAACAAGGTGAGCCTTGCCTTCTCCCTGGACCACCGCCCGGGAACCCTCGTCCGTGCTCTCGAACGGCTTTCCTCCGTCGGCGTCGATCTGACCCGCATCGAGTCCCGCCCCGTCATCTCACGTCCATGGGAGTACATCTTTTATGTCGATATCCGGTTCACCAGCGACGCCCAGTGCAACGCCGCGCTTCACGCTCTCCGGGGCGAATGCGGCTGGCTCAAGGTTCTCGGAAGGTACCAGGCCGCGTGACCCGTCCGCAGAGCCGCCGGCCTCAGCGGGAAGTCGCATGCGTCTCCCTTCACCGCGTCCGCAACTCCGCTGACGCTCCAGGACGGTACGCCGATGAAGAACGGATGCCGTCCACCAGTTGACGGGCGGCCAACGAGCCTGAAACTATCGATAAAGCGGCGCATCAAAGATAAGCAGGAAACCTGATAGAAGGACACTCAATGCCAAGCGATTTCGTAAGCGTCATCAAACCGACTGCGGCCCGAGCCGAGAAGACCGGCTCCTCCCGCCCTGTACCTGTCCTACCGGTCCGCGACACCGTTCTCTTCCCCCACGCCGTGCTGCCCCTGACCGTCGGGCGCGAAAGCTCCATCCAGTTGATTCAGTCTCTCGGCGAGGAGAAGACCATCCTTGTGGTCGCTCAGCGCGACGCCCGCCAGGACTCCCCCGCCGGCTCCGACCTGCACAGCATCGGCACGCGCGCCACGGTCCACAAAGTCGTCAAAATGCCCAACCAGAGCCTCTTCGTCTTTACCGAGGGCAACGAGCGCGTTAAGCTCGGCGAGTTCATCCAGACCACGCCGTTCATGACCGCCGAGTACGAGGTCCTCAGCGAGGCCGAGCCCGCAAAAACTCCGGAGCTTGAAGCTCTCCAGCGCAACGTCGTCAGTGAGTTCCAGCAGATCGTCAGCTCCTCCCCAACGCTCTCGGACGATCTCCAGACCATCGCCATCAACATCGACGAGCCTGGCCGCCTGGCTGACTTTATCGCCTCCTCGCTCCCCTTTCTCACCACCGGCGACAAGCAGGAATTGCTTGAAAGCCCCGACGTGGAGGCCCGCCTCGAGCGCATCAACCAGCACCTTGCCAAGGAGCTCGAAGTCCAGCAGCTTCGCAACAAGATCCAGAGTGAGGTGCAGGATTCCGTCCAGCAGTCGCAGCGCGACTACTATCTCCGCGAGCAGCTCAAGGCCATTCAGAAGGAGATCGGCGACCTCGACGACACCCAGAAGGACATCGCCGAGCTCAAGGAGAAGATTGAAAACGCCGGCATGCCGGATGACGTCAAGAAGGATGCCTTGAAGGAGCTTGGCCGCCTCAGCCGCATGAATCCCGCGGCCGCCGACTACTCCCTGACCCGTAACTACGTCGAGTGGCTCGCCGTCCTGCCCTGGGGCAAGACCAGCTCCGGCGAGGTCGACATCATCAAGGCCAAAGAATGCCTGGACGAGGATCACTACGGCCTCAAGAAGGTCAAAGACCGCATTCTCGACTACCTCTCCGTTCGCCGCCTCAAGCCCGACATGAAGGGTCCCATCCTCTGCTTCGTCGGACCCCCGGGTGTCGGCAAAACCTCGCTGGGCCGCTCCATCGCCCGTGCGCTGGACCGCAAGTTCTCCCGCATCTCTCTCGGTGGCATGCACGACGAGGCCGAGATCCGCGGTCACCGCCGCACCTACATCGGCGCACTCCCCGGCCAGATCATCCAGCACCTCAAGCGCGTCGAGGTCAAGGATCCCGTCTTCATGCTCGACGAGATCGATAAGCTCGGCCGCGACTTCCGCGGAGATCCCGCCAGCGCGTTACTCGAAACCCTCGACCCCGAGCAGAACAACACCTTCCGCGACAACTACCTGGACCAGCCCTTTGACCTCTCAAAAGTTCTCTTCATCTGCACCGCCAACCAGCTCGATACCATCCCCGGCCCGCTGCTGGACCGCATGGAGATCATCGAGCTCACCGGCTACACCGAAGAAGAAAAGGTGAGCATCGCCGAGAAGTACCTCATTCCTCGGCAGATCAAGGAGAACGGCATCCCCGAGGGGCGTATCGAGTTCCCGACTGAAAGTGTCGCCCTCATCGCCCGCCATTACACCCGGGAGGCTGGCGTCCGCAAGCTCGAGCAGCAGATCGGCACCGTCTGCCGCAAGCTCGCGCGCAAGATCGCCGAAGGACGCGAGGAGATGCTCGTCATCACCCCGGAGGTCATCCACGAGTTCCTCGGCGGCATCAAGGTTCGCGTCGATACCGAGATCGCCGAGCGCACCAAACGCTCCGGCGTCGTCGTGGGCCTCGCCTGGACCCCCGCCGGGGGGGACATCCTCTTCATCGAGGCCAACAAGATGAAGGGCAAAGGGGGCTTCACCATGACCGGGCAGATCGGCGACGTCATGAAGGAGTCTATGCAGGCCGCCCTTACGTGGGTTCGCTCGAACGCCCTGCTGCTGGGCTTGGAGGAGGACTTCACGAAGGATGTAGATCTTCACATCCACGTACCCGCCGGAGCTATTCCAAAGGACGGTCCATCGGCCGGCATCACCATGGCCACTGCGTTGGTAAGCCTCTTCACCGACCGTTCGGTCCGCCCGCTCCTCGCCATGACCGGAGAAATCACCCTCTCCGGCGATGTCCTCCCTGTCGGCGGTATCAAGGAGAAGTTCCTCGCTGCCAAGCGCGCCGGTGTGCGCGACGTCGTCATGCCCGCCGACTGCAAGCAGCAGGTCGACGAAGACCTCACCCCCGACCAGACCGAAGGAATTACCATCCACTATGCCAAGCGCATCGAGGACGTTCTCGCTGTTGCCCTGCCCAAAACGGCGAGCGACGTGGTCCAGGATGAGGAAATCCGCGAAGAGGTCTTGAGCGCCGGTGCCGTGTAAGTCAAAGCTGACGCAGAAACGGTGTTCGCACGATCCGAAATCCGGCTCTACCTCTTAGGGACTTGAAGCGGCCTCCCCCCGGCGGCCCCTTTGCTGCTCTGGCGG
>CAXUNW010000007.1:0-7187 GCA_964252505.1 uncultured Acidobacteriaceae bacterium
GTTTGCGGGCGGAGCGATCGGCGCGGGAGCTGCGGCTGAGCCGGGTGGCGATTGCGGTGCGGCGCGGGTAGTGCCACGTGCCCATCGGTGTAATCAACAATTGGACACAGGTCGCTGAATCGTGCGTGCTGAGAGTAGAATCACATCAATTATCCACGGCCTGGCTGCCACTGCTTTGAGAGAACATTCCAGCCGGGTGGCCGTCTAAACGGTTGAAGCCGTTTGCGCGGCGAACGCAGGATGTATCGAGCAAGACCGCACTCACCGGTGCACCAAGGCCGGTGACATTTATAGAGGAAATACCCTTGAATTCGACTGTCAAGCAAGTTTTGATCTGGGTGTGCATGGTGGCGTGCCTGTTCTTCGCCTGGCAATTTGTGGCGAAGAGTACCGGAATGGGCCATGAAAATCAACTGAGCTTTTCCGATGTTCTGAGCAAAGCGGACGAAGGCAATGTGGCCGATGTGACGATCAACGGCGCAGAGCTGACGGGGCACATGAAGGGGAGCAAGGATCAGTTCAAGACGACGATCCCGGCCAACTACCCGGACATGTACAAGACGCTGCGGGAACATGGCGTGAACATCAACGTGAAGGACCCGAACGCAAATGCGTGGATCAGCATTCTGTTCCAGTTTGCGCCGATCCTGCTGCTGCTGGCTCTTTTCTTTTTTATGATGCGGCAGATGCAGTCGGGTGGAAACAAGGCGTTGAGCTTCGGCAAGAGCCGGGCGCGGCTGCTCTCGATGCAGCAGAAGAAGATCACCTTTAAGGATGTCGCCGGGGTGGATGAGGCGAAGGAAGAGCTGAAGGAGATTATCGAGTTTCTGCGCGAGGCGCAGAAGTTCCAGCGGCTGGGTGGGCGGATTCCGAAGGGTGTGCTGCTGGTGGGGCCTCCGGGAACGGGTAAAACGCTGCTTGCGAGGGCGGTTGCGGGGGAGGCGAATGTCCCGTTTTTCTCGATTTCGGGCTCTGACTTTGTCGAGATGTTTGTGGGTGTGGGCGCGTCGCGGGTACGGGATCTGTTTGAGCAGGGAAAGAAGAATGCGCCGTGCATCATCTTCATCGATGAGATCGATGCGGTAGGACGGCATCGGGGCGCCGGGCTTGGCGGCGGCCATGACGAGCGGGAGCAGACGCTGAACCAGCTTCTGGTAGAGATGGATGGGTTCGAGTCGAACGACGGCGTGATCCTGATTGCGGCGACGAATCGGCCGGACGTGCTGGATCCGGCGTTGCTGCGGCCGGGGCGGTTCGATCGAAGGGTGATTGTCGACCGTCCCGACATCAAGGGCCGGGAAGAGGTTCTGCGGGTTCATGCGAAGAAGGTTCCGATGGCGGAGGATGTGAACCTGAACACGCTGGCACGGGGAACACCGGGGTTTTCGGGTGCGGATCTTGCGAATATGGTGAACGAGGCGGCCTTGACGGCAGCTCGGTTCAATCGCAAATCGGTGCATATGTACGACTTTGAGGTTGCCAAGGATAAGGTGCTGATGGGTGCAGAGCGGAAGTCGATGCTGCTGTCGGAAGACGACAAGCGGGATACGGCTTACCACGAGGCCGGCCATGTTCTGGTGGCGGCGAAGCGGGACCACTCCGATCCACTGCATAAGGTGACGATCATTCCGCGCGGTATGGCGCTGGGCGTGACAATGCATCTTCCTGAGGAGGACAAGCACACGGTGACCAGCGACTATCTGGAGACACAGCTCGCGATTTTGATGGGCGGGCGGTGCGCCGAAGAGATCTTCATGAACCGGAAGACGACGGGGGCGGGCAACGATATCGTTCGTGCGACGGAGTTGGCCCGGAAGATGGTCTGTGAGTACGGCATGAGCAACCTGGGTCCGCTGACCTACGGCAAGAAGGAAGAGCAAATCTTTCTGGGGCGCGAGATTGCGCAGGCACGGGACTACTCGGACGACACGGCGCAGAAGATCGACGCTGCGGTGCGAGCGTTTGTGGACGAGGGTTACCGCTCGGCGTACGACATTCTGGACAAGAACCATGATGTGATGCACCGGATGGCGACAGCCCTGCTCGAACGGGAGACGCTGGACGCGGTCGAGATCGCTTTGCTGATCGAAGGCAAGGAGCTTCCGCCGGCACGTTCGCCGCTGTCGGCGGTCGATCCCGGCCCCGGGGGCGACACGCAGCACGTGCTGAAGCCGGAGAACGGACGCAAGCCGGGTTTTGGCGAAAGTCACCCGACACCTGCCTGACCTGTCTGGACGATGAAAGTGGATGCCCTCGCATGCGCGAGGGCATTTTCACTTTAAGGATAACTTTGCCATACTGGGAGAAATGCCAGTGGCTACAAATCGCGCACAGACACTCTTTGACTTGACCGGCCGGGTCGCCCTGGTGACCGGGGGAGCGGGCTTGCTGGGGTACCATCACGGCGCCATCCTGGCCGCGGCCGGTGCGCACGTTGTTCTGCTTGACCTTGCGGTGGCCGATCCGGCGGGGCGGGCGGCGCAGCTTGAACAGGAGCATGGAACTGCGTGCCTCGGCCTTAAGGTGGACATTACAGACGAAGCTTCGTTGGGCGAAGCGTGCAAGCGCATTCTTGCGGTGTTCGGGCGTATCGACATCCTGATCAACAACGCGGCGAACAATCCGAAGGTTGAGGATCAAAAGCCGGGGCAGCAGTGGTCGCGCCTGGAGAACTTTCCTCTTGCGGTGTGGAACGACGATATTGCGGTGGGTCTGACGGGCGCTTTCCTGTGTTCGCGGATCTTCGGGGCGGCGATGGTGCGGCAGAACAGTGGCGTGATCGTGAACGTTGCCTCGGATCTTGCGGTGATCGCACCGGACCAACGGCTCTACGCGAAGGCAGGGCTGCCGCCGGACCAGCAGCCGGTGAAGCCGGTCACCTATTCGGTGGTGAAGACGGCGCTGCTTGGGCTGACGCGATACCTGGCTACATACTGGACGGCGCACAACGTCCGGGTGAATGCGATCTCACCGGGGGGCGTCGCGAACGGGCAGCCGGAGGAGTTCACCACACGGCTGCACTCTCTGATCCCGCTTGGGCGCATGGCGGAGCGCGATGAGTACCAGGGAGCGATCCTGTTTCTTTGCTCCGATGCGAGCTCTTACATGACCGGGCAGAACCTGATTGTCGATGGGGGCCGGAGCGTCCTCTAATCCGGGGACTCCGTGACAGGACAAATGAAGGCGTTTCGGATCGACGCACCACATTCCGCATCTGTCGCGCAGATCGCCGATCTGACAAGTCCGCACGAGACGGAGGTTCTTCTGCAGGTGAACCTCGTCGGATTTTGCGGGACGGACCTGACGACCTTCCGCGGAGGCAACGGCATGGTTCGCTACCCGCGCATTCTCGGCCATGAGGTGGCGGCTACGATCGTGGCCAATGGGGGCGACCTTGAGAACGGCACCCAGGTGACGCTCTCGCCCTACACGGCGTGCGGGGTGTGTGCGAGCTGCCGAAGGGGCCGGCCAAACGCCTGCCTCAGCAACGAGACGATGGGTGTGCAGCGGGATGGGGCGATGACCGAGTACATCTCGATGCCGCGCAGCAAGCTCTATCCTGCACAGTTGAGCCTGAAAGAGCTTTGCCTGGTTGAGCCGCTGACGGTCGGCGCCCATGCGGCGGCTCGCAGCCGCGTGACGCCTGAAGACACGGTAGCGGTCTTCGGGTGCGGGGGAATCGGTCTTGGCGCGATTGCCGCAGCAGCGTTTCGCGGCGGGAACACGATCGCCATCGATATGGATGATGCGAAGCTAGAGATTGCCCGGAAAGCGGGCGCGAGGCACCTGATCAACACGGCACGTGAAGATCTGCACGACCGCTTCCTTGAGCTGACTGAGGGCAGGGGGCCGGATGTGGTGATTGAGGCGATCGGGCTGCCGCAGACCTTCCGTTCGGCGGTCGAAGAGGTCGCCTTTACTGGCCGCGTGGTCTACATCGGATACGCTAAGGAGCCCGTCTCCTATGAGACCCGGCTGTTCGTGCAGAAGGAGCTCGACATCCTGGGCTCGCGCAACGCGCTAGAAGCGGATTTCCACGCGGTTATTGCCATGCTTGAAGCGGGGAGGTTTCCGGTGGACGATGCGGTGAGCGCGGTGGTGCCCCTCGCCGAGGCAGCGCCCATCCTGGCCGCCTGGAGCGCGGCGCCGGGACGATTCACAAAGATCATGGTCGACCTGACACAGTAGAAGCCGGATGGCGGCCCAGCGGCCGCCACCTGGTCCCTCTAGATGCTCTTCCTGGCCTTCCCTTTTTCAGGCTTGGGGATATCGGGCTTGGTCTTTCGGCCAGGCTGCGCCTTCGCGCCGATGCTATCCGCGACACTGCCCTGAAAGCGAGAGTGGGAGCCGTCGCCGGGTTGCAGCGGCGAGATACCGCCATTCTGCATGAGCTTTGCGGCGATCTCGTAGATTTCCTCGGGCGCGTAGTCCGGGGAGAAGAGCGAGCGGCACTCGCCCACGACGGGACCCTCGGCGGCGTAGGCAGGAGCGCCGGTGACGACCTCGAGCGGTTCGCCATCTGCCCAATCAGCGGGCCCGGACCAGACACCGGCGACATCCGCGTAGTCAGTATCCGAGAAGGTGTAGAGAGTGCGATGGCTGCCGATGGCCTGCCATTTGCGAGCCTCGGGAATCTTGGAGTCGTCGATGTTCGGCGTCGGCAGCATCTTGGTGACTTCCACGCCGGTCACCTTGCGAAGGGCGAGGGCATAAGCCGCCTGGTGGACGCCGCCGCGCACCATGAGGTATCCGATCACATCGCGTGCCGCCTGGTTGGTAGTCATCTGGTAGCAGCGATGCTTGTGCATGCGCGCACCGGTTTCCAAAAAGAAATTGTGGAGGAGATCGGAGACGAGGTTGCCGCTCGAGAAGACATGCTCTCCGGACCAGAAGTGCCCCATGGAGTCCATGACCTGGTGGCCGCCGCCGCCGACGATAGTGTGATGGGTGTTGCGCAGATTCTTTGCGTCTTCAAGCGGGCCGGTGACGGGCTCTCCTTCGGGGACGCTTCCTTCCAGCATAAGGTTGATGGCGGTGGTGATCAGTTCGACGTGGCCTAGCTCTTCCGTCGTTATGCTGGCGACGAGATCGTAGAAGGGCTTCAGCTTTTTCTTTTCTTTGAAGCCGAACGACTGGTGAAGATAGTTGTTGAGCGTGGACATTTCGCCGAACTTGCCACCAAGTAGTTCCTGGATGGCGGCGGCGCCGTTCGGGTCTGGATTCGCAGGCTTTTCAAGCGGAATAAGTAGTTTCTCGGAGCGGAAGAACATAGCACATCCTCTTTCGGTAGAGCCTTTGCACAGCGTTAGTCGGAATTCACACTTCGCTCTGTACGCATGCCGAAGAGAACAGTGAATGTGGGATTGTTCAAGGGTTGTGATGCGGAGGCCATCGCACAAGATGTGCTGGATGTTGCTGGAATGTATGCGGAGGCCGCGGGGTGCCCGAGCGCGGGCGCGCTTAGGCGTAGTCAAGGATCAAGTAAACGTTTATAGTTCGTAGGGTCAACGATTTGCTGAATGGCTGGAACCACTGTCGTCTGCATCTTCATTGTTCACTCGCTTTACCATGGAGCCTTCTTTGCGCGGACCGTCGATCAGCGGCCGCAATCCGGAAAGAAGACGAAAAGAGGAACGATGCAGGTCTCTCCCATGCACGGCATAGATGCTTCACGCGCGACGACCGAGGATGCGGCAGCGCGCAACCGGCCCGTCTTTCCGACCGGGCAGATGCTGCCTTTTGTTCTGGTGACGTTCGCTTTTTTTCTGTGGGGCATGTCGAACAACCTGACCGACATCCTTGTGCAGCAGTTCAAGAAGTCGTTCGAGCTTTCGCTGTTTGAGGCGCAGCTAGTGCAGACAGCGAACTTTCTGGCGTACGGGACGATGGCGATTCCGGCGGCCCTGCTGACGCGACGGTTTGGCTACCGGACGGGCATTTTGACAGGGCTGTGCGTGTTTGCGGTGGGAACCTTACTGTTCTGGCCGGCGGCGGTGATCGGGCGGTATGCGCCGTTCCTGGTGGCGCTGTTCGCGGTCGGCGGCGGTCTCTCGATTTTGGAGACGGCCTGCAACCCGTTTATAGCGCAGTTTGGCGACCCGGCGACGACGGAGCGGCGGCTGAACTTTGCGCAGTCGCTGAATCCTCCGGGCACGATCACGGGGCTGTTGATCGGGACGTGGTTCATCTTCTCCGGGGTGGAGAAGACGCCGGCGGAGGTGGCGACGATGCGCGCGGCGGGGACGTATGCGGGGTATCTGCATACCGAGATTCTGCGGGTGGTGCCGACCTACGTCGGGCTGGGGGTGGCGGTGCTGCTGCTTGCGCTGCTTATCAGCCGGGTGCGGTTTCCGACGCATCTTGACGCGACGGCGGGGGATGTCGGGGCGGAGCAGGGCAGCTTTTCGGCGCTGCTGCGGTATCCGCATTTTCTGCTGGCGGTGGTGACGCAGTTCGCCTATGTGGGAACGCAGGTGGCGACGTGGTCGAACCTGATTCCCTACTTCAAGGCTTATACGAGTGTGTCGGAGAAGACGGCGGGGTACCTTTTGACGATCTCGCTGGTTTCGCTAGCGGTCGGGCGCATTATGACGACGCCGCTGATGCGGTATGTGCCGGCATCGCGGATCATCGGCGTGTACGCGATCGTCAATATGGGCCTGCTGCTGGTGGGGATTACGCAGCCGGGGCTGACGGGAGGCTATGCGCTGATGGCGACGAGCTTCTTTATGTCTGTGATGTTCCCGACGATCTTTGCGCTGGGCGTGAAGGGGCTGGGCCCGCACACGAAGCTGGGTGGGAGCTTTCTGGTGATGGCGATTGTGGGCGGAGCGGTGTTTCCGCTGGTGATGGGCGCGATCAAGGACCGGACGGGGAGCCTGGCGACGGCGTTCTGGGTTCCGCTAGCGGGCTATGGTGTGGTCGTTCTGTATGGATTGCTTGCCGGGCGCATTTCGGCGCGCGCGGTGAGCCTCAGCCCCGAGGTGTATTAGCCTCGGGCGGCAACAGAGTTCGAGAGGCCCCGCGATTCTCCATGGTAGAGACCTGTTCGCATTCCGGATCGCCGACGATTGATGCGCATCACCATCTGTGGCGGTATAACCCGGCTGAGTTCGATGGCTGGCTTAAGGGGGCGCTGCAGCCGCTGCGGCGAGATTTTCTGGCGGGGGACCTGCTTCCGGAGATGC
>CAXUNW010000007.1:7197-35188 GCA_964252505.1 uncultured Acidobacteriaceae bacterium
GTGCAGACGTGCCAGACGATTGAGGAGACGCGCTGGCTGCTGCAGCTTGCCGCGGAGACGCCGGCGATGCGGGGCGTGGTGGGTTGGGCGCCGATGACCAGCCCGCGCCTGGGGGAGCTGCTGGAAGAGTTTGGCACGGGTGCGCTGAAGGGGCTGCGGCATATCATCCAGGCGGAGCCGGATCCGGACTTCATCCTGCGGGAGGACTTCAACCGGGGGATTCGAGCGCTTGCGGGGACAGGTCTGGTGTACGACATTTTGATCTTCGAGCGGCATCTGCCGCAGACGATCGAGTTTGTAGACCGGCATCCGGAGCAGCAGTTTGTGCTGGACCACATCGCGAAGCCGCTGATTGCGCGGGGGGCGCTCGAGCCATGGGCGGGCCTGCTGCGGGAGCTTGCGCGGCGGCCGAATGTGGCGTGCAAGCTGAGCGGGCTGGTGACGGAGGCCGATCCGCATCACTGGAGCCCGGAGCAGCTTGACTCC
This sequence comes from uncultured Acidobacteriaceae bacterium, assembly GCA_964252505.1. Taxonomy (GTDB): domain Bacteria; phylum Acidobacteriota; class Terriglobia; order Terriglobales; family Acidobacteriaceae; genus Edaphobacter. Next base: position 7,684 of record CAXUNW010000007.1, read on the forward strand.
TACCTTGAGACGGCGGTCGAGGCGTTTGGGCCGGGGCGTCTGATGGCAGGGTCCGACTGGCCGGTGCTGCTTGCGGGATGCGGCTATCCGCGGTGGTTTCAGCTTTTGCGGGACTTCTTCGCGCCGTACAGCGAGGGTGAGCGGGCGGCCATCTTTGGGAGGACGGCCACGGCGGTCTATCGGCTGTGACTAGCGGAAGCGGCGGAGACGGAGGGAGTTGAGCAGGACGCTGGTGCTCGAGAGCGCCATGGCCGCAGAGGCGACGGCGGGGCTGAGGAGGATGTGGAAACGAGGATAGAAGACGCCGGCAGCCAGAGGGAGGCCGATGGCGTTGTAGATGGTGGCCCACCAGAGATTCTGACGCATGGTGCGGACGGCGCGGCGGGCGAGGCGGAGCGCATCGGGGATGGCGGTGAGGGCGAGCTCGCCGGCAAGGCTGAGCAGGACGATGTCGCCGGCTTCGCGGGCGAGATCGGCTCCCGAGCCGATGGCAAAGCCAACATCGGCCTGGGCAAGTGCGGCGGCGTCGTTGACGCCATCGCCGGCCATGGCGACACGATGGCCGCGGGCCTGCATGTTTTTGATCCAATCGAGCTTGGCGGCGGGAAGGAGCGCGGCGTGAATGTGGCTCTCCTGAAGGTGCAGATGTGCGGCTACCTCGAGGGCAGGGGCGGCATGGTCGCCCGTGAGGATGTGAGTGGCGATACCGAGCTTTCCGAGATCGTGCAGCGCGGGGGCAGCGGAGGTCCGGATGGCATCCAGTGCCACCATGGTGAGCAGATGACGGCCGTGCAGCGCGAGGTAGAGGGTGGTTCCGGACGGGAGGTCGTCGGCGGCGGGGATGGAGACGCCGAGGTCCTGGAGCAGGGCGACGTTACCGATGGCCACGGTCTGGCCCTGGTAGAGGCCGGTGACCCCCAGACCCGGGATGACGCGGACGGACGCGACCTCGCAGGGAGCCTGGGTGTGGTGGGCGACGTATGCGACGACAGCACGCGCGAGGGGATGGTTGGCATGACGCTCGAGGGCGGCAGCGAGCTCAAGCCCATGCAAGGCGGCAGCCGATCCAGGGGAGATGGGAGGAGCGAAGGAGACATGAACGATGCCGGGGGCGCCGGCGGTGAGGGTGCCGGTTTTATCGAGCGCAAGGATATCGACCAGGGCGAGGCGTTCCAGGACGTCTCCGCCTTTGATCAGCGTTCCACGCTGGGCGGCCCGGCCGATGGCGACCGTGACGGCCGCGGGGACAGCGAGGCCCATGGCGCAGGGGCAGGCGATGACCAGGACGGCGACGGCGGCGGAGACCGCATGCGGCAGGCCGCCGCCCAGAGATAGCCAGGCGGAGGCGGTGAGGGTCGCCAGGACAAGCACGATGGGAACGAAGACGGCGGAGGCACGGTCTGCCAGGGCCTGCATGGGGGCGCGGCTGGCCTGGGCGTCGTCCAGCAGGCGCTGCATCTGCGCGAGCACCGCCGCGGCGCCGACGGTGGTGGCCTGAATGCGCAGAACAGCGTCGAGGTTTACCGTTCCGCCGATGACGGGATCGCCTACGGCCCGTGGCACGGGCTGTGACTCGCCGGTGAGCAGAGACTGGTCGACCGTGGAGGCTCCGGCGAGCACGAGGCCATCGACCGGGATGCGATCGCCGGGACGCACGATAACCAGGTCGCCGGTCAGCACCTGCTCCAAGGGCAACTCGCGCTCCAGATCGTCGCGGAGGACAAGTGCCGTGGCGGGTTGCAAGGCCTGAAAGCCGCGAAGGGCCTCCGTGGTGCGATGCCGGGCGCGCGCGTCGAGGGCGGACCCGACCAGAAGGAAGCCGAGGATGAAGAGCACGGCCTCGAAATAGACGTCCGGGACGAGCCCGGCATGGTAGAAGACGCCGGGTGCGGCGGTGGCGGCCGCGGAGTAGGCAAAGGCGGCGAGGGTTCCGAGCGCGACAAGCGTGCTCATGTTCGTGGCGCGGTGGCGCGCCGCCTGCCACGCCCGGGCGTAGGTCTGCGGACTGGCAAACGCCATGACCGCGGCGGTTACGAGAAGCTCCGCCCAGCGCAGGGGTTCTACCGCCGTGGCCGTTTCCATGCCCAACGGGCTCATGGAAACGGCCATGACGGCGAAGGCGGCTAGGAGAGTGAGGGCGGCGCGCAGTTTCAAGTGACGCTCTGCGGGGCTATAACCAGTTTGCGCTTCGGGAGGAGCGTCCGCCGAGGGCATCGCGGTCTCGTAGCCGGCGGCGCGAACCGCATCCACCAGGGCCTCCAAGGTTCCGGGACTGGGCTCGAACGTGATGGTGGCGCGGTTTGCGAGGAGGTTGACCTCGGCGGCGGCGACCCCGGGGACCTCGCGGAGGGCGACCTCGACATGGTGCCGGCAGGCGGCGCAGGTCATGCCCTCAACGGCGAAGGTGACGCGCTGGGTCGGGCTGCTCACGCGGCGCTCGCCGGGTAGCCTGCCTTCCCGAGAGCCTCCGCCAACTGACCCGCGGAGGCCTCGGTGCGGACCCGCGCGGCGCCGATCCGCACCTCTTCGACGGTGGTGGCGGGAACCTTGCCGAGCGCCACGGTGACGCGCCGGACGCAGGCTCCGCAATGCATGTTTTCGATACGCAGCTCGATGGTTACCATCTTTGTTGGATGCCCCGGCGATCAGATCCGACCCAAGGCTCGGCCAAGGTCCTCGACCAGGTCTTCGACATCCTCGATGCCCACGCTGATACGGATGAGCCCGTCGGTGATGCCGAGGCGAGCGCGCCCTGCGGCACCGACGGCGGCGTGGGTCATGGTGGCGGGATGGCAGATCAGCGTCTCGACGCCGCCGAGAGACTCGCCCAGGATGCAGAGTTCGAGGCCGGCCACGAAGCGGTTGACGTTGGCGAGCGATCCAAGCTCCAAGGTGAGCATGGAGCCGAAGCCCCGCTGCTGGCGGGCAGCCAGGGCCTTTTGCGGATGCGAGTCCAGGCCGGGGTAAAAGACGCGGCCTACCTTTGGATGGCCTTCCAGGAAGCGCGCGACCACGCCGCCGTTGCTCTCGTGCTGCCGCATCCGCACGGCGAGGGTCTTGACGCCGCGCAGCAGCAGATAGCTGTCAAACGGTGAAAGGATGCCTCCGGTGCATTTCTGAACAAAGCGAAATCGCTCGGCGTGTTCAGGCCGGGTACAGACAAGCACGCCACCAAGCCCATCGGAGTGGCCGTTGAGGAATTTGGTGGTGGAATGCATGACGATATCGGCCCCGAGCTCGATGGGCCGCTGCAGATAGGGAGAAAGGAAGGTGTTGTCGACGCTGAGCTCGACGCCGTGCGCGTGGCAGACCTCGGCAACGGCGCGGATGTCGGTGATGGACATCATAGGGTTAGTCGGCGTCTCAACATGCACCAGACGAGTCTCCGGGCGGATGGCATCCGCCACCCTCTGCGGGTCTGAGGCATCGACGTAGGTGAAGGCGATGCCGTAGCCGGTGAGCACCTTATCGAACAGCCGCGAGGTTCCGCCGTAGACGTTGTCGGAGCAGACGACGTGATCGCCGGCCTTCATCATGGTGCACATAGCGGTGATCGCCGCCATGCCGGAGGCGAAGGCGTGGGCGCTTGTTCCACCTTCGAGCGAGCAGAGGCTCTCTTCGAGCGCATCGCGGGTGGGGTTGGTGAGGCGAGCGTACTCATGGCCCTTGTTGCTGCCGATGGCCTCCTGTTTATAGGTCGAGGTGAGATAGAGAGGCACGTTGACTGCGCCGGTCGCTTCATCCGGCTCCTGGCCGACGTGGATCGCCCGCGTTGCGAAACCGAGGTTGTTGCCGATCATTGCGCGGCTCCCATCTGACCCTTGGAAAGGTATCGTTCGGCAGAGTCGGGCACGATCATGGCGACGCGGCGGCCGGGGCCAAGCTCCTTGGCGACTGCGAGGGCGGCATGCATGATGGCGCCGGCGCTGCCTCCGGCGAAGAGGCCTTCTTCGGCGGCCATGCGCCGGGCCATGTGGAAGGCCTGTACGTCGGTCACGGTGATGACGCGGTCGCAGACGGAGCGGTCGAAGGTGGCGGGCACCATAGCGGCGCCGATGCCTTCCACCTCGTGCGGACCCGCTTCTCCGCCGGCGTAGACGCTTCCTTCGGACTCGACCGCGACCGTGAGGACGTGGGGCAGCCGCCGCTTGAAGAAGCGTGCGAGGCCGGTGAAGGTTCCGGCCGTGCCGACGCCGAGTACAAGCGCGTCCACCTTTCCCTGCATCTGCTGCCACATCTCGGGTGCGGTGGAGGACTCGTGGAAGTCAGGGTTGGCGGGATTCTCGAACTGCATGGCGGCGAAGACGTTGGGCTGCTCCCGTTCCATGGCGAGCATGGGGCGGAGGGCTCCTGGGAGGCCATCCTCTGCAGGCGTTCGGACGACGGTGGCCCCGAGACCGCGCATAAGGCAGCACTTTTCCTCGGCGAAGTTGGCGGGGACGAAGAGGACGACCTTATAGCCGCGGGTTACGCCGATGAGCGCGAGGCCGACACCGGTGTTGCCTGCGGTTGCCTCTACGATGGTGTCGCCCGGGCGGAGGACACCACGCCGCTCAGCATCCAGGATGATGCCGAGGGCGGCACGATCCTTGATGCTGCCGCCGGGGTTGAGGAACTCAAGTTTGGCCCAGATGTCTGCACGACCGTCCGGGTCCAGCCGCCCGATCTGCACCATAGGCGTGTTGCCCACCAGGTCTACTACGCTCTGCACAACCTGCATCGATCACCAATCCTTACTAATTTTCCAAGGATAAGCTACGGCGTGGGGCGCAGGTTGGGTGTGGCCTGGCGGGACTCAGCTAAAATCTTCTGAGATGATCGATTTAGGCTACGTGCGGGGGAATCTGGAGGCCGTTGCAGCGAAGCTCCAGGCGCGGGGGGCCGATGCCGCTGTTCTGGCGGATTTTGCCGGGATCGACCGGAGCCGGCGCGAATCCATTACGCGGGTGGAGACTCTGAAGGCGCAGCGTAACCAGCTTACGCAGGAGATTGCCGGGCTGCGCAAGGCGGGGCAAGACGCGAGCGGGCCGACGGAGCAGACGAGACTGCTGAAGGCGGAGGTGGAGGCGCTGGAAGCGGAAGCCACGGCGGCCGACCAGAGCCTGCAAGAGATGCTGCAGGCGCTGCCCAACCTGCAGGCGGACGATGTTCCGGCAGGACAGTCTGCCGAGGAGAACGTTGAGGTTCACCGCTGGGGCACGATTGCCGAGATAGACGGGGCGAAGCCGCATTGGGAGCTGGGTGAGGCGCTGGGGATCCTCGATTTCGACCGCGCGGCGAAGGTTTCGGGCTCGCGATTTGTGGTTCAGTTTGGCCAGGGGGCGCGGCTGGAGCGTGCGCTGGCGGCCTTTATGCTGGACCTGCATACAGGCGAGCATGGCTACACGGAGGTGCTGCCGCCGAACATGGTGAACTCGAAGTCGCTGTTCGGGACGGGGCAGCTTCCGAAGTTTGCCGAAGACCTCTTCCACTGCGATGACAAGGGGCCGTATACGCCGGGCATGCAGCAGGAGAACGATCACTGGCTGATTCCGACGGCCGAGGTTCCGGTGACGAACCTCTTTCGGGATGAGACGCTGGAGGCGGGGGAGCTGCCAATTTCGTTTTGCGCTTACAGCCCGTGCTACCGGTCCGAGGCGGGGTCGTATGGGCGGGATGTGCGGGGGATGATCCGGCAGCACCAGTTCCAGAAGGTGGAGCTGGTGAAGTTTGCCGCGCCGGAGAGCTCGTCGGCCGAGCATGAGGCGCTGACACGGCATGCGGAGCGGGTGCTTGAGCTGCTTGGACTGCCCTACCGGAGGATGCTGCTGTGTGCGGGGGATATGGGGTTTTCCGCGGCGAAGACCTATGACCTGGAGGTGTGGCTGCCGGGGCAGCAGCTCTACCGCGAGATTAGCTCGTGCTCGAACTTCCACGACTTCCAGGCGCGGCGGGCGAACATCCGGTACAGACCGGCAGGGGCGAAGCGGTCTGAGTACGTGCACACTCTGAATGGATCGGGGCTGGCGGTAGGGCGGACCTATGTGGCGATTCTAGAAAACTACCAACAGCCGGATGGCTCGATCCGGATTCCGGAGGCGCTAATCCCCTACATGAACGGGGAGAGCGTAATGACGCGGAAGAAAGTGAGGGGCTGACTCGTGGGCGCGCTGGGCCGAACCCTGAAAAGCTACATCTTCTGGACCTATGACCGGGGCAGCTTTCCGTACGACGTGATGGTGACGCTGATCCTGATTTTTCTGTTTGTGTCGCCGCATGTCATCGACTTTAAGGATCGCCCGGTGTCGACGGTGGCGCTGCGTGCCTCCGAGGTTCTGGTGAAGGAGTCGGGGACCGCGCCGAACGGGTCAAGCCGCTTTCTGTATGAGATTCGCGCAGACCAGGTGGAGCGGGTAGCCGCAAGCCTGGGGCAGCCCATGGAGACGGATCTCGGCCGCCGCGACGCCATTCTGCACACGGTCGAGCCGATTGCGGGTGAGGTGAGCCTGGAGCGCTATGAGCCGGTCCAGGACACCCACGGCAAGACCGTCGCCTACCGCGCGTGGATTCTGCGGTAGCCATCTCCTGTCGCGCTGCATCAGATAACCCGGAGCTACCCTTTGACCACGATCGCCCGCCGCGCCACTATATGCCTTGCCGCCTGTCTTGTTTCCATGCCGTTGTATGCGGCTGCCGCACCTGCCGACCGGTTGGACGAGGTCCTGCGGCAGATGGACGAGGCGAGCGCACGCTTCAAGTCTGCGGAGGCAGACCTTAGAAAGGAGTCGTACGAGCGGGTTGTGAAGGACACCACGACGGAGACCGGGTCGGTCTACTTTGTGCGCAAGGGCGCTTCGACGGAGATGGGTTTGAAGATGAACCCGCCGAATGCACGGTTTGTGGAGTATCGGAACGGTGTGGGGCGCATCTTTGATCCGGGAGCCAATCACCTGACGGAGGCCCGGTCGGCGCAGTATGAGAGCTTTTTGACGCTCGGCTTTGGCGGGCGTGGAACGGATCTGAAGAATGCCTGGACCGTTACGGACCAAGGGACGGAGCAGCTCAGCGATGGGTCGGGAACTGTGGCGGTTGAAAAGCTGGATCTGGTGGCGAAGGACGCCGGTGTACGGAACACGTTTTCGCACATCACGATGTGGGTGGATCCGGCGCGCAGCGTGCTGCTGAAGCAGCAGTTCTTTTCGCCGTCCGGCGACATCTACACAAGCACGTACACGCACATACGCTACAACCAGAAGGTCGATACAACGGCCTATGCCATCAAGGCCAACAAAACCACGACGATCGACCGCCGCTAGCCCTAAAAGATCTGCTGAACGTGCTGCGCAATGACCGGCCCATAGAAGTTGGTGAAGCCGAAGTCACTGGGATGAATGCCGTCGCGGGTGAGGGTGGACAGTGAGATGGCGTTGACCCCGCCAAGCGTGTACATATCGACGACCGGGACGCCGATGCTGTTGCCGTAGGTCACCATGGCGTTGGCGTACTGCTGGGTGACGGAGCCGGGCACGATGCTGTTGTATTGCACCGTGACGAGGACGAGGCGCAAAGAGGGTTTAGCGCTGAGGTATGTTTCGACCACCCAGCGCATGTTGCCGTAGAAGGTTCCTGCGCCGGCGGCATCCCCGGGCTGGCCCAGGGGCACGCCCAGGTCGTTTGTGCTGAGGGCCACGATCTGGAGATCCACGTTCGCGAGGCTGTCAGAGAAGGCCATGCCGTCGCTGAGCCCGGTGCTTGTGCTGCCACAGGTTCCTGCGGTCGTCACGTAGGCATAGCCGGCATGGAAGGTGCCGAGGACGCCGCCGACGGGGGGATTGCCCCAACACTCGAAGGCGGTGTCGAAACGGCGTCCAGGACGGGCGTCCTGCACGGTGAGGGTCATGCCGGTGCGGCTCAGCACGACATTCTGCCAGGCGTTGCCGAAGAGATACGAAATGCTGTCACCAAGAACGCCAAGCCGACGGGTGGCGAGAAAGCCCGAGGTGGTGCGGGCGGTCGCGCCTGCGGGGCCGGGGGGTCCCGGTGGACCTACGGGGCCGGTAGGGCCGGGAACGCCTTGCACGCCTGTAAGGCCCGTTGCCCCGACCGGCCCGGTGGGTCCGGGCGCACCGGCGGGACCGGGGAGCCCCGCGTCGCCTCGCAGACCCTGCGACCCCGAGGGCCCAGGCGCGCCGGGGCTACCGGCTGCGCCGGTCTTCCCGACAGGGCCTTCGAGACCAACAGGACCGGTGGGGCCAGGGGAACCTGCGGGGCCGGATGCGCCCTGGGGACCGGAGCTCCCAGCCTGGGCAAGCATCACCCAATCGGCGGTGCTTGCCGGGGCGCCGACGGGCAACACGTTTGAGCTTGCGGCAAGCGCCACGTAGGAAGAGCCCTGATAGGTAACTACGTCGTTTGCCAGGTAGGCGGAGACTGGATTGAAGGGTCCGCGAAAGACCAGCGCGGTCTGGGTCGCGTTTGTCGACGCGGAGACGACACTGACGCCGCAGCCGGTCAGCAGCGCAGGAAGCAAGATACTTGCGGTTGAGAAAAGAAGGCGCCTGACTGAGCCAAGCTGATGCCGCGGAATGCCCATCCCTCCCTCATCGGAGGTTCTATGACGAAATACAGCCAGTCTAAGGGGCTGACCGAGGGTGGCTTCCCATTCCGGAATCGCGGCTGAACTTCCGGTTGAGCCGGCTGCAAAGGGCACCTCATTCCGCGCCTCATGCGGACGACGATCAAGACGCTGCCTTCAGCGTGGCGACCGAGCGCTCGATGACGCCAACCTGCCGCTCCATGCGCTGGAGCAGGCGTTCGCCCGCGCCTGTGCATCGCGGGTCGATCGGCCGAGGCGCCGCGGAGGCTGGGTCCGAGCCGGCATCCCGAGCGGTAGCGCCAGAGCGATGCGATCCATCCGCCGGCCAAGACATCCTTGCGATGATCGAACGCTTCACGTTCAATGCGCACCGTTGCCAGCAGCGTCGCACTCCGCGCGAGCCGGCGCAGGGAGGTGGACCCGACCTCCGCGAAGTAGATGACCAGCATGATGACGCTGGTTGAAGCGATGGGCTACGCCAGAACCCGCGCATACGTGACCGCGAAGCGGAAGACGACTGCCGTACAGCAAGCCCAACCCATCGGCCTTCCCCGCAGATAGCACGCCACCATGGCGACGGAGACAGCCAGCCCGATGCGCAGGCCCCGAGCCCACCTCAGGCCGCCCAGTGTGGCCATGATGCGGGCGCAAAGCTCCCTGGACCCAGGGTAGCCGCGCGGGAGGGCCTAGGCTATGGCGGCGCGGATGACCTCTTCGCGGGATTTACGGAGGGAGGCCACAGGATCGCCGGTCGGGTAGTACTCCATGGTGACGAAGCCGCTGTACTTCAGCTCGGCGAGCTTGCGATAGATCATCTCGTAACGGACCTCGCCGGTGTCCGGCTCTTTGCGTCCAGGAACGCTGGCGATATGGACAAGCGAGATAAGGTCGATGTTCTTTTCGAGCTTCTCGATGAGGTTTCCTGCCTGCTTTTGCTCATGGTAGAAGTCATAGAGTACACGGATGCGCGGACTGCCGACCTCACGAACCATCGCGAAGGCCTCGGTCACCGACGTGAGATACATGGACGCATTTTCCAGCAGATCGATGGGTTCGATGACGATCTCGCCATTCTGCTTTTCTGCGAGATCGGCGAGCCGCTTCAGGTTTTCGACCGCGCCGGCATGCTGCACGGCCTGGGTCATGCCCTCAATCCGTTTGCCGGAGACCAGGATGATCTGGCGGCAATCCAGCCGCTTGGCGGCCTCAAACGCGGTCTGCACATCGGGCACCAGGGCGGCGGTGGCGGAGGGGTCGCCGAAGCCAACGCGTACGCCGGCGGTCGAGTCCACCCGCAGGCCCAGCGTCTTCATCTGCGCCGCGAGCCGGGTGTAGTCGGCATCCGTCCATTTGTGCCATTCGCCTACCAGCTCGACGCCCGTGTAGCCGGCCTGCGAAACGATCTCCAGCGCTTTTTCGAAGGGGCCCAGCTTGTTGAGCGTCCAGATCATGACCGAGAACTTGAAGGGTGAGGATCCACCGGGCGTGATGGCGCTCTGCTGGGCCGATGCTGTCTTCCACCGGCCGCTGAGAGCGACCGCCGTTGCTGCAACGCTTGAGGCAAACTGACGACGATTCATTACGTATCTCCTCATACCGCAAATCAGGTTCTTCCGTCCCGGAGAGTATAGCCGCACAGCGTGGTTTACGGCTTGATGACGATCTTCATGGAGTCGGCGCGGGGGTTTGAGGCAAGGTCGATCGCCGCGACGGCATCCTCGAGCGAGAAGCGGTGCGAGATGAGCTGGGTCAGGTCGAGCGACCCGTCGCGATAGCCGTCGAACACCAGCTGGATGCCCTGCTCCTGGATGGCTGCGGACGCGGAATAGGAGCCCATCAGCGTCTTCTCGTCCATGCAGACGGCGGCCGGATCAAACGCGGCGGTGCCGTGCTGCGTGCTGGCGAAGAGCATGACGCGGCCGCCGGGCCGGATGGCCTGCATGGAGGTGGCTATAAGGGCATCTGCGCCGACCGCCACAAGAGCCACATCCGCACCGCGGCCGCCGGTCGCAGCCTTCGCGATTGCGGGCACATCGCTGCGGGCATCGACAGGCTGATTGAGCCCATAGCGGGCGGCGATCGCATGGCGCTCCGGGTAGAGGTCGCTGGTGAGCACGGCGGCCCCGGTGCGGCGGGCAAGCGCGGCCAGCAGGATGCCGATGCTTCCCTGCCCGATGACCAGCACCGTGTCGTCGGGGGCGAGATCGAGCAACCGAATGGCCTTGAAGCAGGTATTGACTGGCTCAATGAAGGCGGCCTGCTCGAAGGGAATGTCGTCAGGGATTTTGACCAGGCCGCCCGGTGCGCCGGAGGTGCCGGCTACAATCCAGTCCATCACGCGGATGTACTCAGCGAAGCCTCCACCCGAGGGGACGAAGCCTGCCGTGGTTCCCACACGCTTGTAGGTCTCGCACTGTGCAAAGGTCTGCTTGCGGCAGTAGAAGCATTCGCCGCAGGGAATATGGTGGAAGGCCATGACCCGGTCGCCCGCGGCGAAGCGCTCCACGCCTGGGCCGACCAGGGCGACTGTCCCGGCCATCTCATGGCCGAAGATGCGGGGCGCGGCGTGCGACCCTGAGTGTATCTTCTTCAGATCTGTTCCGCAGATGCCGCAGGTGTCGATGCGGACGAGGACTTCGCCGGGGCCGATGTTGGGGACGGGCAGGGTTTGGACCTCCACGGTGTCGATGCCCTGGTAGACGGCTGCCCGCATCGTCGCGGGCACTTCTATGCTCATCGTTGAACCTCTTCTCGTTGCCGGGTCGGCCGGATGGTCGGTCAGGAGACGCTCGACGGCGCCGGCGAGTGCTTCCGCCGCGTGGGCGCTTCGCCTTCCAAGCGCGGCAAGCGGAGCCCAGTACCCCGGCCGCAGCGCCACGTAAGCCAGGAAGCGGCCAAGCCGCAGCTGGCCCGAAAGATCGATAAACGGATTCAGGTCGGGCAGCTTTGCGGCGACGTCATCCGAGACTGCCTTGATGCAGATCATCGGGATGGCGCGGATTTGGGCGAGCCGGGCGACGGCCGCGGCTTCCATATCCACCAGGGTCGCGGCGTAGGTGGCGGCCAGCCTGCGCTTCTCCGCCGCGTTCGCGACCCCGACGGCGGTGACCAGACGGAACGCGCCATCCGAGGAGCTTGGATGGAATCGCTCTCCCGTTTGCGTATCGATGATCTCCGAGACCACCTTTGCTGTCCCGTCATCGGTGGCATCGAGCCCCCCGGCCCAGCCGACCGAGAGCACGAGGTCGAGGGCTCCGCCAAACTCCGCCGCCGCGAAGGCTCGACGCGCCGCCGCGGCTCCCATGCCCGCGCATACGGCAACCACGTCGTTCTGAGCCCGTGGTTGCTGCCACATCTGAATGCCCTTTGGCAGTTTTTGCAGCGCCTGCCATCCCTTCACCAGAGGCTTCAGTTCCCCGGGTAGAGCCGCGATGATGGCGATTCTCATCGTCGGGCGGCCCCAGGCATCGCGGGAGCATAGCCGTGTGCCAGGAACCAGTCGATTGCGGCCCGGAGCGCGTTGTACACAGGAAGCACCTGGAAGCCGAGTTCCCGCTCTGCGCGGGCCGAGGACGCGAACATCATCTTGCGGCCCATGCGGACCGCCTCGACGGTCGCGCGGGGCTCCTTGCCGCGCAGCTTGCCGGTCAGGGTTTCGTCGAAGAAGGCGAAGATCATCGCTACGGTGTGGGGCACCTTCATTGTGGGCGACGGGAGTCCGGTGATCGCGGACATGCGATCGAGAATCTGCTTGAGAGTCAAATTCTCGCCACCTAAGATGTAGCGCTCGCCCGGCGTGCCGCGCTCGAGCGCAACGACATGCATGCGGGCAACTTCGGCCACATCGACGAGGTTCAATCCCGTATCCACGTACGCCGGAAACTGCCGGTTGAGGAAGTCAACCACGATGCGCCCGGTCGGGGTGGGCTTGGCATCGCCGGGGCCAATCGGCGTGGTAGGGTTCAGAATCATCACGTGCTGTCCGGATCCCGCGGCGGCGATGGCTTCCTGCTCGGCGAGGAACTTCGACCGCTTGTAGTGGCCGATCATGTCGCCGACCCGGACTGGGGTGGCTTCATCGACGATCGTGCCATCGCGCTGGAAGCCCATAGTCGCGACGCTGGATGTGTAGACGACACGGGGTATGCCAAGCTCCCGGGCGAGCAGCAGCAGGTCGCGGGTTCCCGCGACGTTGGCCTCGTGCATGGCTGCCGGGTCTGGCACCCACAGCCGGTAGTCCGCGGCCACATGGATCAGCGCATCGCAGCCAGCCAGCGCCGAGCGCAGCTGACCGGCTTGGCGAAGATCGCCGACTACGGTCTCCGCGGCCAGGCCTTCGAGCGCGGCCAGGTTGCTGGTCGCCCGCGTCAGCAGGCGAAGATCCGCACCGCCTGCCGCATAGGCTCGCGCCACATGGCTCCCCACGAACCCCGTAGCGCCGGTAAGAAAGACCTTCACGCCGCTCCTCGTTTTCGCCGGCTAGTCCAGCTTCTCGGGTTCGATCTGGATGTTCCGCTCGCCGGCAGCCTTCTTCTCCCAATACTTCCTGACCCAGGCCTCAAAGGTCTTCCCCACGGCTGTATCGCGTCCCGTGAATGCAAGCCCGGCGATGTCGCTATAGGAAACGTTCAGCTTTGCGCGAGCACTTGCCGGGATGATCCGTACAAAGGAATTGCTCAACGAAGACCCCGTCCGCCGGTCAAAGAGGTACCCCTGAATCTGGGTGCCATCCTTCTTTGTGATGGTGACATCGCCGCGATAATCGAAAGCCTTCTCAAGCGCCTCACGAATCTCTTCCTCCGACGCAAGCTCGGGAATCCATCCTTCGAGCTGTTCCCGTTCGCGCCCCGCGGCATGCTCCATCTCATCGGGCGCCTCGTGGGACAACTGCTCGATCTTCAGAATCTCCTGCTGTTCGGTCGCCATGCCTAGTCTCCTGCCACTTCCTGCATTGCAGCCGTATTGGCGGGCGCTGCGATCTGCACCAGCGGTCCGGGATGCTCCGGCTTCCAATCATTCAGAATCCGGTTGGCGCCCTCATCGTCATAGCGGGAAAACATCGCCTTCGCGGTCTGCAGCAGACCCTTGATTGAGCCGAAGGTGTAGTTCACCCCGCTGGCCTCGTACCCGGAGTGCACCATGCAGTTCGCGCAGCGTGGATTGCCAGATTCCGTCCCGTAGTTCTGCCACTGAACGGTCTCCATCAGCTCCTTGAAGCTATCGGCGTAGCCATCCTGCAGCAGGTAGCACGGCTTTTGCCAGCCGAAGATGGAAAACGTAGGCATTCCCCACGGGGTGCAGGTCAGACTCTTCTTGCCCATCAAGAACTCCATGAACATGGGCGAAGCGTTGAACCGCCAGGTCTTCTTCCGGTTGGAGAGGATGGCGCGAAACATCTTTTTCGACTTCGCACGTCCGAGAAAATGCTGCTGATCTGGCGCCTTGTCGTAGGTGTAGCCAGGCGACACCATCATGCTCTCGACGCCGGCCACCATCAGCTCGTCGAAATGCGCCCGTACGCTGTTTGGGTCGGCCCCATCGAACAGCGTCGTGTTTGTTGTCACGCGGAAGCCGGCCTCGACTGCTGCCTTAACGCCCGCCATCGCGATATCGTATCCACCCTCGCGACACACCGAGAAGTCGTGATGCTCACGCTGCCCATCCACATGCACCGAGAACGAAAGGTATTTGCTCGGCTTGAAAAGATGCAGCTTCTCCTTGAGAAGCAGCGCGTTGGTGCACATATACACATACTTTTTACGCGCCACCAGACCAGCCACAATCTCCGGCATTTTTGGGTGCAGCAGGGGCTCCCCGCCGGGAATCGCCACCATGGGAGTCCCGCACTCCTCGACCGCCGCAAAGCACTCTTCGGGTGACAGCTCAGCCTTCAGGATATGCGCGGGGTACTGAATCTTTCCGCATCCTGCGCATGCGAGGTTGCAGCGAAACAGGGGCTCCAGCATCAACACGAGCGGATATTTCTTCCGCCCGAGCATCTTCTGCTTCAACACGTACGTCGCTACCGTCCAGGCCTGCGATACCGGTACTGCCATGGCAACTCTCTCCTTAGAACCCGAGCTTAGGCCCGGCGCAACGCCCCATTCATGTCGTCATACTCGTTGGATGCTTCCCGTTCGATGGCTCGCCGATAGGTTGTAAGGGCAAGCAATGGGAAGTACTGCTTATACAAATGGTAACCGAGATAAAACACCCGGGGAAACCCAGTGCCGGTGTAGTAGCTCTCGCCGTTCCGCCCGGCTACCAGCTCGTCCCAGCTTCCATCCTCATGCTGGCGCTCGATCAGCCAACGAACCCCCTTCGCGACCGAGTCTGACCGGCTGTCGCCACCGGCCAGCAGCCCGAGAAGAGCCCATGCCGTCTGCGAGGGAGTGCTTGCCCCTATACCTTTCTGCAGCTCATCGTCATAGGTTCCGCAGGTCTCGCCCCAGCCGCCATCGGGGTTCTGCACCATGCGAATCCACTCCGTCGCCTGCAGGACGCAGGGCTCATGGCTCCAGATGCCCATGGCTTCCAGCCCGCGAAGCACCAGAAAGGTTCCGTACAGGTAGTTCACGCCCCAGCGGCCAAACCAGCTCCCGTCCGGAGACTGCTCGCCCAGGACAAACTGGATCGCCTTTTCCACGCGCTTGTCGGCCCGCGTAAAGCCGTACTGCGCCAGCATCTCCAGCATGCGCCCGGTGATGTCCACGGTGGGAGGATCCAGCATGGCGTTGTGATCGGCGAATGGGATGTATTGGAAGATGGTCTTGGTATTGTCTTTGTCGAAGGCGGCCCAGCCGCCATTTTTGCACTGCATTGCCCAGATCCAGTTCAGGGCTCTTTGGCAGACTTCATGCTGATATCGCTCGCGGGGGTTGTCCACGCAGTTGAGCGCGAGCAGCACCTCCCCCGTATCATCCACATCTGGATAAAACTCATTGTTGAACTCGAAATACCAGCCACCTGGCTCAATGTTCTTTACCTTGACGGCCCAGTCGCCTTTATGGCGAACCTCCTTCGAAAGAAGCCAGTCGGCTGCCTTCAGCAGGCGCTGGTCCGTGCGCGGAACCCCAGCCTCACCCAGCGCGGAGACGACCTGCGCCGTATCCCAGACGGGAGGAAAGCAGGGCTGCATCCGGAAGGTCGGCGTCGTGTAGCCTGGCTCGCCGTCGGGGCAGTCGATTCCAAGCTTCTCGAACTCATCCATTGCCCGAATGACCTGAGGATCGTCAATCGAATAGCCGAGATAGCGCAGGGCGACAATCGAGTTCAGCATGGCGGGGTAGATGGCTCCGAGGCCGTCAGACCGTTCCAGCCGTTCAAGCATCCACTGCTCGGCCGCCTTGATGGCTTTCTTGCGCAGCGGCCGGATGTGTACCCTCTCCGCCCAGTGCGTGATTCGGTCAAGTGCGAGAAAAAAGTTTCTCCAGCCGAAGAGCTTCTTGCGGTCCCACCGTAGATGCAGATCCGCATGCTCGCGCCCACCGACGAAAAGCTCTTCGATTCCCTGCTCGGGAGCCAGCTTCTTGAAAGGCTTTTTGGCGTAGATGATCGACAGAGGCACCAGAATGCCGCGCGACCAGGAGGAGATCTCGTAAATGTTGAAATAGAACCAGTTGGGAAAAAGGACGATCTCGGGAGGCACGGCTGGGACTGCGTCGTAGTCGTATTGACCCAGTGAGCAGAGATAGATCTTGGTAAAGGTATTGCATTCGACCACGCCGCCGTTGGCAAGAATCCAGGTGCGAGCGCGCGTCATCAGCGGATGCTCCGCGGACCAGCCCATCAGCTTCAGCGCCAGATAGCTTTTTACGCCGTAGTTGATGTTTGAGGGGCCGCCGGGATACTGGCTCCACCCGCCATCCTCATTCTGGTGGCGCAGAATCTCGTTGACCGCGCGCTCCATCTTTCCTGCATCGCCGGTGCCGAGCAGCGTATGCATGTAGATGTAGTCCGCTTCCAGCATCACGTCGGCTTCAAGCTCCCCACACCAGAAGCCTGCTGGATCCTGCTTGCGCAGCAGCCAGTTCTTCGCGCGCTCGATGCCGCCGGCCACGTACTCCAGACCGAGGTCCATTCGCCCATAGCGAGGCCGCGCAGGCTGGGGTACGGCCTGCGGATTTCCTGAAGCTGAGTTCATGTCCATCCAATCGTTGTCTGCGGTTTTTTGACGTGTGCGCTGCCTGGTCGTGATCGGGCTAGTCCTGCGAGGGCGCCTTGCCGATGGCGCGCACAATCTCCGGAGGAAGACCAAACCGAACATTCTCCGGCATCACCTCGACCTCGTCCACATCGCCATAGCCCGCCGCTTGCAGATACTCAACCACATCTTTAACCAGGACCTCCGGGGCCGAAGCTCCGGCCGTGACCGCCACGGTGCGCACACCGTCCAGCCACTCCGGCTGGATCGCGTCGGCGGAGTCGATCAAGTACGAATTTGTATCTAGGTTTTTCGAGACTTCGACCAGCCGATTGGAGTTCGAACTGTTCTTTGAACCGACAACAAGCACCAGATCAGCGCCGTGTGCGACGTTCTTGACGGCAACCTGCCGGTTTTCTGTCGCGTAGCAGATGTCCTGCGCATGGGGTCCGGCGATGTTGGGGAACTTTTCCTTGAGAGCATCAATCATGTATCGCGCCTCATCCAGGGAAAGTGTCGTCTGCGTAAGGTACGCAACTTTATTCGGGTCCGGAACCACGAGGGCTGCCACCTCCTCCAACGTCGAGACAACCTGGGTCACGTCGGGAGCTTCTCCCTGCGTACCTTCAACCTCTTCGTGATCGCGGTGGCCTACAAGCACCAACGAGTAGCCCTGCTTGGCGAATTTAATTGCCTCCACATGCACCTTCGTGACCAGGGGACACGTGGCGTCAATTACCTTCAAATCACGTTCTTTCGCGCGGGTGCGGACAGCGGGTGAGACTCCGTGCGCCGAATAGATGACTCTCGCGCCCTCCGGCACCTCGTCCAGTTCGTTGACAAAGATCGCACCCTTTTTAGCCAGGTCGGTGACGACATAGCTATTGTGGACAATCTCTTTACGAACGTAGATAGGTGCGCCAAAGGTCTCGAGCGCGATCTGGACGATATCGATCGCCCGCACAACGCCCGCGCAAAACCCTCGCGGCTTCAACAAAAGAACACGCTTGGTGGGTGGGGGCGCTACGATCTCGTCAACGGCTTCATAATCCTGAAAAGATGTCGTCACATCCCCAAGTATACGCCTTGCAGCCCTGCGAAGGGCCCAAAATGAACCAAGGCGTAGCACCGAGCTACACTATAGGAGGCGGTTCTGCAGTCTGGTGCCGTGTGGGACGCGGTGACAAATGGAGTTACAGCTCTCCACGGCAATGAGGATGCCCGCACTCGCAGGCTAGGGTCGTCAAATCTTTCGCGTCTTCGCATTGCGGCGAACAATACTTGCTTCCTTCGATCGCCGTACAGCTGCACATCGTGTGGGCGCATTTTTCCGTTGCCATGTTTGTCTCCTCTTCGGAACTTACCGGGTGGGATGCCCGGATGGACGTGCAGGATGTCTGCTAACGGCTGCTCTCAACCAGGCTCTGCGCATGCTTCAGGCTGGTCTCGGTGAGCTTTGCTCCGCTTAGCATGCGAGCGATCTCCTGGACGCGCTCCACGTCCTCCATGCGCCGCACGTCGGTGCGTGTGCGCCCTGCGCGCTCCATCTTCTCGATCAAGAAGTGCTGATCGGCAAACGCCGCGATCTGCGGCAGATGGGTAATGCAGAGCACCTGTTGGGCGGCCGCAAGGCGCTTCAGCTTCTGGCCGACCGCCTCCGCTGCCCGCCCGCCGATGCCGATGTCGATCTCGTCGAAGACGAGCGTCCGCGGCAGGGGACTCTTCCTGGTGCGGCCTCCCGCGCCACTTACCTCTTCCTCAACTGTCACCTTGAGCGCCAGCATCACGCGCGACATCTCGCCACCCGAAGCGATCTCGTCGAGCGGCTTCAGCGGCTCACCCATATTCGTGGCGATCAGGCACGCTACACGGTCCCATCCGGCTGCTGTCCAGTGGGCTGGGTCGCGCTCGGCCGTGACCTCGATGTGGAATCGGGTTTTCATCGCAAGCTGGTTGATCTGGCCTTCGGCCAACTTCTCCAGACGCCTCGCCGACGTGGTCCTAGCCGACGTGACCGCCTCAGCGACCGCCCCGTAGGCCGCGGCTTCCGCCGCCAGCCGCGTCTTCAACTCGGCGAGCAGGACATCCCGATTCTCCACCTCGGCCAGCTTTGCCGCTGCCTGTGCTCCGAAGGCGATCACCTCCGGTAACGTAGCGCCATACTTCCGCTTCAGCCGGTCCAGCACCTCCAGCCGCTCTTCGATCGCATCCACCCGCTCCGGAGAAGCCTGAAGCTTCTCCGCAAAGTCGCGGACCTCCGCACCCACATCCTCGACCGCGGCCTTCGCCTCTCGAAGCTGCTGCGCAGCGGCGGCGAATCGCGGCTCAAAGCGGGCAAGCTCCTCAACGTGCTTCAACGCCGAAGTCAGGATCGACTCCGCCGAGGTCTCCGCCTCGTAGAGCAACTCATGCGCGTTCATTGCCGCCGTGTACAGCCGTTCGGTGTTGCCGAGCACCCGTTTTTCAGCTTCGAGCAGTGCATCCTCGTCGCCGGTGGTCAATGTGGCCGCCTCGATCTCGCTGCTCTGAAACCGCCAGAGGTCCGCCATGCGCAGGCGGTCCTGCTCGTCGCTCTCGAGCGCCTCCAGGCGGGCCCCGGTCTCACGCCATCGCCGAAACGCCTCCCCCGCGGCCTCAATCGACACAGCTCCGAAGCGATCCAGAAGCAGCCGCTGCTGCGCTGCATCGAACGCGCCCATCGTCTCGCCCTGCGCATGCACCAGCGCGAGCTCCGGAGCGAGCTGGCGCAGCACCCCCACGGTTGCCGGCTGATTGTTCACAAAGACCCGGCCCTTGCCCCCCGCTGCGATCTCACGCCTCAGCAGCACCTGATCATCCTGGTCGTCTTCCGGGTCGATGCCATTCGCCTCCAGCAGCTCGCGCGCCCCCGGCGTCATCTCGAAGACACAGCCGACAACGGCTTTTTCGGTCCCATGTCGGACGCAGTCGGCCGAGGCCTTGCCGCCCAGCAGCAATGCAAGCGCGTCAATCAGGATCGACTTGCCGGCTCCGGTCTCTCCTGTCAGCAGATTCAGCCCCGGCCCAAACGCCACGGCGGCCCGGTCGATCACCGCATAGTTCTCCACCCGCAGCTCCAGCAGCATCTCCGCTTCGCCTCACCTTCGCCGAAGCATAGCATGCTATGGCGCTGCCGCTGTGTACGCCATATCCATATTGATCCTCACCTTCATCTCGCCGCCTTCACGTCGCACTTGAACCGCCACATGCCGATACACTGGAGCCAGCCTTCAGCGCGGCGCACGCCCCCGAAAGGCTCACTCACCAGAGGACTATGCCCCTACTCGCCGCCATCGCTCTCCTTCAGGAAACCGACCCGACCCTCGCTCCGCCGGCTGCGGCGTCCTCCGGCAACGCCATGTTGGAGATGCTGCACAATAGCGGGCCGGTCGCGATCGCCGTGCTTGTGCTTCTAGCCGCGTCCAGCATCTTCTCCTGGACCATCATGATCGCGAAAGCGCAGTCCTTTGCCCGCGCGCGGAAGGGCTCAGCCGGCTTCCTGAAAGCGTTCCGCCGCTCCGGCCGGTTGTCGGAGATCGCGAGCGTCGCCGATCAATTCAAGCCCAGCCCGCTGGTGGCCGTTTTTACCGAGATCCACGACGAATACCATCGCCAGACCAGTGGACGCGGTCTTCCTCGCAACCCCGTTGCGCTCGAGCGGGCTGCGGCCACAGCCTCGTCCGAGGCCCTGACTGCCATGGAAGCCCGCATGACCTGGCTTGCCACGATCGCGGCCATCGCCCCCTTCATCGGCCTCTTTGGTACCGTCTGGGGCATCATCGACGCATTTCACGGGCTCGGCACCGCAGGCGCCGCTACCCTTCGCGCCGTGGCCCCCGGCATTTCGGAGGCGCTGATCACCACCGCGGCCGGCCTGCTGGTGGCCATCCCGGCCGTCGTCGGCTATAACCAGCTCACCGCCCAGCTCCGCGACTTCGCGGGCAGAATGGACGATTTTGGCCGCGAACTCCTGAACGCCATTGAAAACGCCGCCATGCTGACCACGCCGCCCCCGGCCTCGGGTGGTGCCATCGAGCCGCCGGGGGTAGCCGTCGTCGCGCCGCAGGAGGCTGCTGCGCCCCGCGATCCTCGGCGGAGGACCGTCTAGCCATGGCCTTCTCCAGCATGTCGAGCGGCCGCGCCCGCACCCAGACCGCGCTCGCTGATATCAACATCACGCCGCTGGTCGACGTCGTTCTGGTCCTTCTGCTCATCTTCATGCTTACCGCGCCGGTGCTGCAGTCGGGCGTGGAGGTTGCCGTGCCGCATACCCGTACCGTCTCGCAGCTTACGGAAGAGCGCGTGGTCGTCACGATCGACCGGCAGCAGAACGTTTTTCTGCAATCCGGGCGGGATGGCGGGCAGGACCGGCCAGTCAACGTCAACGACCTCCCCGCACGCCTGCGCGCCAGCCTGAAGGCGAACGAGAACCCCGCCAAGAAGGTCATTTACCTGCGAGCCGATGAACGCGTGCCTTTTGGCGCGTTCGCCTCCGTCATGGACGCGGTGAAACAGGCCGGCATCACCAACATCAGCATCGTCACGCAGCCTCTGAAGCAGTAACCCATGCCCATCGCCGCCCGCAACGCCACGCTTCCCGCCCCGACCCTTCGCGTCGCCGAGTGGACGCGCGGCAAGCACGACCACACCGCCTTTCCCGTCCAGGAACGGCTCTACCTCGGCCTCTCGGCGGCCGGGCATGTTGGCCTCGTTGCCGTTCTTGCTCTCTCTGCCCTCATCGTTCGGCATCACGGCAAGACGTGGGGAGACCAGGCAGCTGCAGCAGGCGCCATCCAAGCCACCATGGTCGCCGCCCTGCCGCTTCCTCCCCGCCAGCCAGTCGATACCGAGAAGGTTCTTGCCTCTGACTCCCCAAGTCCCGCCCCTGTCGTCGCCAAGGAGCGGACCGAGCCTCCACCCTCACCGCGCGACCTTCCCATCCCTGTCAAGCAGCCTGCCAAGCCTGCCAAGGTAGCACCTAAAACGACGCCTGAGCCGCCTAAGCATGCCGAGTTGAAGCCTCCGCCTCCAACCAAGGCAGCGACCGGCGAGACCTCCGGCATGCGCATCGCCCAGGCCACCATGCAGGTCAAGAACGGCACCGCCTCGGCAACTGTGCAGGACCGCAGCTTCGGCGCACGCTTCGCTTACTACGTCGAGGCCGTTAACCGTCGGGTCTCGCAGAACTGGTACACCCAGGAGGCGGACCCGCGCGCTTCGGAGGGCAAGCGAGCCGTCGTCCTCTTCGACATCGACCGGGACGGCACCCCATCGAACGCGCGCCTGCAAACCCGCAGTGGCTCTCCCTCGCTCGATACCTCTGCCCTGCGCGCCGTTCAGCGCGTGGAGGGTTTTGGCCCCTTGCCGCAGGGCGACCATATAACCGTCGAGTTCGCCTTCGACTATCGCCAGCAGAACTGACGATTCCCGTTCCCGTACCGCTCTCGACATCAGCAATGCTCGCCAACGGCAGAGCGTGACGCCTCTATTTCCGTCTACCATTGGAGAAGCATGTTGACCCGATCTCGCCACGTCTCTTCTCGCATCGTCCAACCTCGCATCGTCCAACCTCGCATCGTCCGTTCCCTCCTGCTGCTTTGGCTGCTGGCTTCGGCTCTCAAGGTTCACGCGCAGGACTGGTTTAAGACCGAGACCTCATCGGGAGCCGCAAGCATCCGCATCGCCGCCGCCAACTTCAAGGCGCAGTCTCCGGACCCTCAGACAGCCAATCTCAAGCTCACCTTTGATGCCGTCTTTTATGCCGACCTGGGGAACGCCGGCATCTTCGACATTGTTTCCAAATCTCTCATTCCCAAGGCCACGCCAGGCTCGCCGTCCGAGATCCAGCTGCCGGCGTGGGCGGGCGCGCCCACCTCCGCCGCGATGGTCGCCTTCGGCTCACTGGGCGTTACGGGAACCCGCCTCAGCGTCAATGGCTTCCTCTTCGACGCTAAAAACAGCCAATATCCCCAGATCCTCGCCAAGCAATACACCGACGAAGCCTCCGACGATGGCGCGCGCCAGATCGCTCATCGCTTTGCCGACGAGATCATCCTGCGGCTTGGAGGCGGCGTCAACGGGATCGCCGAGACCAAGATCTTCTACGTCCACCTCGCCGGAGGCGTCAAGGAGATCTGGCAGATGGACTATGACGGCGCAAACCAGCACGCGATCACGCACCTGAACGCGATCTCGCTGTCGCCGCGCATCTCGCCCGATAACAGCCGTCTCGCCTTCTCCTCGCTCGACCGCAACGGCTTCCAGATCAAGATGTACTCGCTTCTGCTTGGCCGTGTGGTCGCCTTTCCGTCCTCCGGCGGAACCAACCTGTCGCCGGCCTGGGCGCCCAACGGCAAGGATGTCGCGTTCTCTTCCTCGCGTACCGGGGATCCCGAGATCTGGCTGGCGGACGCCTCCGGCAACTCACCCCGGCAGGTCACTACCCGCAAGGGCCCGGATGTCTCCCCGGTCTATAACCCTCGCACCGGGGCCCAGTTGGCCTGGATCAGCGGTTCGACCGGACTTCCCCAGCTGTACATCATGGACGCTGACGGCTCCAACATCATCCGGATGACCGACGGAGGCTACGCCACCAGCCCCTCCTGGAGTCCGAACGGGCAGTTCCTCGCCTTTGCCTGGAACCGCAAATATGGTCCAGGCGCCCCAGGCGGACAGGACATCTACGTCATGGAGGTCACGACCAAGCGCTGGATCCAGCTGACGCACGACGGCGGCCCCTGCGACTTTCCTTCCTGGTCCCCGGATGGCCGCCACATTGTCTACGCCAACTCGCCCGATGGCCGCGCCGACCATATGCGCGTCTGGTCGATGCTCGCGGATGGAACACAGCGCCGGCCCCTCAGCGCGCTCGGCGGCGACATGCCGAACTGGAGCTGGAAGTAGTCTCGCGTATTCCGCAGCGAAATCGTCAAGCCACCTGTTAACATGGTCAGGTCAGGGGTGAACGCTGCCCCAAGATTGCGCAGGAGATCCGATGAACCCCATGCCCCACCTAGAAACCTCCCGGACAAGAGCCAGGCTGTTCGCTGCCTGCTCCGTCGCGTTGCTGGCTCTCGCCACCGGCTGCCATAAGAAAGATCAAGCCCCGCCTCCCGGCTCCTTCGGCCCGACCCTCGCGACGGACGCGAGCGGTCCCGCGCCGACCGCAACCCTCACGGCGGACCCGCTCATCATCGAAGTTGGCCAGACGGTCGCCCTGAACTGGCGCACCCAGAACGCTACCAGCGTCACCATCGACGGGCTTGGTCCGGTCGTCCCAAACGGGACCCAGATGGTCGCTCCCTCGAACTCCACCAACTTTCACCTCACCGCGAAGAACGCAACCGGGCAGACCGCGGAGGTGAACGTCCGCGTCACCGTGCGCACGGCCGCCGCACCCTCGGCCATGGGCGACGCCGCGGCACAAGGCAATATGGGGCCTGATGCGGCCTTCCATCGCGCGGTTCCGGACGCCTTCTTCGACTATGACAGCTACGACCTGCGCCCGGATGCTGAGACCGCCTCCGCTCAGGCCGCCTCGTACCTCTCCGCGAATCCCGACATCCGGGTCCTGGTGGCCGGCTACTCCGACGAGCGCGGCTCGGCCGAGTACAACCTCGCGCTGGGAGAAAACCGCGCCAACGCGGCACGCAGCGCCCTCATCACAGCCGGGGTCGCCCCCAACCGCATTCGCATCGTCAGCTACGGCAAGGAAAAGCAGTTCTGCACCGAATCCACCGAGTCCTGCTGGCAGCAGAATCGGCGGGCTCAGTTCACTGTCGACCGATAAACCCGCCGGGCTGTATGCCCGAAACGCAAAGAGGCTTGCCCTGGGCAAGCCTCTTCCGCATTCTCCTTATGCTCGGACAGATGCGGGGGTAAGCGTCGCAGAACTATGCCGATAGGTCCGCGGCGCAGCGTCCACGACCTTACCGCTCTCCAGATGGAACCGGACCACATGCTGCTCCAAGGCGACTGCCGTCGTGCGCAGGCTGTCGATGCCGGCGGCCGTCGTCGCCATCTCGCATAGATTCTCATGGCTCAGCGAGTAAATGGAGTGAAGGCTGGCGCTGGACTGGTTTGCCGCCACTGACTGCTGCGTTGCGGCGATGGCAATCTGCGCGATCATGCGATCCACGCGTTCTGCCATTCCGATGATGCGTTCGAGCGCCTCGCCTGCCTGGTTTGTGGTGGTCACGCCCTGGCTCACCGTCACCGTTCCGCTGGCCATGCTGGCGATCGCGACATGCGTCCGCTCCTGGATGCCCCGGATCATGCCGGAGATCTGGCTCGTCGCCTCGGCCGTCGATTCCGCCAGCCGTCGCACCTCGCCGGCCACCACCGCGAAGCCTCGTCCCTGCTCACCAGCCCGGGCTGCCTCGATCGCTGCATTCAGCGCCAGCAGATTCGTCTTCCGCGCAATTTCATCAATCACCGTCACGATCTGCGAGATGCGCTTTGAGTCTTCTCCCAAAAGCCCGACTGTCGAGGAGGTTTCGCTTACCGCTGTCGCAATGCTCGACATCGACACGAGCATCTCTTTGACGATGTCGCCACCTTCATGCGCGGTCTGCGCCGCGGAACGCGCCGTGTCGGCTGCCGACTGCGCATGACGGGAGACCTCGGCGATCGAGGCCGACATCTGCTGCAGCGCAGTCGCCGCCTGCTGCGTCTGCTGGCTCTGCTCGTCGATGCGTCGGTGGATCAGATCGCTCGCCGATCGCATGGAATCCGCGCTGCCGGTCAGCGATCGCGCCGTCTGCACGACCGTCCCGATGATCCCGGAGAGGCTGGCCTGCATCTTGCGCATCGCCAGGCCCAGCTCGCCAATCTCGTCGTTCGACAACTCGCCCGTCTCGCCCCCTGCCAAGTCCCCCGCCGCAATCGCATTGGCATGCTCGACCACACGGCAGATGCCCCGGGAGACGTGCCGGGTAAACAACATGGATGCGCCACCGCCGAACAGAAGACCCAGCAGGGTCGTCATCCACAGCGTCACCACCAGCGTCTTGTTCTCGTCGTGTAGCTTCAGCCGTTCGCTATCCACCAGGCTGCGCTGCGTCTTCATCAGCGCCTCCATGGCCTCGGCTACGGAGGCGTCGACGCCCAGCAACTCGTTTCGCAGCAAATCGTAAGCCTGCGCTGTTCCTGCCTCGGTGTGCGCCTGGTTGAGCTTTTCGATCCGTTCTTCCAGCTCCTTCACCTGGTTCAGGCCGGCATCCATCCGGCGCACCCGCTCGCCGTCTTCCGCATCCAGCTGGCTGTTAAGCGTGGCTTCACGCACCCGCCCCATGGCGATCTGCGCCCGAGAGATGCGGTCTTCCCGCTCCCGGATGAACTGCGTCGCAAGCGCCGGATCGACCCCGAACAGCATGTACGATTCGAGCGCCCGTACGCTGCCGCGAAGCTCTTCATTCAGGTCGTGCATCGCGCTTAGAGCCGGCACCCGCTGCCCCATCACCACATCGGACAGCTTGTTCGCCTCGGCAATGCGAAACTGGGCAATCAACGAACTCAAGAACATCGCCGCAATCAGCACCGCGGTCATGATTCCGAACTTTGCTTCTAGCTTCATCGTGTAACCTCGCCCCACAAACTCAATGCGCGGATGCCGTGTCCAAATCGAACCGGACATTGACATTCACACTGCTCGGCTTCGCCGCAGCGGCGAACTTCCAGTGCAATACAGACTTTTCTGCCGGCTGGCGCAGCAGCGCATGTCCGGCAACTGCCTTGGCCTCGGTCACGTTACCGTCTGTGTCGATCTCCGCAATCACGTTCACGGTTCCTGCCACCCGCATGCGAACCGCCAGGGCGGGATACTCAACGGGGACACGGCGCTCCAGCGTTCGTGCCTGCGCGCCGGCTGTGGCGGCCATCAACGCAAACATTGCGGTCTGTAGGAGACGACGCACCCTGACCGCTCTTCCCGATTGAAAGGTGTGTTCACATCGTGTTAGGCCCATACCCCCTCCAGCTTCAAAGGGTCTATCGGCTGACTTTTCTCCGCTCGTTAGCCTTGTCGGACAGCGGACAGTCCTACCACGCCATCAAGCCCTACCCACCGCCTGCAGACTCCCGGCAGGCTCGCCGGAGAACTCGCCAATCGCGTCAAACGTCAGATGATCCACCGGGCTGCCTGTCCGTTCCTTCCAGGCCAAAAACAGCTTGCCGTAGCTGTCCGTCGTACACTGCCCGAGCGACACGCCAAGCCGTTCAAGCGTCGCGTCAATCCACTCCGGCCGCCCTTCCAGCTCGCCCCACACGCCGATCGGCGTCTCATCCACCACCAGATGCCCGACCCCATCCGACCATTCCGTGCGGAACTTTTCATAGCGGAAGACAGCGTGATAGCCCAGGTGTCCAAACACCTCATGCATCGCCTCGCCATCGTCCAGGTGCGTCTCGGTCTCGATCCGGACCTTGTACCGCGAGCCTAGATCCTCCACCTCCGGATGCCGTTTGTGCGTCAGCGTCCAAAGGTCTCCATACTGCCGCAACCGCAGGATCTGCGCTGCCCCGCGCAGCCTTCGCTCTAACGTGTCATAGAGCGTATTCGCCTCGAACGTGCGCCGGGTGTCCAGATGAAAGCCCATGCGGCCAAGCCGCCCCTGAAACTCTGCCACGTCCACGATCGCGAACTTCAGCTCGATCTCAGCGCTTTGCATCCGTAAAGTATAGGCCTCACCCCGTAGGATAAAGAGGAGGAAACCTTCGTCTTCCCCCGCGCCACAGACCGTTTGTGCACCACCCAGATAGCCCGCGCCGCG